>JBGSSB010000020.1:0-42749 GCA_041737255.1 Chlamydiales bacterium | reverse complement strand
TGGCTGTGAAGCTTCTGGTTCTATTACCTCTGCCTGAACTTCTTCTTGAGTAGTTTCTTCTTCATAAGATGGGCTCTGCAATAAAGATTCAGTCTCTTCTGGAGCTATTTCTGGCTCCTGTTCTGCAAGGGCAATGCTTTCAGTTCCTTGCACAGACTCTTGTGATGAATCTACATCAGCCTCTGCTGGTACTGTTTCTTCTACTTGTTCTTCTACTTGCAGTTCTTCTTCTACTTCTTCAGTTTCTGGTTCAGTTTGGGCTTCTGCTTTCTTTGATGAAAAAAGGCTTTCCCACCAAGACTTTGTCTCTTTAGGGGCAACCTCTGTCTCCTGTTCTGCAAGGGCTAGACTTTGGTTATCTTGCACGTACTCTTCTGATGAATTAATCTCTACTGGTGCAGGAGGCACTTCTTCAGCATAATCAGATACGATAGTCTCTGTTTGTTCTTCTATTGGCTGCGAAGCTTCTGGTTCTTGCTCTGTAAGGGCAATGCTTTCAGTTTCTTGCACAGAAGATTCTGATTCATCAAGTTCAACGGGAGCTTCATCAACAGCTTCAGTTTGCGCCTCTGCTTGTTTTGATGTTTCAGCTTCGATTGCTTCTGGTTCTGTTTCTTCTACTGCACTCTCTTCTACTTGAAGTTCAGTTTCAGCTTGCGGGGCATCTTTCTTAGATGAAAACAGACTTTGCCACCAAGATTTTGTCTCTTCTGGAGCAATTTCTGGTTCTAGCTCTGTAAAGGCTATAGCATCAGAATCTTGTGCGCTATCTTCTGTTCCATCAAGTTCGGATTGTACAGGCAAGGCCTCTTCAACAGAATCACTTACATCTACTTCGTTCGGCTCTGCTTGTTCTAGTTGATTTTCTTCTGCTTGCAGCTCAGTGTCTGTTTGCGGAGATTCTTTCTTTGACGAAAAGAGCCCCTGCCACCAAGATTTTTTTTCTTGAGGTGCAGCTTCGGCCTCTACAACCGCTACTTGCTCAGCACTTTCTTCAGGTAAGTCGAGTACATCAGCGTTTTCTTGTTCCATTTCGCCAGATTCTGATTCAACAGTGCTCGATCTTTCTTCTAAAGAGCCATCAGGTGAAGTAGTATACTCATCTTCAGTCATATCAAAATCTTGGACACCAGGGATAGTGTCCTCTTTTAACGGCACCTCTTCTACTGAATCATTGTCAGCAACGAGATTATCAACAGGGCCAACTAAGGCAGCGTCTGTCGCTTGAGACTCTTCATCAAGAGGAGTTTTGTACTCATCTTCGGGCATTTCAAAATTTTCATCGGGCGGAGTGCTGTTATCTAGTTGCTCTTGGCCATCTACAGGAGGCTCTAGCTCAAAAAACGCCTCATCATCGGCATTTGCAATTTTTTGATCTGCGTTTCCTGCAGCAACGTTTGCTGTAAGAGAATCAAATATACCAAGAAGGTCTACATGATCCCCTTCTGATTTTTGCTGTAGCGCGTGCTGTTCAGACTGATCACCTTGTTTCAAATCATCTTCAGGCATCTGAGCATCCGCAATATGCACCTCTGGTAAAGTAGGCACATGTCCCTTTTCAGCAGGAGCATCGTCAGTATCATGTCTGCTTAACAGATTTTGTCCTTCACGCTCGGCTTGCTTAAGACGCTCTGGCATTTGTGTCGCACTTGGCGTCGGAGAGGGAACCGAAACGCCAGCTTCATGAGGAGGGGTTGTAGACTTTTCAACAGGCTGAGGCACAAGGGGTTGCAGCATTGTCTTTTGCTCTAAACCTGGCTTTGGCTCAGATATTGGCAAGGGCTCTTGCTTTAACTCAGGAGGCATTGGCGCCTTATCTTTTTGCTCAGAAACAGTATCAGCTGCCGGAGGCGGCGGTACATTCTCTTGAGTTTTTGGCGTTGTATCTTCTTCAACAGGAAGTTCTTTTGGAGGCGCTATGTTTAACTGAGAAAACTCTTCAACAACAACGACAAGAGGTAAAATAGGCGGAGGTGATGACTCAGCTGGCTCAAGTTGCTCTTTTGTTGCCGGCGGAGTAGGATAAAGCAACTCTTCGTGCTGACGAACAGGGAAATCACTTGTGTCACCTGGCATTGCTCGCATCTGAGGAATAATTCTTGTTTCAGAAATGATATCCTCTGGATTACGTGCATTACCAGTAAGCATCAATGCATAGTCAAAATCTTCATGAACCGTATAGGATTTTCCCCAAAAGTGGTCCATATTCTTAAAGCTAATGTAGGTAAGCTGACCTTTATCAAGGATAATCTCGCGAATATAAATCGTATCATTTGTCTCGCCAAGAGCGTTATCACACTTTATGCGCAAATAAAGCTGACGAGGAATAAATTTTTCCTTAATTAAGCCTTTCTCTTTGAGACCCGGATCTGAGTTAACCTTATTGAGAAAATCCATTGCTACATCGCACACAAGCTTACGAGCAAGCTCTAGTGGTAGTAACTTGTAGCATGAAAGCGACATTTCAACGCGGTTGATATAATCCTTACCAAAACTAGCCGAAGCATCATGCAGGGTAAAGTTTTGCTCTCTGAAGAGCCCTGCAGAATAGAGGTGAAGGAAATAACTTACGTATTTTTCATCGCGTGACGTGACAAAGCCACAAAGCACTATAAATGAAACAATTAAGAGGCAAAGCGCCATGCGCATAGATTTGACTTTTTCAAACATGAATGTATGCTCCGATCCAGCGGATCTGGTGAGTAAATTTTTCTCAGACTATGAGATTCCGGTAGTTTTTGTCCACTGTCTATACCAATCAACAAATTTTGTTATGCCATCAGCAAGCCTAGTTGTGGGCTTAAATCCTAGCTTTTCTTTTGCCAGCTCTATGTCTGCAAAGGTTTCTGCAATTTCTCCCTGCTGCATTGGCAGGAAATTTTTTTTAGCTTTTTTCCCAGTATTTTCTTCTATCATTTGGATCAAATCATTAACCAATTCGGGATGTTCATTGCCAATATTAAACACAGCAAGGGGCTCTTTGTACTCAAGACATGCCAACATAGCAGACACGACATCGTCAACAAAGGTAAAGTCCCGCCTGCACATGCCATTGTTAAACACGTCAATAGGCTTGGATTCAAAAATAGCCTTTGTAAATGAAAAGTAGGCCATATCTGGTCTGCCCCAAGGGCCATATACAGTAAAAAAACGCAACCCGATACTCGGTACTTTATAGAGATGATGGTAGCTATAGGCTAAAAGCTCATTAGATTTTTTTGAAACCCCATACACATTTGTTTGGTGATCTGTTGGATCACTCTCAGCAAATGGAATTTTTGTATTATCGCCATATACCGATGAGCTTGAAGCATAAATAAGTCTGATTTCGGGATTCATTCGACAAACTTCAAGAATTTGCAAAAATCCATCAATATTTGTTTTAAGATATACCTCCGGATGGGTAAATGAGTAGCGCACTCCAGCTTGGGCGGCAAGATGCACGATATGTGTAATTGCTTCATCAGCAACTAATTTCTCAACCTTTTCCCGATCGCAAATATCTATGTTTTGGACTTCGAGTCCCATTTCGCGCAGAATTTTTGCTCTATCTTTTTTTAAATCAACTGAATAATAGGGAGTGAAAGTATCTATTGCGACCACATGAAAGCCTGCCTCAAGGCATGCCTTAGCGTAGTGAAATCCAATAAACCCCGCAGCACCTGTTACTAAAATACGTTTTTGCATGATGATATATACTACTGTAAAAATTATCCGGCGACTAGAATACAGGGTAAGGAAATTTCAGGACACCTCTCATGCAAACCCAAAGCTTAAGTGCGCAAGGCCTCAAGGAGCTCTTGCAAAAAGTTATTAACCAAAAGGCTCAGGAACCAAGCGAAGATTTAGCATCAACACACTCATACGCAACTCCCATGCTTTTTGATAATGCAGCTCTAGACGAGCAAAAACTTGAACAAGAACATAAAATCGATCAATTCCAGCCTACTCAAAGTGCTATTGATGAGCAAGTTAACAATCATGAAGATCATGCTGAATTTTTACCTCAAGAAGCTCCTGCACAACCAGAACCTGTTTTAAAACAAGAATCTACATCCCAAGATTTTGCACTTCAAGCAACTAAAAAGATTTCCATTGGGATTCAAAGCGCAGAAACAGAATCAAAGATACCACCAGCTAGTACCAAAGATCAATCGCGCCTTGTCGCTAAACTGGAAAGTAAAATCGAAGAGAAAGAAACGCAAATTTCAGCGCTTAAAAAATCAGTAAAAGAACTTAATTCCAAAAATAGCGCCCAAGATAAAACAAAACAGCATGCCGAAAAAGAGCTAGAAAAAGCAACTCTACTTGTTACAGAGCTTAACGGTCGCATAACAAAGCAAGAAGCACAGATTGCCGAGCAAAAACTGCTGCAGACAGAGCTCTTACGCAGCAAAGAAACCATTTCATCTCTTACAAAATCACTGGAAGAAGCCCGCCTGGAAGCTGAAGCTAAAGAAGAGACTCTGGTATCAAAAATTCAACTGACATCTCTTGATAATCAAGAAGCTAAAACGCGACTACTGCGCTTTATAGCTGACAAAAAAGAACTTGAAGACAAAATAACAAGCCTCTCATGCGAAAAGGCAACGCTTACAGCTAGATTGCAAAGCTTAGCTCAAAAAAGCACAAAACTCGCAGAAGTAGAGACTATACTCAACGAACAGCTTAAAGAGGTAACCCAGGCTCTTGAATCAGCCACAGAAGAGCTCGAAATTGCAAGGCATGAGCTTGTCGAAGCAAAGGCACTTTCAAAAACTAGAGAGACTAAGCTAGAAGAGTTTAGTAGTAAAATAGAAGAGCTCGAAAACAAGCTTAGATATGAAACTGAGAGTGCAAAGGAAGAGCAACTTAAATCATCCGAGCGCATACACCAGCTAGAAATGAGCCAAACAACCCACGATCAAGAACTTGCTGTTGCCCAAGCCTGCCTACAAGAGCAATCCCAAGTACTAGAAGAAGAGCAGCGAAAGTATCGTCTACTTTCTCAAGAGCACATATTTGTACAAAAGAGAACAGAAGAACAAGAAAACCATCTTCGTTTACTTGAGCAACATCTAGCAAGACGGGTAAAAGAATGCGCGCTGCTATCAAAACAGCTTGAAGACCTTATGGATCGTTCATCACAGCTGCAAATTACACTTGCAGAAAGCTCACAAAAATGCACCCAGCTAGAAGAAACTATTGAAAAATCAAGAAAAACTGAAAACGCTTTGAGGCTAGAGCTTGACTCACAAGCTAACCTCCTACAAGACGAGCTTCAAGCTAAGGATGAGGAGTGCTTGCGCTATCAGCATATTATCCAGCAAAAAGAGAATGAACTGACGCATCTTCGTCATATGCAAAGTCAGTTTGCAGAGCTAGAAAATCTTGTAAAGCGATCTGCACAAATTTTCACCTTACCAGAACAGAATCAAGGACAGAATCAAATCCAAAACCTAAAACAGCCTCTTGAAGCGATTCAAACACCATCTTACGCCGAACCAGAAAAAGATTTTTTTGCTTTTGCCACGCAAGCAAAGCCTCAACCCAAATCACTATTTGAGTAAATGACGTAAAGATGGCAAAGAAACCAAAAATAATACTAGGTATCGACCCTGGAACCCGTGTAACTGGATATGGCATTATTGCAATCGATGGCAACTCTTTTGTGCCCATAGATTATGGCTGTATACGACCACCTGTTGATTTGCTCCTAGGGGATCGTTATCATGTAATATTTGAAAACCTCCAGCAGCTCATAAAACAGCACGATCCTGACGAAATGGCCCTAGAAACCCCCTTTATCAGTAAAAATGCCCAAAGCGCTCTTAAACTTGGCATAGCGATGGGCACAGCACTACTTGCTGCCAAAAGCCATAAAATGAAAGTGTTCGGATATTCGCCCCGCGAAGTAAAACTCTTTATCGCAGGCACAGGAAAAGCGGGCAAAGCCCAAGTTCAAAACACCGTGACAAGACTTCTAATGCTTAAAAGCCCTCCAGAACCCCACGATGCAGCAGACGCCCTAGCAATAGCCTTATGCCACGCAAGCTGGCCAGAAGTTGAATTTTTAACAACCAACAAGACAAGAGAATTATAATGTACAGCTACATACGAGGCACCTTAGTGGCCATTAAAGAGGGATCCTGTCTTGTTGAAGTTCAGGGCGTCGGCTATCAGGTACTTCTATCAACAAACTATGCCTTAAACCTTCCAGCAGCACCGGCTGAGGTTACCTTACATGTATCATTTGTAATCCGTGAGTTTTCTCAAGCACTCTATGGCTTTTTGCATGAAACTGAACGTGACATCTTTGAAACCCTTCTGAACATATCAGGTGTAGGCCCAAAACTTGCCTTAAGTATAGTAGGTTCTTTAAGCCCCTCGGATCTTAAAACCATACTCCAAAACAAAGATGTCGCAGCCCTTTGCAAGGTGCCTGGAATTGGTAAAAGAACAGCAGAACGCCTTTTACTCGAACTTAAAGAATCGACCCTTTCGCTACTGCCAATACATTCATCAATAAGCGTCAAAAACCCACCTCTTCTACAAGATGCAATATCAGCCCTCATTAACCTTGGATACAATCAATCTGTCGCGCAACGTGCCGTCACTGAAACCTTTGAAACCTACAAAGCCCCACCAAACATCTCAGAGCTCATTACTGCAAGCCTTAGAAATGTTTAGAGCTAGTACTCCCAGGGAGCCTTATCTGGGAAGTAGCTTTCAAAGAACTCTCTGAGGACTTTGTCTTGTTCAGGACTATCTTCCATCATGGCATCCTCAATACAAAAGGTAACAGGATGCCTTTGGGCTATTCCATTTAGGGCCTGACGGTTCGCCTCAACATCATCTTTTAATCCAATAACTTCACTTTCAATTTTTGATCGTTTCACCAATCCGTAGTTATCTAAAAAATATTGACTGAAGCCTGCTGTGATGACAAGGTCATCAGGGGAGCGAAATGGGTGCGAAGATACCTTTTTAAAAACTGAAGAAATACATTTTTCTAAAGCTTGCATTTGAGAGCGCCTAAAGGCAAAAGGGGCATGTTCTAACGCTTGACGCTTTTCATTTCCAAAAATTCGGTCTAGAAGCGCATTTGTATTTTTCCAGGACGAATCGAAGGTATCGTCATTTCTATCGAGAGGACCATCCGGTGCCGTCCATGAAGCCAAGAAAATCTTCGGCTTGCCCGATGCTGAAAAATAATCTTTGGCTTTAGTTTTTGCTCCAAGGAAAACATCATCATTAAAATAAATATAGCACTCACTAAGATTTTCAATATGATGCAAATTTGCTTCGATAGCCTGAGAATTAAATGTCGGGAGGTCTGATTTAGAAGTAAATATATCTTTATGGTCGACAACAGATATCTTTGAATGATCCTTTAACCACTTTGGAGTTTGCCCACAGGTAACTATGTATATGTGATTAATAAATGGAGCATATTTTAAAATTGAGCGCAGCGAATACTTAAGCTCATCCCGACAGCGAAAGCGCGACTTTACACAAGCTCCCGCGGCAACAACGCCCGAATGGCTCATCTGGGTTTCAGTCAATTTTTTCTTCCACACAGGATCATCTCCATCTACCCATGTATAGACAACATCTATCAAACCCACAGCCTTGCTACAAGGAGCAAATGAACAGACCCCATGAAGAGAGTGGAACGAAAAAAAGAGAACCCATAAAGCAAAAAATAGACGCATTACCTACTCCTCTGTACACCACTTCTTAAGATGTTTCTACATACAAAGCAAGTAAATAGCCGCTACAAACATGGTTAATTTTTTATTATACAGCACAAAGAGAGCTCTTTACAATGAGAGCAAATACCCATATACTATGTAGCTTAACTCTTTGAGGTGTAGCAAGATGAAGATTACATATTTAGGTGCTGGCGCGTGGGGATTTTGCCTTACAAGACTATTGGCAGAAAAGGGACATGAGGTAACATCCTGGTCAATCGAAGAGACGCTCGTGAAAACTCTCAATGAAACACGTGTCCACCCAAATTTAAAAGGCCGCCCTATTAAAGAATCCGTCCGCTTTACAACAGATTTAAAGCAGGCATTAGATGGCGCTGAGATGATTATAGAGTCTGTTACTTCAGCGGGGCTTCGCCCAGTGTGTAAACAACTAAAAGCACTAGGCATCTCACCTAACATACCCTTTTGCTTAACATCTAAAGGCATTGAACAAAATAGTGGCCTTATTTTACCCGAGGTTATTGTTGATGTAATGGGTGAAGAATTCCAACAAAGCATCTGCTCCTTTAGCGGTCCAAGCTTTGCCGACGAAGTTAGTCGCAACCTTCCCACATCTGTTGTCGCAGGTGCCTACGATCCTAAAGTTGCCGAAACAGTTGCCGAGGCCTTTACTACTGGCTTTTTGCGGGTTTACCCAAACAGAGACATCCGCGGCGTTGCCTTTGGCGGCTCACTTAAAAATGTTATTGCCATAGCCTGTGGTATTTCTGATGGACTAAACCTTGGCAACGGCGCAAGAGCGAGCCTAATGACGCGAGGTCTGCATGAAATAGTAAAGCTTGCCAAACACTACGGTGCCAAGCAAGAAACATTATACGGTCTTTCTGGCATGGGCGATCTTTTTTTAACTTGTTCATCACCAACCAGCCGAAATTACAGCTTTGGTAAACTCTTAAGCCAAGGCAGCTCTGCAGGGGACGCTAAAAAATCAATAGAAATGGTTGTAGAAGGTGCCTACACGGCAGTTTCAGCAGTGCAACTTGGAAAAAAAGCTGGCATCGAACTGCCAATCAGTGAAGCTGTGCTCCAAATTTTAGAAGGCAACCTTCATCCAAAAGAAGCCGTAGATCTGTTGATGCAACGTCTGATCAAAGAAGAATCGTTGTAAAGTGAGATAATTCGATGCTTTTAGACGCCACTATTGAACATGTATATGACGCAAAAAGGCTCATAACAGCTGTGATGAGCCCACTTGATAAAATGGCTACAGCAGAAAAGCTTCTGGCCTTAGATACTGGCATGACCATTGAGGAACTTACTGAGCTTGTCTACTTTGTTGAAGCCCTACGCCTATCAGAGCGTCATACTATTGTTTATTTACGTAAAGAAGAGACAAAAGCACCACGAACTATCGAAGTTGACCCTGAAAATAACCGCATTTTTATTCATCTTAAAACACACAATATCGCCAAAGTTGGTAAAGGCGCTCACAAACGTGTTACCCACTCGATTTTTTATGACCCGATAGAACCAAAACTTGTTGCATCAGCCATTGTAGCAGATAGCCTTGCCACCCAAGCTGAAATTGCCGTACTCGAAAAATTTCGTGGTTCAGAAGGCATTATAGACCCTCTTTATATTGGCAGGCACTCAAAAAAATCGGGCGAAATTTTTTATGAAATCATCACTCCGTTGTACAACAAAGGATCGGTGAGGTCATTCATTAAAAAAAATCCACAAGCTATCCCTTTTGAAGTAAAAGTAAAAATTGCAAAAGATATTCTCAAAGGCTCTTGCGTGCTCAACGAAAAAGGCTACGTAAATAGAGACACGAATAGAGGAAACTTCTTTGTGCACGAAGAAAACGGCACCTTCACTGCTGTCATTGGCGATCTAGGTGGATATACCCATACAACAGGCGAGGCTCTTTTGCGAAAACCTTTTGGTCCAAGCGTACGCTCGGGCCCACCTGATCTTCAAAGAGCCCTGTTCGAAGATAGACTCACAGAACAAGATCTATTTTCTAACCACGTCTATGCACTTGGCAGAGTATTTCACTTTATCTACTTTGAAAAAGAACTCCCATGGATTGCAAGCTTTAACAAAGAATACCCCCTAATAAGAGCCCTCTATAAAGATAGCTCCAATGCAGCTGTTTTAGGGGAAATAGAGCGTAGCAAAACCACTATTTCTGCCTACACAACCCCACGTCGACAAGAGCTTTTAGAGAAGATCCAAGAGCAGTCTATCACCCCTGAAGAACATTTCGAATTTATTATTTTGAGCATGCTCTCGACAAGCCCTGAGATACGAGAAACAAACAGCTACTGGCTTCAGTACATTAACAACGTTTATTTTTAGGACGCACTAATGCTTTTTCCTGCTCCAGTTGAAATCGTTTGGGAATCAAAACCCCAAAAACATGAAGAAAGACTTATCAACATAGCCAACAGGCTCAGCACTCTTGATACTGGCATGACTTTTGAAGAGCTTTACAATCTTACCCAAACTATTGAGACGCTACGTAAATCTAAAAAGCATCCCACACTCTACTTAAGAAAAGAAGATACTCAAGCTCCAAGAACTATCGAAATTGATCCTGTTGCTAATCGTATTTTTGTTCATCTAAAAACACACAATCTACCAGAAGTTGGTAGAGGGTCTCATAAAAGAGTCACGCGCTCGATACTCTACGACCCTATTAATCCAAAACTCGTAGCTACAGCCATTGTAAAAGACACTAAAGAGACAGACAAAGAAATTGAAGCACTGAAGAAATTTCAAGGCTCCCAATACATTATAGAACCTATTTTTATCTCTAAACACACCAAAAAATCAGGAAGAGTCTGCAGAGAAATAATCACCCCGCTCTACAACAAAGGCTCTTTGAATTCTTTTATCAAACATAACCGTCACAACATACCTATTAAGACCAAATATAAAATTGCAAAAGATATACTGCATGGTTCTTGCGAAATCAATGCTGTAGGGTATGTTAATCGAGACAACAACAAAGGCAACTTTTTCATTCATGAAGAAAATGGTATCGCCCGGGTTGTTATTGGCGATCTAGGAGGCTACACAAGTGAACTTGCAGTTGCCCTTAAACATAAGCCCCTGGGACCGACCCTACGCTCTAGCCCAGCAGATCTTCAGCTGGCCTACTACGAAGATAGGCTTACTGAACAAGATCTCCTTTCTCATCACGTTTATTCATTAGGCAGAGCACTCTATTTTCTCCTTTTTGAGAAAGAAGTTCCTTGGATTGCCGACTTTAATATTACATTCCCACTGTTAAAAAATCTTTACAAAGACAAATCAAATCCAGACCTACTCCTGGAAATCAATCGCTTTGCAACCAGAACTCAGGCTAACACCCGCCCCAGAATAGAGGAGCTCTCAAAAAAAGGCGACCCCCTCAAACTTTCCGCTCACGAACACTTTGAGTACTGCGTCCTCAACATGCTTTGTGACGATCCAAGTTTACGAAAAACCAATACCTACTGGTTGAAAATCTTTGAGAAGTTCGAGTTAACAAAAGAATAACTCCAAAGAATATCTTTCAAGCACCTAGAAATAATCACTTGAATCTGCTACAACAACCCTTACTTCATTTTAAGGTTCATAGCCATGCTTAGAGTTGTCTCACCAGACGAAATGAAACAGATTGAAAAGACTGCAATTGATGACGGAACCACCGCAGAAACCCTTATGGAACAGGCGGGCAAAGAATGTGCTGCATACATCTCATCCTACGTCAAAGAAAATGCTCTAGCTCTAAGCGCTTTCATTATTACGGGCACGGGCAACAATGGTGGAGATGGCTATGTTATAGCACGCTATCTTTTACAAGATGGGTTCACTGTGCAGGTTGCACAGGCTGGAACACTTGATCCCGCATCCCTTATAAGAAAACAACGCAGAAGATACGAGGCCAGAGGGGGCAGGGTTGTAGACATTGAGCAGGCAGAACTTACACTTGCTCACGATGGCGTTATTGTCGATGCACTATTCGGCACCGGCTTTCATGGCAAACAACAAGAACATACAATTCGCATTATTCAGGCGATAAATGCATCGCCCCTCCTCACATTTGCAGTAGATGTTCCCTCAGGCCTCAATGCCACAACAGGCTTGGTCGATGATGTAGCTGTAAAAGCTGACATCACCTGTACAATGGAGTATCCCAAACTTGGTTTTTTCTTTGAAGATGGGTGGAACCATGTAGGAAAAGTCATAAGCCTGCCCATAGGGCTCCAAAAGGCTGCCACTTCTGTTCCTTGCTCACTACTTGCCTTGGAAACAGCAGATGTCGCCTCACTTCTTCCCACAGTCTGTCGTTCACGCCATAAATATGAAGCTGGGCACGTTGTAGCCCTCGCAGGATCTCACGGCATGGCAGGAGCAGCAATTATGTCTTCCTTGGCAGCGATTCGCTCAGGAGCCGGCATTGTGCACCTTCTTCATCCCGAAGAATACAGCATGGAATTTATAGGCGAGCCAAGAGAAGTTGTGCGCATTGCTTATCCAAATGATGAGTATACGACTATTGGCTACTGGCTAGAAAAAGCAACAGCTGCCTTTATAGGACCAGGCCTTGGAACATCAAAAAAACAAGAAGTGATGCTTGAAGCTCTATGGAAAAACTGTAAGGGGAAAACTGTTTTTGACGCTGATGCTCTAACCTGGCTTGCCAAATCCCGTGGCACAAAATTTGGGCCATTACCTAATGCTATCTTAACGCCGCATCTAGGAGAGCTTCATCGCTTTTTTCCAGAAAAAGAACCGATCTCTTTAAAACTCCTTAAAAAGTGCCAACAGCTTGTTAATGAAAACCAAACCAACCTCATCTTAAAAGGGGGGCCTAGCTTTCTTTTTTCTCATGAAAAAACAGCTATTGTTCTTATGCAGGGAGATGCAGGCATGGCCACCGCAGGGGCTGGCGATGTCCTTACGGGCATCTTAGCAGCCCTCTTATCACAAGGGCTTACAGCACGCGATGCTATGTTACTGGGAGCCTATCTACATGGCACAGCCGGCCAATACGCCGCCCAAGAGGAAACCTCCTACTGCCTGATAGCCTCGTCCATTATCGCCAACCTGCCAAAAGCCTTCAAGGCACTACAACCACAAAAAAATTAAGGCTCACACCTAAAGAACAAAAAACCACTGAGAACTCTGAGTTGACCACTGGCCTCTGTGGTAAAAAATAAAATACCTGTCATTTCCTGGCAAAGGGCACGTATAGGCCTGATTTAGCTTTGAGTTGACAGCTACCCAAAATTTATGTATGCTATTGGCATGAATATAACAGAAATACTCAGCCAGATACATCACTCGTTTACACTCTTTATAATCTTCCCAGCTATTATGCTGCTCGGAGGCTACCTCACCTTTCGCCTTAAATTTCCTCAGGCAACAAAGCTTGGCCTGTCAGCAAAACTCATGCTGCAAAAAAGCTCAGGCACGGGATCGATTAGTCATTTTCAAGCCATGAGCTCCGTTTTAGCTGGAAACTTTGGTACAGGCAATATTTCAGGGATCGCTATAGCCTTAACCACTGGTGGGCCTGGCGCGTTAGTTTGGATGTGGGTTATGGCCTTCTTCGGAGCCGCGATTCAGTATGCAAGCTGCTATCTTGGGGTAAAGTATCGAAGCAAAAGTAAAACAGGTGAGTACAGCGGAGGACCAATGCACTACCTATCGCAAGGTGGTGGTCATAAATTTCTCGCTATTTTGTTTTGCATCGCTACTATGCTCGCGGCATTCACTGTTGGAAACTTAGCTCAAGTACACTCTATTTCCCTGCCCTTGAAATCAGCAGGCCTCGACCCCATCACTACATCATTAATCATCACAATTTGTGCCTTTGGGGTTATTTTAGGCGGCATCAAACGAGTTGCACGAGTAGCTTCTGCTATAGTGCCACTAAAGGCCGTATTATACCTCGGGACTGCTTTTGTCATATTAGCCATGCATGCAGAAAAGGTACTTCCGGCATTAAACCTCATGTTTCAATCTGCTTTTAACATGCATTCTGCTGCCTCTGGATTTGTTGGGTATGGCATAGCTCAAGCTATTTCCTCAGGATTTGACCGAGGCCTTTTTGCAACTGATGCAGGAACTGGCATTGTTCCCATACTGCAATCGAGCGCACGCTCAAAAAATCCAGTGCTCGACGGCGTTGTCACACTCATAGCACCTTTTTTAGTAATGACTGTCTGTACTGTAACTGGTCTTGTGATTATCGTTACAGGCTCTATGGATATTGGCCTGCAGAGTACCGATATGGTAACCCATGCCTTTGAAGCTGGCTTGCAAAGCACTTTTGGCTTTTACGTAGTGATGGTATCACTTATGCTCTTCGCCTACACTACAGTGATTGCATGGGCCTACTGTGGACAAAAGGCTATGGGATTTATCTACCCTAAAGGCGTGAAATTCTTCCAATACAGCTACATTGCCGCTATCCCAATTGGAGGATTCCTTCACGTAGATCTTATCTGGGGACTTGCTGATATGTGTATTTCCATGATGCTCTTTATTAACATCATTGGCGTTGCCCTCTTATCAAAAGAAGTCATCACGGCAAGTCGAAACTACTTTGATGAGCCCTCAGCAAGTGCACTGCAGATGGGGCAGTCTGCAACCTGATGACCTAGTGCAGGACAAAAGCTTCTGGCATAGTAGATAATTTGCAGATGCAGCTTTATCCATGACTTTTTAGGAAAAACTCTTTTTAAATCACGCTCTGTCATCACTACATTTTTTGCTTTTGATAGCCCCCATCGCTTTGCTAAGCGGTGAATGTGGGTATCTACAGCAAATGCATCAATTCCAAAACATTGTGCCACAACAACAGATGCTGTCTTGTGACCTACACCAGGAAGCTCTTCTAGCTCATCAATATTTTCCGGAACTAAGCCTTTGTGCTTGTCTATAAGAATTTTTGAAAGGTCTTTTATGGCTTTAGCCTTCCGCTCAGAAAGGCCGCAAGGGCGAATAATATTTTGTATCTGTTCATATTCAACCCTGCACATTTTTTGTGGTGTATCAGCCAGCCTAAAGAGCGCAGGAGTTACGCTATTAACGCGTAGATCTGTACACTGAGCCGAAAGCAATACAGCTATTAGTAGCGTATAGGGGTCTTTATGCTGTAGAGGAATAGGGGGATCAGGAAAATACTCATCAAGAATTTGCTGAATAATCGCCACGCGTTTCTTCAGCAGCATGGTTATTTCCCAATGCAAAACTTAGAAAAGACCGAAGTCAAAATATCTTCTGAAATATTTGTACCAATAACCGTGCCAAGCTCCTGAAGTGCCTGTCTCATATCAAATGAAATGAACTCAGCTGACACTTTATTAACAAGCCCATGCACAACAGCTTCACAATGCACATACGCCGCGCTTAGCGCCTCTTTATGTCTTAAGGAGGTTATGACAACCTCATCTCTACGAGGTGCACCTTTTTGCCAGATGAGGGCATCTATTGCCTGATGTAACACTTCCATACCATCACCTTTTTGTGCCGAGAGCTCCACCACATATTCAAATGGGAGCTTAGGCAAGGGGGTTTCATGTGGAAGATCAATTTTATTCCACACACCAATGGTCTTTTCAGGGGGTAAGTCAAAATCAATTGTTTGAGGCGAGGTTACATCCATAACATAGAGTATAATATCAGACTGGATGCTCGCTTTCTTCGATCTTCTAATACCTTCCTCTTCAATACTCTCATCTGTCGAGCGAATTCCCGCTGTATCAATAAGGCGAAGATGAAGACTGTTAAGCCGCATGTCATCTTCTACAAGGTCACGCGTAGTACCAGCAATTGGGGAAACTATAGCTCTGTCCTTGCCTAGGAGCGCATTCATTAGTGAGGATTTACCTACATTAGGGCTGCCTATAAGAGAAATAGCAACACCGGTTTGCAACACTTTACCCTGTTCAAAGCTTGTTATAAGTTTTTTTATTTCTTCCATAGCAGTGCGAAGCGTTGCAATGACATCATCAAAGGGAGCAAATTCAAGATCTTCTTCAGGAAAGTCAACCCACGCCTCAAAGATAGCGGCAATATCGGTAAGTTTGCCCTGCATCTCAGCTATTTTTTTAGAAAGCCGCCCTTCGAGTTGATCTTGGGCAAGAGCTAAGGCAATCTCACTTTTTGCACAAATTTTTGTTTGAATAGCTTCGGCTTGAGCGAGATCCATTTTGCCGTTAACAAATGCTTTAAAGCTAAACTCACCTGGGCTTGCAGGTTTTGCCCCAGCGCGAATACAAGCCTCTAACACTTGCTTTGAAACAAGCCCGCCGTGACAGTGAATCTCAACAGTATCTTCACCTGTAAACGAACGAGGAGCTTTCATGACAATCAAGAGCACATCATCAATACAAATGCCGTTAAGCTCAATTTTACCATAGTGGACAGTATGACTTTTTAGCTTTGAAACTGACTTTGAAAAAATTTTTTCAGCGACATCCACGGCATTTCTACCTGAAATGCGGATGATTGCAATGCCAGCTTCTCCGGGCGCCGTAGCGCAAGCGGCAATAGTTTCTCCAGGGATATAGGGGCGATGTACAAATTCCATTGTCCCAGTATACATGTAGGCTGATTTTTAATCCTTAGAAATCTCATTCCAAAGCACTCGGCTTAGCACCTTCTTGAGCATTGATTCAAGAATTCCTCTTGTCAAGCCGCTTTACATTAGCCACACTTTGACAAGAAACTAACGCTCTAGTATCCTTTTTCTTTAACCGAAAGGCACACAAGATGAAATCGATTAAACGCCTAGCACTACTGTCTCTTTATCTTCTTACTTTTATGCATGGGATCGACGCTAAAAACCTACCCATTCAAGAAACTCAAGACGAAGTAGCTAAAGTTGACCAGCTTATAAAAGCCACAGAGGCAAGCCTAACAAGACTAAAAGACCTTAAAACACTTCTCATGCAGTATAAACAGGCTGAAGTTACCGCAGTAAAAGACCCTAGTGATACCGACAACCTCCTTACACTCGTAAATCTAGCTGACGATATTCAAACTATAATCACCGACGCTGCACTTCAAGATTATTTTTCACCGCAATTTCTTGAAGAGTTAAAGAAATTTGCGAAGATTTCTGAGAAAAAAAACATCCCTCAGGCAAAGTAGCAACTCATATGGACTCTATTCGCTATATCAACCGCCAAACAGGCCAAATTGAAACTGAAGAGGTCTTTGGAGAGCAGGCCATTCGCTTCTTGTACGGAAACTCCCTAGTATCAAAAACAGTAGGGAAGCTTGCGCTACACGGCCTTGCAAAGTGGCCTTTTACAAGCTGGATCTATGGCCGTATCCAAAGCCATCCATCTTCAAAATCTCGAGTACAGCCCTTTATCGAACGGTTTAATGTAGACACGAGCGAATTTCTTGACCCACCAGAGAGCTTTGCCACCTTTAACGATTTTTTTGTGCGCAAACTAAAACCCTCCTCTAGGCCTCATGCTGAGGGTCCTATTATCCCAGCAGATGGCCGATACAGATTTTATCCTAAAATAACCCTCAACGATTCATTCGAAGTAAAACGTAAAACGTTTTGCCTCAAAACCGTACTGCAAGACGAAAAACTTGCGGCTCGATATGACGGGGGAAGCCTAGTTATAGCCCGCCTATGCCCTACTGACTGCCACCGCTTTTATTTCCCCTTTAATTGCGTTCCATCACAAGCTAAGTGTATCAACGGTAAGCTCTTTTCAGTAAACCCCATTGCCATCAAAGACAATTCCTGGATTTGGGGCGTCAACCGTCGTATGCTCACAACCCTATCATCAGAAGAATTTGGCCAAGTCGCCTTTTTAGAGGTAGGGGCCACAAACGTAGGGAGCATCATAGAGACCTACACCCCAGATACACCCTGTGCCAAAGGCTCAGAAAAGGGTTTTTTTGAATTTGGCGGCTCAGCACTTCTCATACTCTTTGAAAAGGGTCGCATCCAGTTCGACCCTGACCTTCTAGATGCAACAGCGCAAGGGCTCGAAATTCGCTGCCTAATAGGCCAATCCCTGGGGCACGCCTAGCACCATTCACTTTAGCTCTCAAAGATTAAAACGATAGAACGATAATAACGATGAAAACTGAAAAATTCGCCACTGTCTAGGCGTGTAAATTTACATTTTATCTTTTTGATCGTTCCATCGTTCAAATCGTTTTAGTTTTCAGTTTAAGTGAACGGTATTGGGGTCATACCTAGTCGCTTAAAAGCTCCTATTATCTATTTATAGAAATTACTTTATAGTGTTATGCTAAAGGTTGGAGGGGGGGGGTATCCCTTTTCAGTCAAAAGAGGAGCTTTAGTATGCAAAGCACACCAAATTACGACCCTAATCCAGTTGAAAAGATGCAAATGACCATCGAAACTCAAGTTAGACTCATCCAAAAACTCCGCGTAGACCTCCCTCGACGAGGAATAACCGGGCTCTTAAACAACAATAACTTAACTAAAGCATCGAGGGAGCTAAACAGGCTCGAAAAAGATATCGAAGCCCTAAGCGGCAATTTATCCACAAATCTAAATTCGGCAACCCATAAAGATATGGAAGAGATGATTAACACAATGAATTCCATATCAGTTCGAATAGATACATTCGTAGAAAATAGATCTAAGGCGATCAATAAAACAAAATCCATTTTATCAAAAATTTTCCCCAGCCAATCCAAAAAGGAGATAGCTGCAGCACGTAAAGAGGCTGAAATTTTAACAACCTACCTTAATACCTACAAAGAAATTTTTGCCGACCCTTCCCTGCCTGAAAATAATGTTTTTTATTTCGAACCTAAGTTCAAAGAGGCCTTTGATAATCCAGCATTTACTGAGTTTGCGCACCAGCTAGCAGAAATACTTATCTTCTATCCTGTTAGGTTAACTAAACCTTTCGATGAAGGAAAAAACCTTTGGCAAAAATTTGAGTCGATTGTAAAAGAAATGAACCTTCCAGGTGATGCAGGACAGCTTCTTATCCCATTTATTCGCTTATTGATTTTGAAGATGGACAACCCTACACTATTGAGCAAGAATACACTAGATAAACTCAATGCTGTCATTGAAAACTGTCAACAGCAGTCCTTAGAGTCAGAGGATGAGAAGCAGATAGAATTTTTAGACCGATCAAGGGCAGCATGCCAGTACCTAGCTTGGGGCTTAGAGCAAGTAAAGCTTGATCTCGTAGAATACCTTGCGAACAAACCTAGCCTCTAACCAAGTTTAGAAAGTGCATAGAATCAAAAAACCCTCAGCAATTACTTACTGAGGGTAACAAACAAAAAAATCAAAGAATTTCAATGAAACCGTCTACTTACGTTCGACAACTTCACCTTAACTAAACAGGTGTTTAAATTGCAAACCTGAATTTTTTAAAGCTCGCGAAGAATAGCTCGAACAGGACTTGCATCAAACCCTTTAAGTTTAAGAGGCAGCGCAATCAGCTCGTAGAGACCCTCTGGAACATCTTTTAAATCAATTCCTTCAAGAATGTTTATATTATAGCGTAGAGCCATATGGTGCGATTCGAGATTTTGTGATTCATAAAGATCAACGCTTGGAGTATCAATACCAACGGTAAGTACACCAAGGTCTGCAAGTTGCTCCATTAAAGCAGGGTCTATTGCAGCAAAATCGGTCTGAAAGGTGCGTCTTGTAAAATCAAAGGTATTCGTTGCAAAAAGCACTCGCGGAGCATGGACGCTTTTTAAATGGCTGTAGTGAATATGGCTTCTTTTTGGCACGTCAACTCGGATGACTTGGCATTTGCCTAAAAAATACTCCAACGACCGCTCATCAATAGATTCACCTTTTAAGCTATAGTGAGATGGGGCATCAATGTGAGCGCCCAGATGGCACGTCCCAGAAAAAACAGAAGCTGTAAACATGCTTCCGCTTTTCATATCACACTCTATAGTACGAGAAAAGGGCTTGCTTCCTGGCCATACTGGAAGGTCTTTTGAAATAAGGGGAGTAATGTCATAGATCATGATAAAGTAAGCTCCATCTGTTCGTAACGGCGCATCATATCACGTGCGTGGGCGGCATCTTCAAAGCGCAAATCCTTTGCCGCCTTTCTCATAGCCTTATCCCAATCAGCAATTTTTTTGCGGACTTCGTTAAGTGTTAGATCTTCATGTTCAACAGAAGTTTTCTTCTTTGCAGTAGGTGGCACTTCAGTATCAGCTAGTCCCTCTTCAAAGATGTGCATCAAACCAATATCACGCTTCACAGTTTTAGGGGTAATGCCATGCTTTTCGTTGTACTCCTGCTGGATTTTACGGCGCTTTTCGGTGATTGCCACAGTTCGCTTTATGGAGCCGGTAATAGTGTCAGCATACATGATGACACGTCCATGTTCGTTACGTGCTGCTCTTCCACATGTTTGAATAAGCGAGGTGTCACTTCTTAAAAAGCCCTCTTTATCAGCATCTAAAATAGCTACAAGGGATACCTCGGGAATATCAAGCCCTTCACGAAGCAGGTTAATTCCTACAAGCACATCAAAAACACCATTTCTTAGATCGTGAATAATTTTTAAACGATCTAAGGTTTCAATTTCTGAGTGAAGGTAGCGAGCCTTTATGCCAAGATCTGTTAAGTATGTTGCAAGCTCTTCTGCAAGGCGTTTTGTTACCGTAGTAACAAGCACGCGAGCCCCCTTTTTTGTTTCGATGTTAATTTCGGCTAGGCAGTCATCTACCTGAGTAGAGGCTGGCCTAATTTCGATTTGTGGATCAAGAAGGCCTGTGGGGCGTATAATCTGTTCAACTACCATACCGCCCGCTTCTAAAAGCTCAAACTCAGAAGGCGTTGCGGACACAAACACCGTTTGATTAACCAGGCGTAAAAATTCTTCAAATTTTAATGGTCTGTTATCATAGGCCGATGGCAAGCGAAAGCCAAAATCGATAAGGGACTGCTTGCGGGCTTTATCGCCATTATACATGGCTCGAAGTTGGGGCACTGTCTGGTGTGACTCATCAATAAACAAAAGATAATCACTAGGAAAGTAGTCTATAAGGCAGGGCGAGGGCTCTCCTGGATTTCTGCCGCTAAAGTGGCGAGAGTAGTTTTCAATTCCTTTACAAAAGCCAACTTCTTTAATCATCTCAATATCATACATGGTTCGCTGCTGTATACGCTGCATCTCTATAAGCTTATTCTGGCTGTCGAAAAATTTAATTTGCTCGGCAAGCTCCTGCTTAATCGACGCTATAGCCTCAAGGCGCACAGCCTCGGGGGTGACATAGTGAGAGCCCGGGTAAATAGAAATGTTTGCCAAACGGCGCCGTATTTTACCTGTAAGAGGGTCAAATTCTGATAGACGCTCAACATCATCACCAAAAAACTCTACTCGGTAGGCTATGTCCTCTTCATACGCTGGGAAGATATCCAAAACATCGCCGCGCACTCTAAAATTTTTACGGGCTAAATCGGTATCATTTCTTGTGTACTGCATATCTACAAGATGAAGGAGCACGTCATCGCGACGTACTTTTTGCCCCTCTTGAAGCTGCAAAGCCATACCGCGATAGTACTCAGGTGTACCAAGACCATAGATGCAGCTTACTGAGGCCACTATAATCACATCACGACGCTCTAAAAGAGATCGAGTCGCACTAAGGCGCATCTTGTCAATTTTGTCGTTTATTGCAAAATCTTTTTCGATAAAGGTATCGGTGCGAGCAATATAAGCTTCTGGCTGGTAGTAGTCGTAGTATGAAACAAAATATTCAACAGCATTTGTAGGGAAAAAGCTCTGAAACTCCTGGTAAAGCTGTGCAGCAAGGGTTTTATTATGAGCTATAACAAGTGTTGGCCGTTGCAAGCGCTGAATCATCTTTGCCATTGTAAAGGTCTTGCCAGAACCTGTAATACCCAAAAGCACCTGAGCTTTTTGCCCTCTTTCTGCCTCTTGGCACAGCTTTTCTATAGCTTGAGGCTGGTCACCTTTTGGAGTAAAACTTGTTGCAAGTTCAAACATATTACATCACAGGATGATGGGCGATATCATGCTTGCTCTTTCTATCACGAGCTTGGCGCGAAATCTTGTTCCAGGTGCCAGAAAGCCCCATGGCACTCTTTATCTCTTTGAGGGTATCATTGGATTCGTCAATCATCCTCATAGTGCCATCATAAAGCACCTCTTCCACATACCCCTTTTCTTCCTCTAAAAGCACTCTTCGTTTACGAATTGGCTCGAGAAAATTATTTACAGCGTGGATAAGGCAATCCTTTACTTCAACGTCGCCCACAGCTCCTTCGCTGTATCGCTGTTTAAGTTGTGCAACTTCAGCTTTATTTGGGTTAAAGATATCGTGGTAGATAAACACAGGGTTTCCCTCTACCTTGCCCGGAATATTTGCATGAACGCGATTCGGATCTGTATACATGCCTCGAATTTTTTTCTCGACGCTCTTTGCATCATCAGATAAAAAGATGCAGTTACCAGCGGATTTACTCATCTTCCCCTGGCCATCAGTCCCAACTAATGTAGGCACTTCACTTAATAAAACCTGTGGTAAGGGGAAAAAGTCCCCATAGAGTCCATTAAAGCGTCTTGCTATATCTCTACAAAGCTCGACGTGAGCTTCATTATCTTTACCAACAGGTACAATGTCACCTTTAGGAAGTAAAATATCAGCCGACTGAAGCACGGGATAGCCTACGAGGCCAAATGGGATACTGTCTTCTTCCATCTTTGCGTTTTTAGCCATCTCTTTTATACTTGGAAGCCCCTGCAGACGGTTTATTGACACCATCATCTCAAATATAAGGTTAAGCTCATAAACAGCCGGTAGAGCCGACTGCAGATAAATGAGCGATTTTTTAGGGTCAATTCCACAACTCAAGTAATCTAAAAGCATCTCACGTATGTGTATGCGCGACTCTACAATCTCATTTTTTGCTTTTTTAGTAGTAAGCATGTGAAGATCGGCAACAAGAAAGTAGCATTCGTAGGTATCTTGCATCTTTAAACGGTTTTGAATAGAACCAACATAGTGACCAAGATGAAGTAGGCCTGTTGGGCGATCACCTGTAATTAGGCGTTTTTTCGGTTTATCCATTAAGCACTCCAACTTTAAAACAGGTTTCCAAAACAATAAAACAAATAGAGATTGCCATAAAGCAAACAAGCGCAGGCTTTCCTCCCGGAGCAATAACATCTCCTGGAAGCTTTAGGCTATAGCGCTTTCTCCAGGTCATAAGAGCTGGGATAATAGCTAGCAGTATCACAACCCCATAAGCCCCGGCATACTCTAGCGCTGATAAAAAGGCTCTTTTATACGAAAGTGCAAAATAAAGCGGCGGCAAAAAGGCAATAATAAATAAAAGCCCTTTAAAGCGAAATATCGCCTTCTTTTTTAATCCATCAGCAAGGAAGTCAAAAAGGCTCATCGAGACCCCTAAAAATGATGTCACTATAGCAAAGAAGGCAAACAGCGTATCTACACCCGTCACCCAGTTACTTTGGCTGACCTCTCCTAGAATTTCTGCCCCACTCATACCCTGCTGATAGGCTGTTTCTATACTCATAGCACCGGCAATAGGTACTATCCCAAGCGTTGCCACCTGCCAGATGCAGTAGCCGATAAATGGGAGCGCACTACCTATCCATATGGCTTTTTCAAGCTTTTTAATGTTGTCGTGCAAATAGGAAGCAAGAGTTGGAATTACTACATGATACCCAAAAGCTGTAAGTACTATCGATAGTGAAGGAAGCACATACTGCCAACGTGTAACAGCCAGATTTTCAATTTTGACGTGCGGCAATGAGACAACTAAAAGCACGCTAAAGCTTAGCACTAGGCCCAGCATAACAATACGGTTGATAGCATCTACGGCTTTTACACCACTTCTCAAAAGCACACTAAAAATAGCAAGCAAAGGAAGAGCGCAAACAATTTGGGCCAAATGGATGCCCGTCACATCCTCAAAAAAGTCCTGAAACAGCGCTGTTGTACCCGCAATATATGCGGTATTAAGTGCATAAAGAAGAAACAAGTAAGAAACACTGCTGATTATTTTGCCCCATCTTCCAAGCGTATGCTCCGCCATCGTTACGATGTTTGAATCTTTTGGCAGACTGATGGCCACCTCTAAAGTACAAAGGGCTGCATAGCATAAGTAGATCCAGACAAATCCCATAGCCAAAAGAGAGGGGATCAGCCCTGCACGCCCAGTACTCACAGGAAGCGCAAGCATAGCAGCACCCGTTGCTGTACCTGCAATTAAAAGTATCGCGCCAAATAAACGGTTTTTCATGCTACATATATCCTAACTGGTGAGCAAGTTCGATAGAAAATACAACTAGGGAGGCTGCGAGTATAAGCCCCCAATAAAAAGGCCCTACAACCCCGCGCTTTGCTGCCATAAGAGCTGGCATGATGCCAAATATACTTACAGCGCATATGCCGCCTGCAAAGTCTAGTGCCTCTAAAAACAGCTGAGGATCGCTAAGTGAAAGCAAAAGTGGGGGAACAAGCACAACAAGTGCTAACGATTTACTTGAGGCTCTTTTATGCACCTCTTTCAGTCCATCCTTTAAAAAATCTAAAAAGCTAAAGGCTACAGGCAAAAATGAAGTAGCAATGGCAAGAAAAGAAAAGCCCCGAACAAAGGCCACGACCGATTTTGACCCTACGGTATCCGCAAGAACCTGGGTGACAAGCTCTCCTTTTTCTTCTGCTTCGACCCACTCACTAATACTTGAATCAGGAACAAGCCCAAAAATTACAAATTCCCACAATAAATAGATTGCAAGGGAGGTAAGGCTTCCTATGATAATAGCTTTTCTGAGCGCCTTGTAATCTTGCTTAAGATAGGTTGCAAGGGAAGGAATAAGGTTATGAAAGCCAAAACATATCACCAAAAGAGGAAGCGATGCCCAGGCCGCACTAAAGTTTGCTCGCTCTAGCCGCTCAAAACTTACAGAGGGAAGACCAAATACAACAAGTAATACATAACAGGCCACCATGCTCAAAAGCAAATAGCGATTTAGTGAGTCAACAAGCCTCACGCCTTTAGCAATCGCAAAAAACATTGCCGTAACAAGGCCAATTGCAGCTATATGAAATGTAATCCCCGTAAAGTCTGAAACGAGCACTCCAGCTGCAATAATATAGGCAGTCATTATAGCATAAAACAAAAAGGCAAAGAGGATCCATGCCGCAAGCTTCCCATAGCGTCCTAGAGTAGCCTCGGCCATGCTCAAAAGGTGGATGTCAGGTTTATTAAAAGAAAGAACAAGCTTTGCTAAAAGCAGCCCCCCCATAGTCATAAAAAACCAGGCAAGTACAAAAAAAAGTGTCGACGGATAAAACCCAGCTGCTGCAGTAACTACAGGAATACCAAGCATCCCGGCTCCGATACAACACCCTGTAATGAGCAGACTTGCCCCAAGTGTCTTATTCATATTCTCCCCAATAAATTCCCAGCAAGTGTACGCGAGATGATAAAAAAAGAAAATAAGTGATAGAAAAAGAGGGAAAATAAGCTATTTTATAGTAATTCACTTTAGTCAAAGCATAAAACAATTAGTGATCATAAATGCAATATGCCTTTGTTTAATTATATTATTGTGCTACCATTTTCAATTAATTAAAATTATGAGGCGCGCATGGTAAACAACAACATTCAATCAACAGTAGATAACGGCCGACTACACATTTCTTACGACGGTCTCTATATTGATTCTATAGACAGCTACAACAACTGGTTCACTAAATTCTTCGCCTGGGCGTTTGGCAATTCAGTAACTGTAACAGTACATGGTAAAGAGCGCGCTTTAAATAAAAACGACTATGCTAACTGGATTAACACACACACTGACAGAGTAAATGTCACAAAAGCATCAGTAAAAGAATTTGCAGATTTCTGTGTACTGCAAGTAAGAGCCCCTAACGCCAACGCAACGCCCATAAGCCAGCACTTAAGTGCCTCTAAAACACAAAGCCTCTACTACAAACTTGTTAGAAGCATGCACACGAGACACGATGTTGCTCTTGCTCAAAAATATGTACAAAAAGGTGCTCAACTCAACCAACTCTTTTGGACACGTGCAGAATTTGGCATCTCATTTGGCTCTATGAAAGCAGCACTTCCTGATAAGATGATAAGAAAAACAGAGATGCATGAGTACTCACCGTTACTGTATGCAGCAACAAATGGGTGGAATGCGCTTTGTGAGCTCATGAAACGAACAGGTGCCAACCAGCAATTACGAGGCCAGCAGGTGGAGTTTACACGCAATTTACTGAATGTCGACCAACAAACATCACTAAACCCGACAGTATCAGTGGTTCAACGCAGCTATAGACGACGTGGCAACCTCGTGATTACGAATCACCGACAGCCCCACCTCAACGTGCAAACAAAAATTATAGCAAGATTTCAAGATGAAGAAACAAAGATCAACGATCTTCTCTACAACGGCGCATTTAACACCGTTGTAAGACAGCCTGTAAATCAGCTCCGAACGGTTATCTCAAATTACAATCGAATTGTCGAAAACCACCAGACACGACTGATCTAGGCCAGGCCTAAACGCTCTGCGGTGCGCTGCTCTTGACCTAAACGGCCAAGTTCGTAGCCATCGTAATCGACAAATTTAAAGTAGCGCTCAAATTGCGGCTCAGCTCGGGCAATTTCTTTTGCCATACGCTGAGCAATGTGACGATACGATGGATGGCCAGCCGCTGATGAACGAAGCTCACACATCCACTGTAAGGCACGAAGATTCACAGTAAAATACCAGCGAATGTTATAGGCCATCGGCACGACGTACTGAGCCTCTTCAGGAAGCTCTTTAGCTATTGTATCAAAGGCATCCCTGGCAGCATCAAGTGCCGCGCAATAATCAGAGCTTAAATGGCTATCTATAAGCTCTTGCGGAAGGTAGTAGCCATAATCGCAACTCAAAAGCTGACGCTCTTGGGTAAGAATGCGATGGCGATGTAAATCGCGGTAGGCCCCAAAGTCAGCCAAAATTTCAAAGGTAAAGCTTGCGTGCTCTAGTGCTCGCGGAGATTTCTGACGGCGATTTTCTCTACACATAGCTGCCGTTTCTAACAGTCGGCCCAGTTCATCTTCAGGAAGGCCTCGAGCATGCTCTACTAGAGACTCAAGGCTCTTGTTAGAGTGTGCATAAAGCAATGCTCCTGCAACCTTATAAACGCCATCTGTGTCGTGTGAGATTAAGCGCACACCTGGCTCATCATTACTTTGCACCTGAGATCCATTTGTTTTACCAAAAGATTTAATCTCTGATTGCATAGCATCAGTAAACTCTGCAAATGTCTTATGGTGTCTGTGAGAAGGCTCTGCACGACGTATAAAGGAGGGAATTACCTTATAAAGCTCTTCATAAGAGTGCTTTGCAAGCTCTTGAAGTTCGGCTAAACTTTGGCAATGCATTTTGTGAATCAGGTATTCAAAAAAGCGGCCATTGCCATAAAAGCCCATGTTCGTAAGTGTAGATGCCGGCAATAATCCGCGAAGACAATCTAATACTTTTGCTCTAAGAGCTGCTGAATAGGCTGTTTTTGACGTTTCTTGATCACGGGGAAATCTTGCTTCCATAAAAGCTGTGAGAGGAGGAATCAGCTTTGCATAGGTGTCAAAGAGCATATTGCAGGTATTGACATAAAGCGATCTGTAAGCGGAGGTCATCAATATTGGTTCGCGATAAAAGAGATACTCGCCCTTTACTTTTTGATCAAAGTAGATATAGCGGGTTGATTTTTCGAGTGGAGATCCCCCCAAGCGGCTATCTTCAACAGCTTTTGCTGCAAGCATCGAGATATTCTCTATAGCCAGATGCGCACCACCCAACTCGCCAATAGAGTCATCGCCATACCCATCGAGAATACGGTCGTAAAAATTTTGCGCTTTTTTAATTGCGATAAGCTGCTGAGTTGGCTCGTCACCTTCAGCCCCTTGAGTTTGGCCCGTAATTTGGTCAAATCCAGTCTCATCTGAATTTGCGATAAACTCCTTAAGAAGAAGCGTCCGAAGACCAAGTGAAGAACGGGAATATCTTGAAAAAAGAGCCCCCTTAATTACTTCAGGAAGGTTTCTGAGGACAAAAACAGAGCTTTTGGTACTAGTAACAAAGCGCTCTAAGATTTTTATTTGACCTGGGCTAAATTCTTCATAGTCTTCTAACATATCAACTCACAGTGTTTATACTACCAAGACTGCCAAAACTCCAAGCTGAGTGCAAGAGAAAAAGCAGTAAAAATTTACTCTCATCACCTCATATATCTCAGGCGAGCTCAGAGCTCACTGTGGTTCTGTTATTTTGAGCTTAGCAAAACTCGTTACAATACGCCTTAGCAAGAAGCTGCCAGCGAAAATTTTCACCTTGCATTTCAATCCATTGCCGAATTTCGTCAGGTCTCATTGCACTAAAAAGAATAATCTCTTCATCGACAAGTCGAACCATTAGAGGAAGACTAGATCTATGTAAAAGCAAATCCAAACGCTTTTTACAGCGTAACCACTGCCACCAGCGCAAACTCAACCGCACGAAGAAAAATGCCACAATCCCAACAGATAACAGTAAGGCTGGCATAAAAAACATCGCCAGCAACGAAGCATTATAGGAATCAACAAAAAAGTCTTTAGCCGCTATCAGCAATAAGGGAATGAAGGAGAAAACGAAAATCACAGATTCAAAAGGGCGCTCAAAAAGAGGCCCTAAGGCAACCCTGAAGCCTTTTATAGCCCTATTTAACATGGATGTGGAAAATGAAAATGAAAGCAAATAAGCGAAAATTTCTTCAAAAGATGAGGAGCCTAACCCCGCACGCACAGCATGAACATACTCGTGAGACAGCACTTCATCTTTTTGATACATCCCAAGATAGGTTGATGCATGCTCAAAATGGGCCCTAAGCTGTATTGTCGGACAAACATCAGCCTCATCAGTATACCATGTGCAGCCAGCCTCCCACAGCCTCAGGTCTTTATTCGAATACTCTACAGGCACCCAATTAGGGTCGATTTCATAACTATTTACAAGGAACTCGCAGGCAGTTGTATTTGTATTTACGGCTGTCCTTTGTAGTTTTGATACACGTTCACAATAGGAGTCATACGAATCATCAGGCAGGGCCAAAAAGCCCTGCTTATCCCATGCAAGACAACTAGAACTGACTTGAGTGGTAGGTAACATCATCAACCGCACCTTTATCATCGAATTTTATTACTACAGTAAGAGTTCTCTGACTCGTTCTTGTAGCTCCAGCTTCTTTCGAATAAGCTCCTAAAATTAGCCAAACACCACCCTGATCGCGAGAATAAGAAACTTCACGAGCTACCTTGTCATAAACCCAGGCCTCTTTACCGCTGGCATCCTTTGTGACAATATTAGGGGAGCCTAGAGATCCGGCGACATCGGCTTGAGACATTCCTTTTTGGATTTTTCTTTGGACGTTACCCAAAGTAAATTTCTCATCTGCTGCCTGTTCAGAAACATCTCGACTATGGCTAGCAGCAGACTGACAGCCAGAAATCAAACATGTTACCGCGCAAAGAGCTGCAAAAAGTACATTTTTCATTGTTCACCTTAAATATCTTGTTGTTGAATAAAAATTCCCTTACTCACTTTAGTAAAAAATTCCTGATAAAACTTTTCGTCTGTCATCTGTTTTACACTAATGATGGCCGCTCTATTATCCATAACTTTTGCCTGAAAATTCACTCGGACACGTATACTTTTACCGAATTCGCTCACATTGACAGTAGCTTCAACAACCTCGTGTTTTGGCCAACGAGCCGATTCAGCACGCTGCATTTTTGCCCAAAATCTGTCGTTTGAATCTTCTACGTCAGATTCCTTAGTTGCCGTCAAAAATCCAAGGTCCATAGCAACGTTTTTTACAGTAAAATTCTCATCCTGAAGTACGTTAAGAACACTTTTCATGACAAGCTTAAAATTACTAGTGTCAAATGTTCTTGTCTGGATTTCCCGTATTTCAAGTTGAGTTTTTTCGGGTTCAACTTTCTGATTTGGCCCACAAGCCGAAGTCAACAGTACGCAAAAGAAATAGGCTAAAAAACGAGACATAGTACAAAACCCCTTGTTGTAAGGGATTTAGTATACACGAGTAAGGTAAATATTTGCGATTTTCATATACGCCACCGTGCCGTCTGATCTAAGATGAAATGTGACCTCATCACCATTGGTCGAGCCAAACGTATATCCCTGCACTATACGAAAATTGGCCCCACCTTGTGGCTCAAGGGTGTCGAGCTCATTCATAAACAAGGGCTCATAAAGAACAAGCCTTCCCTTATAAACTTCCACATACACATCATGCTCGCGATTTGTATACTTACCTCTGTACTTTAGCCACTCTTCTGGAACGGATGAGCCAACACCTTCCTGGCTTTCTGAGTCATTCACAGCAGAAAACACCCAGCGAGATGCCTCATTTACCCAAGGGACTAGCCACTCCTCAGAGTTGCACATTATAACTACAGCACATCCACTTTTAGGACTCATCGAAAGATAGCAAGATGCCCCCGGCATTGTTCCTGGATGTTCAACAAGAATAGTATTTTTATGGCGTCGAATAGCAAACCCCAGGCCATACCCCATATCAGGACTAACCGCAACTGACGAGGCGGTCATGTAACGCCTGGTGGAACGTTGTAGTATACTTTCAGGGTCATCTTGAGACAAAAATAGTGAAGCCATCTTGCTCATGTCTTCTACATTAGAATATATGCCAAGTGCTGCTTTCATCCCTTTTACATCATAATTGGGAATAATTTTTTGTCCTCTTGATGCGCCTGTGAAACCGGATGAAAGCTTTGAATTTTTTTGCACACGAAAGGTTGTACTGCTCATTGCCAAAGGATCCAAGAAATTCTGTTGTATATAATCGCTGCAGGACTTTCCTGAAACTCCTTCTATAACTTTTCCCAAGAGCACATAACCTAAATGAGAGTATTTCCACGTGGTTCCTGGTTGATAAACAAGCTTTTGTTCTTTTACCGTTTGCCATATGGCGGGGAAAAGAGGAAATTCAAGGTCATTCCAATATGGAAAAATTGCATCCTGAGGCATCCCTGAGGTATGATTAAGAAGCTGACGTATAGTAATAGGCAACTTCGCTGGATGATAGCCCTGAATAGCAAATCCTGGCAGATAACTCGCAAGCGAGGCATCTAAGTCAATTTTACCCTCTTGCCAAAGCTTCATAATTGCAGCTGCTGTAAAAGGCTTTGTGAGGCCTCCAACCAAAAAGAGCGTATCGCAAGCCATGGGCTGTGTAGGTGTTAAAGACGCCTTTCCATAGGCTTTTTTCCACACTATTTGATTTTTATGCACGATTGCTACTGAGGCCCCTTCGATTTGACGATTCTGGATTTGACTTGTAATCCAGTCATCAAAAAGTGCAATGCCCGATTCGACTTCAGGCTTAGCATTCTCTTGTGCACAAAGAGAAGATATCAAAAAGGCAAAAAGAAGTAGTACTTTCATCAGGTATTGATACCCTATTCGCTATCGTAGAGGTCATCGCCACATTCTTCTGTGATTGTGCCCTCGACACTCACAGACTCAGGAGGTGCTGGATCTTGTAAAAAGCTATCATGATCGCTTGTATTCCAGCTACCGCCAGAGGATGAATCGGCAGCGCTACCGCTTTTTGTACCCTCTATATTAAGCTCAAGCCCCTGACCACTCTGGGTGGCTGAATACATTGTGTCATCCTGACAAAATAGAAGCGTAGGGAGCAAAATTGGCCATATCATAAAATATTTCATAAAATACCCCGTTTGCCTTTTAATAGACGTTTCGGGGGTTTATGTGCAAATTTTATTTTGAAAGACGTGACAGCGGGGCAATTTTTGCTATCAAGCACTTCGTTGTGTCATCTTTTGAAAAAAGAACCTCATACATAAGGCCGTGAGACCCCTCTCGTGCATTTTCAATCCTTCCAGCACCAAATTGTGGGTGAAAAACCATCTCTCCAATCGAAAAAATCGTCTCTTCACGAGGAGGCGTTACACTCATCCTTGAAACAGCTTCCATAGGAGCCGGCTGACTCATATTAATAAGCTTTCTTAATTTTTGTGGGATTTCCTGCAAAAATCGACTTGGCCTCATACCTCTTGTAGCGCCCCAAAGGCTTCTTACCTGGGCAAAGCTAATAAAGAGGTGTCTTTTTGCTCGTGTGATGCCAACATAAAAAAGCCTCCGCTCTTCCTCAACCTGCTCAGGTGTCTTTTTAGAGTTGATATGAGGAAAAAGATCTTCTTCAAGGCCCACCAAAAAGGCCACTTCAAACTCTAATCCCTTACCATTGTGTATAGTCATAAGGGTAATAGCATCAGCATCTTTATCAGCATTATCCATAGAAGTAGCTAAAGAGGTATCTGACAAAAAGTTAGAAAGGGTCGCCTCTTCGCCATTGGCCTTCTTGGTCTCCTCCCACTCTTGTGCTTTAACGATAAGCTCTTCTAGGTTCTCTAGGCGCTCAAGCTTTGTTTCATTATCCTGCGCTATCACATCGATATAGCGGCTAGTAAATATTGCCGCACGCACTAGCTCTTCTAGCGTTTCACTTTCGGCTGTTTCCATAAGCATAAGGTAGGTTTTTGCAAAATCTGCCCACCCTTCTCTTTGTTTTGCTGTTACAGTAAAGGGTAAATCAGTCCAGGCATCTTCGGCATAAATTCTCATCATAAAATCTAGTATCGTAAGCCCTGATTTTTCTTGAGCTTTGATGATTTTTTCTAACGTTGTTTCACCGAGGCCACGCTTAGGCAAATTTACTACACGTAAAAACGAGATTAAATCTCTTGGATTATCAAGCAAGCGAAGCATGCTCAACACATCTTTAATTTCTTTTCTAAGATAAAAAGAAACGCCCCCCACAATAACATATGGGATGCGGCGAGAAAGCATTTCGTCTTCTAACACCCGCGACTGTACGTTTGTTCGATAAAACACGCACATATTCGACAGTTTAGTGTTATGATTGTCTAAAAAATCCTGCACCTGCCTTCCGACAAAACGAGCCTCTTCCCTTTCTGATCGAGCCGCAAAAAAACTGATCTTTTCACCATCGCCCAAAGCACTCCAAAGGCTCTTTTCGTAGCGCCCACCATTTTTTGTAATAACAGCGTTAGCTGCCTCCAAAATGATGTTTGTACTTCTGTAGTTTTGTTCGAGCCTAACAACAGTCGCCCCTGCAAAGTCTTTTTCGAAGTTAAGTATATTTTGGATGTTAGCCCCTCTCCAGGAGTAAATCGACTGATCAGGATCGCCAACAACAAACAGGTTGCATCTGTCGCCACAAAGGTGCTTAACAAAGCTGTACTGAGCGCCGTTAGTATCTTGGTATTCATCAACTAACATATACTTCCAGCGCTCTTGATAAAACTTAAGGACCTCATCGAAGTTTGAAAAAAGTTCCACCGGAAGCCTTAAAAGGTCATCAAAATCTACCGCGTTGCATTTTTTTAATTTTTCATTGTAACGATCATAAAGAACCTTAAAACCTTCCTGCTCTTCAACGACAAGACCATTTTTAATTCGTGAAATATAGGCGCGCAGTGCCTTGTGATCAAGGTCGCTACTAACAGCAAGATCGCGCATAGTCTCTTTAAGTAGCTTGTTAGAGTCATCTTCATCATAAATTACAAAATCAGAGGAATACCCTAAATGATGGATAGACTCCCGCAACAGCCTTGCCCCCAAACTGTGGAAGGTTGTTACAAGCACACTATGGCTTGCATACTTTTGAACGCGCTCTTTCATCTCATGAGCTGCTTTATTGGTAAAGGTTAGCCCCAGTATCTCAGAAGAAATCACGCCTGATCCTAAAAGATGCGCAATACGAAGCGTTGCTACTCGGGTCTTTCCGGAACCGGCACCAGCAAGGACAAGCATTGGCCCATCTTTATGCTGAACGGCTTGAAGTTGTTCTGGGTTTAATCCTTTTAATTCTTGATGAAATTGCTGCATGAGAAGTAAGTTCCGTGTTACATTTGGGAAAAATAGTAAGGTGTTAGCGTGAAACAGACCACCAGATTTTTTCTAGCTTTGTTACTTGTAGCGCTAAAGCTTCAGGCTGTAGAGGTTGGCCTTGATCTTGTATTTCAACCTCCCTATGAAGAGATGCTAAAAGGAAAAAAGGTTGGCCTCATTACCAACCATACTGCCATCAATAGCCATTTAGAAACAAGTATCCAACTGTTCCTTAAAGAACAAAGTAGAATAAAATTTGAACTCGTCTCACTTTTTGCACCCGAACATGGGCTATATGGCGACACCCACGCAGGGAAAAATATTGCCTCAGCAAAATCTGATGAAGGGCTTCCCATCCATAGCCTTCATGGCATAACGCGTAGGCCCACCGCGCAAATGCTCAAAGGGATATCTCTTTTAGTATTTGACATTCAAGATGTTGGCTCTCGATCTTACACCTACGCAACAACACTCTACTACGCCATGGAAGAGGCTGCTAAACTTCACATCCCAGTAGTTGTACTTGATAGACCAAACCCAATTAACGGCATCATAGTTGACGGACCTATGCTGGAAAAAGAGCTCAGATCCTTTGTTGGCTACATAGACGTTCCCTATTGCCACGGCATGACAATAGGCGAGCTTGCCAAACTCTTTAATGAAGAATATAAGATTGGATGCAAGCTCCAGGTGGTTCCGATGCGCGGGTGGAAACGTTGGATGAACTTTGAAGATACGGGCCTTCACTGGATCCCGACAAGCCCCAATATTCCAGAGGCTACAACGCCCTCGTTTTACCCTATGACAGGGTTTCTCGGCGATATGCGCTTTGTCTCTATAGGCATTGGCTATACACTGCCCTTTAAAGTAATAGGGGCTCCTTGGATACACCCCAACAAATTTGCCCAATCGCTTAATGCCCGTAAACTACCGGGAGTCTATTTTTACCCCTTTCGATTTCAGCCAGTTGGTGGCTCATTTTTAGCAAAACCCTGCAAAGGTGTTCTTGTAAAAATCACAAACCCACAACGCTTTCTTCCAGTAACAACTGCCTACGCCATACTAAGCACACTCAAAGAGCAGCATCCAAAAGAACTGGCAAAAGCCCTAAAAGATCTCAAAAACAAGCCAGATACTTTTTTCAAAGCGTGTGGCACACATGCTATCGTTACAATTCTTGAAAAAGAAAAGCTCCCTTTTTCTAAACTCACGGCCATTCACGCCAAAGAGCGCCAAAAATTTCTAGAAGTTAGAAAAAAATACCTCAATCCCAATTATTAGCACTCCCAACAGCTGTTTGCTAATTTGTTGACGGAAAAGCCAAAAAGACGTACCTTTATTGCTTACCTTAACAACGTGGGGATTATACACATGATGAAGTTGAAACCATTAGGCAATCGCGTCCTCGTGCAGCGATCAAAAGTAAAAACGACAAAGGGCGGCATTTTGCTTCCTGATACAGCACAAGAAAAACCAAAAATGGGCACAGTTATTGCCGCAGGCCCTGGCAAAACAAACGATGATGGCGAACTTGATGCCATGTCAGTAAAAACCGGCGACACCATCCTCTTTGGCTCCTACGCAGGTACTGCAGTAAAAGACATGGGCGATGAAGATGAATACCTCATTCTTTCTGAAGATGAGATTTTGGGTATAATAGAGTAACAATTGACGAGGAGAGATGATCAATGGCAAAAATGCTGCAATTTAATGAAGAAGCCTTGAAGGCACTCTCGAGAGGCGTTAAGACGCTTGCTCGCGCTGTAAAGGTTACACTTGGCCCAAAAGGTCGAAACGTTGTAATCAACAAAGGCTTAGGCGCCCCACTTTCCACAAAAGATGGCGTGACAGTAGCTAAAGAAGTAAACCTTAAAGATAAGTTTGAAAACTTGGGAGCGCAGATTGTAAAAGAAGCCTCTTCCAAAACATCAGACGTCGCAGGTGACGGCACAACAACTGCTATAGTTCTTGCTGAAGCTATCTTTCAGGCTGGACTCAAAAATGTATCAGCTGGCGCAAACCCGATGACAATTAAAATTGGCATTGAAAAAGCTGTTGAAGCCCTTATTGAAGGCCTAAACGAACTAGCAACTCCGGTTTCTAGCTCAGAAGAAATCAAGCAAATTGCACAAATTTCAGCAAACAACGACCCTGAAATTGGCCAAATCATTAGCGATGCTATGGAAAAAGTTGGCAAAGACGGCATTATTACCGTTGCTGAAGCCAAAGGTATTCAGACACATCTTGAAGTGGTAGAAGGCATGCAGTTTGACAAAGGCTATCTATCGCCTTACTTCATCACAAACGGTGAAGCAATGACTGTAGAACTAGACAACCCAGCTATCCTAATTACGGACAAAAAAATCTCAGCTGCCAAAGACCTTATCCCTATACTTGAAAAAGTGATGGAAAAAGGCCCAAGACCGTTATTGATTATTGCCGATGATGTAGACGCTGACGCACTAGCCGTACTTGTAGTAAACAAACTTAAGGCAGGCCTTCCAGTATGTGCAGTAAAAGCTCCAGGCTTTGGCGACCGCCGCAAAGCTATGCTTCATGACATTGCAATACTTACTGGCGCTACCTTTATTTCAGAAGAAATTGGCCTGCGCCTTGAAGATGCAACACTTGAGCAATTGGGTTCTTGCAAAACAATTAAGGTGACAAAAGATGAAACAACCATCATAGATGGCGCAGGAGACATCAGATCTATTCAAGATCGCGCAAAACAAATCAAAGCAGAACTGTTTAACAACACTTCAAACTACGAAAAAGAAAAGCTAGAAGAGCGCCTTGCAAGACTCGCTGGTGGCGTTGCGGTAATTAATGTTGGCGCAGCAACCGAAACCGAGCTCAAAGAGAAAAAAGCTCGCGTTGAAGATGCTCTGCATGCAACACGCGCGGCTGTTGCTGGAGGAATCGTTCCAGGCGGCGGCGTTGCGCTACTTAGAGCACTACCTAAGCTTGACAAGCTAAAGCTAACTGGTGATGAAGCCATTGGCGCAAGCATCATCCGTCAAGCGGCATTTGAGCCTGCTATTGCCATTGCTAACAACTGCGGCAAACAGGGCCAACTTGTAGCGGAAAAGATCTATGAAGCCAAAGGTGCCTTTGGGTACAACGGCCTTACAGACCAGTTTGGAGACCTTGTAAAAGAGGGCGTTATTGACCCCGTACAAGTAACAAAAACAGCACTTATCAACGCAGCCTCCATAGCTGCAATGCTGCTAACTACAGCCTGCATGATCACAGACAAGCCACAGAAAAAATCAGCTCAACCCGCTGGCGCCATGGGTATGGGTGGTATGGGCATGGGTGGTATGGGAGGAATGGGCGGCATGGGTGGCATGGACATGGGCGACTTCTAAACTACTGCAACAAAAAAACCACAAGCCCGCATAAACAAAATATGCGGGCTTGTTTATGAGGAATACATATTATGCCAACCTACTGCTACAGATGCGAAGCGTGCAAAAAAGAAGAAGAGATCATACAAAAAATCTCAGAGCCCGCAATAACAACCTGCCCCTTTTGCAACAAAGAATCCTTTAAAAGAGTGCCTCCAAAAGAGGTTTCGATACAATTTAAAGGGTCCGGTTTTTACATCACAGACTACAACAAAAAAAACACACCCGACTCAAATAATGGCGGCTGTGACAAAGGCTCCTGCGGCTGCCACTAAGCGCCCGCAAAAAACCAGGTGAAAACTACATGCAAGTGCGCTATTTTTAGTATAAAAATTGGGGCACAAAAACCATGAATAAAACTTGTCTAGTGGTTGGAGCTGGATCAGACATTGGCGCAGCTGTTGTAGTAGAAATGGCTTCAGCGGGATATGACGTCATTGGAACATATTGCCACACTCACCACAAAAGCCTTCCCTGCAAACTCGTTCAACTTGATTTAGTAAGCGACCCCAAAGCGTGGTCAATCCAGAGTGAATTACCAAAACAACTCGATATAGTTGTTACATCTTCATTTCCATTTATTGAGAGCACTAGCTTCGATGACACAGCATTCGAAAGAGCAAATACCTTCCTTAGAGGCCATATGAACCTACTTTGCATGCTTCGGCCTAGAATGTCAGCAGGTGGGACAATATTTAATATGCTGGGCCAATGCGTTGAACGCGGCCTTTCGGGAGCACCATTTTACTCCGCTGCCTTTGCCTTTATGCACAACTGGGGCAACAGCGTGAATAGTTTGGAAGGAAAAAGCAAGACCGGCATTTCGGTATGTAACTTCCTTTTAGGCCCAGTGGATACACGCGCCTGGGACGAAGTATCAAGCGATATCAAGAAAAAGTACAAAGAAAAAGTTCGCGCATTTGTCTCAGCAAAAGAGGTAGCCCAACACGTTAGTCATTTTGCAGCCATGGAGATAAAACCCAGCACCTTCAAGCTCGACAGTTACTACGGCTACTAATCAATACCAAGCCAACCCTTAAAGCCCATTGCGACCTCAAGGGAGCTATGGGAATAAGCACACCCCAAATCCCGAGCCCGTTCAGGGCAACTCAATCATCGAATTCAGTCGTTCTGGGAAGTAACAAGTTACCCTGATGAGCTCTAAAACATGCATAAGTTGGCAGAATCATAAAAACTCCCTGCCAATTAAATAATTTTTTCAAGTAGCGGCCGATGTTTAGGGTCTGCAATTATTAAGCACTCATCCTGCGGCTTCAAGATATGTGAACCCGCTGCAATAAATATACGACCCCGGCTGTAGATAACCCCAACTAAGATCTCTTTTGGCAGTGTAGGGCCCAATACTGAAAGAGGAACGCCCACAATTGATGAGTCCACCGATACCGACATCTGATAGATTTCAGCCTGCGTCTCATACAAAGACATCACTGAAGTTACCTTAGCTCCCAAAATAAACTCTAAAAGCCTATCAGACATGGCTACAGGAGCCGCAGGTACATGAGTAATTCCAAGCTTGTCAGCTTCAAGACAAGTGGCCTTGTCTGACAGCACTGCAATAACTTTACTTAATCCACGATCTTTTGCTTGTACAGCTAATACAAAATTATGCTCTTCATCTCTATGACAAGCCACAAATGCATCCATTGGAGGAAGATCACTAATTACTATAGTCTCAGGCACTAAAAGCACCTGCACGTCGTGTTTTTTTAAGCGCTGAGCTAGAGTCTGCCCCACAGGCCCAGAACCCACAATACACGCCGTCTTAAGGGCGCTCCCTTCGCCAGCGAGGCTCTGGCAGGCTTTTAATACGGACTCAGTTTGGCCTAGCATAGTTATTTCATCATCAGGCAACAAGAGATCCTTGCCATGAGCAAAGAGCAACTCATCATTTACACCTATAAGGTGAGACCCGTCGGTTGTAGCCAAAATTTTATGAGGCCTATGAATAAGACAAACAAGCATTTCTTGATATTTATCACGAATTTCACTTAGTGTCTTACCAGAAAATGACGACTCTTCTGTTACGAGCATTGTTCTTAATAATACGTTACCATGAAGAAAGCTTCTTGAGTAGATTCCCTCTTCAAATAGGATTTGAGCTATGTTATCAACAACGAGAAGATCTGGAAAGATCAGAAGGTCAATATGAAACGCCCGCTGAAGATCAACCTCTTTTTGCGATAAATAAGGAGACTTCTTTAGAGACGCAACAGTCTTAACTGGCCCAAGCTGTTTTACAAGGGCGCACAGCACTAAATTTGTCTCATCTGAATCATCTAATGCAAGAAAGAAATCGAACGATTGCCCTCTAAATAGCTCACAGACGCTCTCAGCATTAGCATCCAGCCTTACTACAACCACACCCTCTTTTTCTAGCCGCATCTGAACATCTTTACTCAGTTGATCTGTTCCTGCCAAGCATACGCGCATTTTAAAACCTTCATTTGTCGTGTAATTAGTAATACAGCATTTGATATCATTTATCAATGGTCAAAAAAGAAGAGTATCTGTATCATCTTAATCTCTTATGCACTGGTAGCTCAGTTGGATAGAGTACCTGGCTACGAACCAGGGGGTCAGAGGTTCAAGTCCTCTCCAGTGCAAATTGTCAAACAGCTTTACATAGGCGAACATGCCTACTTATTCAAAAAATACAATCGAAATTGTTAGCTTCCCCTCAGGGGCACTGGGCACAAACGGCTACCTAGTTATATGCAAAAAAACAAATAAAGCCGCCCTTATCGACGCGCCTCAAGATGGCTTTTTAAAAATCACACGAGAATGCGAAAAAAGATCCTGCAGTCTCGAAAAACTTATCCTTACCCACTCTCATTGGGATCACATAGCAGAAGCCAGTCTCTATAAAATAAACACCTACTGTCACCCAGAAGATGCCTATAATCTACAAAAGCCCGGAGCAGACAACCTCAGGTCATGGCTCGCCATAGATCCTGTAGAGCCGGCGGGATTTCTGAAAGAAGGGGACTGTTTTTATATAGGCGAAAGCTACTGGAAAGTACTACACACGCCGGGACACTCACCAGGCGGCATTTGCTTATGGTGCGAGGACGAAAAGGTACTTATTTCTGGAGATACCCTGTTTAAGGGAAGCCTTGGAAGAATCGATCTACCTACATCTGAGCCCGAGCGCATGTGGCCTTCTTTAAAAAAATTAAGCCACCTGCCACCAGAAACTCAGGTATTTCCCGGACATGGGGCACCTACCTCAATTAGCGCTGAAAACTGGCTTTCACATGCACAGCAGATGTTCGGGGATTGACTATAATCCTCAAAATATCGTAAAATACATTTTTTATTTTTAAGGAGGTAGCACATGGGTGTACTAGTAGGAAGAAAAGCGCCAGGATTTACAGCAAAAACAGTTGTTAACAAAACAATAGTTGAAAACTTCACTCTTGAACAACACTTAGGTAAAAAAGTTCTCTTGTTCTTTTACCCCCTTGATTTTACTTTTGTTTGCCCAACCGAACTGCATGCATTTCAAGAAGCACTTAGCGAGTTTGACAAGCGTGGCTGCCAGGTTATGGGCTGTTCTGTTGATAGCGCCTTTTCACATTTAGCCTGGGTAGAAACACCAAAGGCAAAAGGTGGTATCGAAGGGGTTACCTACCCACTTATCTCCGACCTCAATAAAACTATCGCAAGAGACTATGACGTACTGGTTCCTAATGAAGGCATAGCCTTTAGAGCCTTATTCCTAATCGACGAAAAGGGCATGGTATTCCACCAGTTGGTTAACGCACTTCCGCTCGGTCGTTCAGTAGAAGAAGCATTGCGAATACTAGATGCCCAAATTTTCTTTGAGCAAAATGGCGAAGTATGCCCAGCAAACTGGTCACAAGGCAAAAAAGGCATGAAGGCAACTACCGCCGGACTGCAAGACTACGTTGCTGCAACCATCAATTAAATCAGCTCACTGGCCCTCTAATCAGAGGGCCACTCTCAAATAGCTCCAAACCTACAAATTTCATAGTTCTTTAAAAAAGGTGGTAGAGAGGCTGGTTTCCCAGACCTCCCCCCAGTTAGATCGCAACGTGCCCTATTAAGGCATTACGCTCAAGACTCACCATTTACTAACGCTGCGGTTTCGCAAAGAGAGGATGACATACCCTTGCCATTGGCAATGGGTTTCTCTGGATGAACTTTTTGAACTTTTCCCAGGTGAATGACTTCTTTTGGCTGCGGCGGTTTAGCCCTTTAAAGACTATCCACGTAGCTTTCCAGCAAAAACATTGCACACTGTGAATGTTAAAGGATACAGAGTAGTACTGTATGTGTCCTCTAAGTTTTGAGGCAAAAGTTTTCCATAGATCTTTCAGCTGACCCTTACTTCTGTTCACCTTTATCCAACTTGTGACGTTCGCAAGCTTCTTCTTCATTGTCTTGCTGCTCGTCTTGAGTTTAGGCACTGTCCTTCCTCCTCTTGTTTTACCCCAGTAAAAGGTAAAACCAAGGAAATCAAAAGTGTCCTGCGGTTGACCTTGCTCCACTTTCCTGCGCGAGAAAGCAACCACTTTGGTCTTCTCCTCATTCAGCTCTAGTTTATACTTAGCCAACCGTTTTGGCAGAGTGCTTCTGATTCGTTTTGCGTCTGATTCATCTGCGCAGCAGATGATCACATCGTCCGCATATCGAAAAAGCTTCACCTTCCCTTTACAGTGTGGCTGGATCATCTCTACCCACTCATCTAAAACTTTGTGTGCAAAGATATTCGACAGAATCGGGCTGCAAATACTGCCCTGAGGAACTCCTCGATCATCGATAATTAGTTCACCCTTACTCAGTACACCAGCTTTGAACATTCTGATGATATAGCGTATGAACTTATCGTCTTTGATCTTTTCTCTTAGAAAGCCCTCAAGGATCTTGTGATCTATGGTTCCAAAGAAGTTCTTCAGGTCTATGTCTATGACAGTCTCAACCTGATTGTTCAGCAGGTATTCTCTAAGCGCCTTGACAGCTGTATGACAGCTTCTTCCCGGCCGAAAGCCGTGTGAGCCTTCGAGAAAAGTAGGTTCATATATAGCTTCAAGGACTTCTCTGAAAGCACCTTGCACAATTTTATCTTCGATAACGCTTATGCCAAGGGGACGAAATTTTCCGGGCTGCCCTTCTTTGGGAATCAGAGCTTCCTTTACTGGCAAAGGTATGTATGCCATCTTCTTCATCCTGCTCAGCAGGTCATCTAGATTCGGTATAAGGTTCTGTTTATACTCCCTTTTGCTTACTCCATCAATTCCGACCGCCTTTTTGGGGTCAAGTTGGTCAAAATTTCTCCAAAGCGTCTCCAAGTTGATATGATGCATGATGCATTCAAAGGTCTTCTTGGGGTTGCTTGCGGACAGCATAGCTATCCTCTTCAATTTTGTTTCCGTATTCATGCTATCCTCTGGTGGGTTAACATACGTTTCCTATCCAAGGGCGTTTATTGCCCATCGCCCTTCCTACTTAAGTAGTACTACGGCTCATCTGACTTCCCGCGGCCATTCTGACCTCCTCACTATTACGCTTGTTAGTCAGTACTCTTATGAGAGCCTTTGGGATCTCCCGTGTTCACCAAATCTCTTTAATTACATGCCACGCTCTCTGACCCC
>JBGSSB010000017.1:0-20131 GCA_041737255.1 Chlamydiales bacterium | reverse complement strand
TTTTGTGTCATATAGACCCCCTGGGTCATACTAACCTCCTTGTTAGGTTAGTTACCCTTTAAACATAATAGTTATTATTTGGGAGGAAAACACGACATTTCTACTTTGCTAGATTACGACATTTTAACTTTGCTCCTACATATTTACAATTATATTGCATTAAATTATTAAATTACGTATAATGTCCATTTCTGTTTAATAATAAAGGAGAGTAAATGTCTAATAATAAATTAGCCGTTTGGTTTTTGAGAGTAGGTCTAGCGTTTGTGTTTGCGTATGCTTCATATGAAATATGTGTAAACCCAACAAATTTTTTAAAGTATACGCCGAGTTTTATCTTTAATTTTGTCCCAGAAAATGTATTTCTCTATACATTTGGTGTAGCGGAAATTGCTTTAGCGGCATGGCTGCTTACCGGTTGGAAGCCTGAGTATTCTTCGATTGTTTCAGTAATGCTGATGGTAGGTATTATTGTATTTAATCCAGAGCACTTCCAGATTCTCTTTAGAAATGTGGCAATCGGCTTTGGGGGCCTAGCGCTTCTATCGCTAGAAACACGGCACAAAACCCGCCAAACTGCATAAGCGGGCTCAAGTGGGTGGCTAAAAGCAAAGGTCACCCTATTTTTTGGTAGTTTTCTATACAGTCGCCAGTGGCTGTTCAGGTGTATAAAGAGTTATTTATTTGCCCTTGTATAGTGGATTTGGCGTTGGGCCAAGGCTTTGGTAGTTGGCATTCTCTGTCGCCCTTGCGGCTAATTGATTGTATGTAGCATCACTTCTGCTTTTTTTGACCATCTCTAAGGTTTCTTTTTGATCGCTGGTCAATAATCCTGCTTTGTCTAGCTTATCTTGTAAGTCGATGAAATCCTTTTTCTTTAGCTTCTCGTTAGGGAGTATGTGAGCACTCTTTGTTACGCTGCCCCAGGTTATTTTCCCATCATCACTTCTGGTGCCGACTATAGTGGTGTTGCCAATGAACTGCTTGGGTCCGTTGGGATCAGCTACCTCTTTGCTTTGTGCGTTATCAAATACTTTCCCATGCATTGTAACAGCATGTTCAACCAAAATATGTTCGCGCACTATGCTAACGGTAACTCGGTCACCGCCCTCTAGTACTCCCACTTTCTCATTGCATACATTAAATACAACGGTGCCGAGATCGATCATAGCACCTTGCGAAACGGCGTTGTGCAGTGGCCCTGCTTTATCGGTGTAGGGGGTTAGCAGCTCTTTGTTGCTGTCGAAGTGACCTTGCGTTTTTTCTGGATCAATTTTTCCGTTAAGCGTCATCTGATTAACTTTAAGTAATATGTTCGTTGTTTGCTCATCGAGTTTAACAAATTTAGCGAAGGAGTTTAGAGTTTCTGTCATCTTTTCAACATCGTTGGCAGCTGTGTTGCTGGCTTTTCCTTCTATTTTTACGGTGAGCTGTCCTGTGCGAATATAGCGACCTATGTCGACCTCGCGCCGGCCAAATGATTTTGTATTCATTTTTTCTAGAGAGTCAGGATCATTTTTCCCTTCAACGGTAAATGACTCAGGCTGGCGACTCTTCGGAGCTACTAACCCTAGTTGCACTCCGATTGAGTGATCTATGACATCGATGTTACGTAGTATGGACTCTTTGGTTTTATTGCCGGCAGCAGAGACAGCTTGAAAGAGGGTGTCGACGATTTTTTGTTTATCAGTAGGGGCGGCTGTTGTATTGGTGAAGCGGTCGGGGTTTACCAGAAGTTCTTTAACTTCTTGAAGAACCTCTCTAGTAAATGTCAGATTTTCGTTGCTAAAGACGTCTTTTGAGGCGCTAAGTGCTTTTGCATCTGTTGCATCTTTTGGCTTGGCGCGCGCATGAATATCTCCTGTTTGCTTATCTATGGAGATCTGCATGCTTATGTCAAAACCTGAGATTTTTCCAATTTCAGGACCCATCATACTTCACCGCCTTGGTTCGTTATGAGTTCTATCCCTACATCGAATTGTATTGTATAAATTTATATTTGTCAATTTGCAGGTCTGAGTACAGGGGGTAGGGGGTTGATTTGAGCCCTTTTCACAAAGAGGATGTTTCTGCAAAATTCGACCTTTAAAAACTACATTTTTAACAGCCTGAAGGGCTGGGTTTTAAAAGCCCAGGGAAGCGCCCTGAGAGGTATTGTTTTTCTCCGTGTTCTCGGCTGTTTTCTCTGCGGTGAATAATATTTTCTTAGCTATTTCGAAAAATCGCTGTGTCGTTTTTATGGAATATTCACGTAAGCACTATTGCAATTATTATCGCATTAAAAATTGAAAGTTTTTGATAGCCCAGGCTTGGGGTATTTACTTATTTGCTATTGCGCGGCGTAGTTGGATTTTACCTCCTTGGCCTGCAGTTATAAGGGTTGAGTCGTCAAAGTCGATCGCTGAAACTTGAAATCCGCTTGTGTGTGAACTAGGGGCTCCGATTTCTTTGTTTCGCTCAGGATCCCACAAGAAAACGCTTCCGTCAGCGTGGCCAGATGCAAGGATTCGACCCCCGGCTTCGCCTTTGAGGGCTGTGGCATAAAATTGTTTTTCCCAGATGCTAAGCTCACGGTCATCTTTAAGGTCGTACAGCCTAATCGTTTTGTCTAATCCGGCACTTACGAGCCTGTTTCCCATTAGCTCAAGCTTGCTGATTGCTTCTGAGCCTGGCAGAGTGGTTAATTTTTCTATTTTGCGTTTATCAAAGCGCAGGATGCCCTCGGTGTATCCACCAGCAAAGATTGTTGTAGCATTTTCTGCTAGCGTAAAGACGAGGCTTTGAGCGTCAATAGTCTCATAAGTAGGGGATTGCTGTCGTATGTCAAATAGTCTTAACTTTTTGTCTTGTCCCATGGCGCTACAGCTAAAATCATAGCTGCTAAGAGTTGCAAGGCCAGCATCAAAGTTTACCACGCGTACACACTGTGCGGTGGTAAGATCCCAGAGGCGTACTGTTTTGTCGGTCGAGCAGGTGAGGATATTTTGGCCATAGGTGCAATGTGCAGGTGTTGCTGATGTGTGTCCTGCAAGCAGTGAGGGGGTATTCATTGTATTAGTGTCCCAGATGCAGCAGGCTCCTTCGTGGTCATGAGTAAATAGACGGCCATTTTCTAGAATATGTGCACCATAGAGGTGGGCGCTAGAGGCTGTATCGGTTACTTCGGGTTTGGCGTTTGCTGAGTTGTGCCATGTGTCTCTTAGATTTCGTGATTTCCACTCAGGTTCCAGATCGGGGGTCGGGGGCGGGGTGTTGCTGTAAATTTCGTCAATACAGAGGTTTTTTAAACTTGAGCATAAACTTGAAACCATAAAAATAGCACCTTGTTGTTTATGTATATTAAAATATTATTTCACATTCGCCATTAAAAGTCAATCAAGAAGAGGTGGAAAGAGGCGATTTTATCCAAGGTAAAGGTGGTAAAAAATAAATAAATCGAATTGTATTAAATCCTTGGAAAAGCTAAAAAAGGCCTTAAGCGGATTTAAAACGCAACCGCTATTTTAGGAGAACCTATGAAAACATTAGATGTTATTGCAGCAATTTTGCTTGTAGTCGGCGGCCTCAATTGGGGTCTCATTGGTTTATTTGATTTTAACTTGGTACAGATGCTATTTGGTAGCCTTCCAGTTATAGAAAGAATTGTCTACGTTGTTGTAGGCTTAGCAGCTCTTTATCAAGCTGTTCAGTGGAAAGCAATCCAGCAGCGCTGGAAATAACTTTTAGATCTAGTGCCCAACTTGCTTGGGCACGCTTCCCCAAAATACATTTATGGCAAAAGTTTTAGTTACAGGCGCAACTGGTTTTGTAGGCAAAAGGCTCATTCATGCCCTTCTCGAACAAGGCCACGAGGTATATGCCCTCTGTCGCATACAAGGCACTAAAGTATTTGCAAAACCGCATCCTGGCCTACATCATATCTGGGGAGATATCAGAGACCCTAAAACCCTGCAGAGCTTTCCTGTAGATATCGATGCTGCCTATTATCTTGTGCATTCGATGTCAGAAATTATGAGCGAGCTTGCAAAAACCGAAACGGAAATTGCTCAAAATTTTGTCGATGGCCTCAAAAAAACTAGATGCCAGCAGATAATCTATCTTGGCGGCATAATTAACGATGAAAAAAAATTATCCCCACATCTAGAGTCTCGCCTACTTGTAGAAAAAGTACTCATCCAAAGCGGTATTCCAACAACAATTTTAAGGGCTAGCATCATCATTGGCTCCGGTAGCGCTTCTTTTGAAATCATTAGAGATTTGTGCGAAAAGCTTCCCTTTATGATTGCCCCCAAATGGCTGCTTACCCCATGCCAACCAATTGCCATACAAGATGTGCTTTTTTATCTTTCCGGCGTGCTACTAAAAAAAGAGTGCTTTAACGGAATATTTGATATAGGCGGCCCCGAAATTTTTACATTCAAAGATCTCTTGCTTGAATATGCAGCCTTTAGGAATTTAAAACGGTTTATCATTAGCGTTCCAGTTCTAACACCCAGACTATCGAGCTTGTGGCTAGTGTTTATTACATCTGTTCGGTTTTCTATATGCTACTATTTAGTGGAAAGTATTAAAACTAGCTCTGTGTGCAATCTTAACGGTCTGCAAAAACTGCTTCCGCATGAATGCTTGCCTTACAAAAAAGCTCTTGAGCGCGCCTTTCAAAACATTGCCCAAAATGAGGTTGTCTCAACATGGATGGACTCATGGGACGTCGAAGGCATACATCCTGATATTAGTAGCTACGTAGAAGTGCCGGTTGAGGGTTGCCTTAAAGACGAGCAACGATTTGTTGTTGCCGACACCAAACAAGCGGCCCTTAAGCGCATATGGAGTATAGGTGGCGCCACAGGCTACTACGCAATGGATTGGGCGTGGAAACTTCGAGGTTTATTTGACCAGCTTATAGGTGGTGTGGGACTTAACAGGGGGCGCAGGCATCCGACGGAAATTGAAGTTGGCGACTCCATCGATTTTTGGCGTGTGTTGCGGGCCGATAGAGAAAACGTAGACCTTATCCTGATTGCCGGCATGAAGGTGCCAGGTGAGGCTTGGCTTGAATTTAGACTGCAACCTGATGCCGATAGATGGATTCTTATTCAAACGGCAACATTTAGGCCAAGGGGCATTTTTGGGCGTCTCTACTGGTATGCAATGCTGCCCTTTCATTTTTTTATTTTCAGAAAAATGGCAAAAACTTTGGCAGGCTTGTAGCTGTACCATTCTTAAAAAATGTAGCTACATGTCAAGGCATCATCTTATGTCATTCTTTTTAAATACAGTTTTTAAGTAGATGATCACCAACCCGCAGGGCATTGGCCATGACAGTCAGTGACGGATTAACAGCTCCAATACTTGGGAAAAAACTAGTGTCAACTACATAGAGGTTTTCTAGCTCATGGGCTTTGCAGTTGGTATCAAGAACCGAATTTTTGGGATCTTTTCCAAATCGGCATGTTCCTGCCTGGTGGGCAACACCAGCTATTGGGATGCTAGTTTTTAGATAGATATTTCGAGGGATGAGGTGCTCTGGATGCATGCCAAGGTGGTTTAGCATAGACTTGAGTTTTTCATAAAGTTTTTGCTTTGGCACTTCGTTATTTGGGGTGTAGGCAAGGGTTATGTTGCCCTTATCATCTACGGTGATACGGTTATTTGGATCGGGAAGATCTTCTGTTGATAGCCAAAAATCAACAGCGTGCTTGGAGATGTCATCTAAGAGCATGTTAGGCGCAAGGAGTGTTTCAATGGGTTTTTCGCCTTTATACATTGGGCCAAGAGATTTTCCAATCATCTGTATGTTGCCCATGGGGTAGTTAAACTCCTCTGTGCCAAAGTAAAAGTCGTTTAGCGAAAGTGTTTTTTGAAATTTGGTAAGGTTAGGCTCGAGTGAAAGGGCAAGAACTGCCTGGCTGTTATGAAACATATAATTTCGTCCCACCTGATCTGATCCATTAGCAAGGCCATTAGGGTGTTTGTCATTTTTGGACATAAGTAAAAGCTTGGCGGTGTTTGCAGCCCCGCAAGAAACTACAACAATGCCTGCTGTATAGGTTTCTAGTTTGCCTTCTCGTTCAACGACAACATCTGTCACTGTTTTACCGGAAGGGTCTGTGTTAAGTTTTAGAGCCTTTGCCCCTGTAAGGAGTGTTACATTGGAATGTTCAAGAGCTGGGCGAACGCCTATCATTTCAGCATCGGCTTTAGCCTGCACAAGACAGGGAAATCCATCGCATGTTTGGCAGCGTATACAGCGTGATTGTGGAGGGTTCTTTTCATCCAGCATGATAGCACATGGAGCAGGGAAGGGGTGGTATCCTGCATTTTTTAGGTTGTCGTATAGCTCTTGTATGCGTTTTTCATGCGATACTGGGGCAAAGGGGTAAGGAACACTTGCTGGTGGCTCTGTCGGGTCGATGCCTCTTTGTCCGTGAACCTGGTAGAGCTTTTCTGCTTTGGTGTAGTAGGGCTCCATTTCTTCGTACGTAATAGGCCAAGCAGGGGATGTACCATCGTAGTGTTTGAGCTCAGCAAAATCTTCTTTTCGAAGTCTGTAAAGAGCGGCTCCATACATTTTTGTTGCGCCGCCTACAAAGTAGTGAACCTGCGGCTGAAAGCTGTTGCCTTTTGTGTCCTGCCAGGAATCTTGCGAGATGTACCTGTTGTCTACAAAAACCGATTTTGCATCCCAGTTTTCTTTTTCGCGAATAAGCCAGTCGCCACGCTCGAGTATAAGAATGCGTTTGCCAGATGAAGCAAGGTGCTGGGCAAGTGTTCCGCCACCGGCACCTGAGCCTATAATAATAATATCGTAGTTTGTATTCATATATGACCAATTTTTTCTTGTTCAATTTCATTTGCAGAGACATGCTGCACTACATATTTCCCATGTTGGTGAATAAGTTTTGCAACAAGGGCAGTCCATCCTGTTTGGCTGCTAGCTCCTAGCCCTGCGCCGTTGTCTCCATGAAAATATTCATGAAAGAGTATGTAGTCTTTCCAGTGAGGGTCGTTTTGGAATTTCTCGATGCCGCCATATAAAGGCCTTTTGCCATCGGAGTCTTTGGTGAAAATTTTGATAAGGCGACTTGAGATTTCCAAAGAGACATCCCAAAGGGTCATTGCGTTACCGGAGCCTGTTGGGCATTCAACTTTTAAAGAATCGCCGTAGTAGTAGTGAAATTTTTGCAGTGATTCAATTAATAAAAAGTTTGGAGGAAACCACACAGGCCCTCTCCAGTTAGAATTGCCTCCAAACATTCCTGTGCGCGATTCTGCTGGTTCATAGTCAAGCCTGTAGTCGTGACCGCCGACTGCAACAATAAAAGGTTTTTTTGAGAGCTTTTTAGATACGGACCTAATGCCAAATGGGCTTAAAAACTCATCCTCATTTAGTACCTTTTTAAGGGTTTTTGTTAATTTGTTGGCATTGGCGAAGGCTAAAAGTACACGTTTTTCAGCGCCAAGTTTTTCGAGGTTTGCGATGTTTGTAAGAAGTTCTGGGCGGTTTTCGATAAACCAGTTAAAGCGGTTTCTGTAGCTTGGAAATTCATTGGCAACGCTTGCTTCATTTGTGGCAACGGCAAATAGGGGGATAATACCAACCAAGCTATCCTGAAAGAGTTTGTGCGTGGTACCATCTTTCATCAGCATAAGGCTGTAGTAAAAGCCCTCTTCTTCATTCCAGAGGCCCTCTTTTTTGGGATCTACATTGTTAATCGCATTTGCAATGTGAACAAAGTGCTCAAAAAACTTTGTGGCTATATCTTCGTAGACGCTATCATGTTCGGCAAGCTCAAGGGCTATCTGTAGGCAGTTAAGGCAGTACATGCCCATCCAGCCTGTAGCATCGGGCTGTTCTAATGTGCATCCGGTTTCAGGGGCTAGTGATCTATTAAAGGCACCAATGTTATCTAGCCCAAGAAAGCCGCCTTCAAAGATGTTGCGGCCACAAGAGTCTTTTCTGTTTACCCACCAGGTGAAGTTGATGAGTAGTTTTTGAAAAATTTTTTCCAGAAACTCTCTGTCTTGTTTCCCATGCATCGTATATTCAATCTGATAAACGCGCATAGCAGCCCAGGCTTGTACTGGGGGGTTGACATCAGAAAATTTCCATTCATATGCGGGAATCTGCCCATCGGGTGCCATGTACCACTCTTTTGTTAAAAGCAGAAGCTGGTTTTTGGCAAATTCAGGGTCGATCATAGCTAAGGATATGGCATGAAAGGCAAGGTCCCATGCAGCAAACCAGGGGTACTCCCATTTGTCGGGCATTGAAAATATTTCGTAGGCATCAAGGTAGGTCCAGTTTTGGTTGCGCCCATTTTTTCTGGCCTCAGGAGGTGGTGGTTGTGCAGGATCGCCGTTTAGCCATTTATTTACGTTGTAGTGGTAGCATTGCTTGTTCCAAAGAAGTCCGGAAAACGCTTGGCGTTGCACATTTCTCATGTCATCAGGTAGTGCATAGGGTGTTACATGTTTGTAAAAGTCATCGGCTTCAGATTTTTTGTTAGTGAATGCGGCCTCAAAGTTTTTATCAAAGGGGCTTGCTAGGTTTTTTATTGTACAAAGGCGCAGCCTGATCTCTTTTGTTTGTCCAGAATCTACTGTGAGACTGTATACAGCCGAGGCTTTTGTTCCCTGATTTTGGGGGTTTACCTTTTCTTGATCGTCTAAAACTATGTAGTCGTTGATACCATCTTTGACATAGGGTGACTTATTTGGGGTGCAAAAGAGTTTTTCGGTGTTGGTTTCATTTTCGGTAAATAGTATTTGGTCGGGAAGCTCGCAATATAAAAAATAGGTTCCTAAATTTTCATGCGTTGCTTCGATAGTGTTATTTTGCGCAAGCTTGAGTAGTGGCTTTTTTGTTTTATAATCCCAGTCCCAGGTGTTTCTAAACCAGAGTGTTGGAAGTAGGGTGATGGGTGCAGAATCAGGGCCACGGTTACTGACGCTAATACGTATCAAAATGTCTTGGTGAGAGTTTTTTGCATATTCAGTACATACATCAAAGTAGCGGTTGTCATCAAAAATTTTGGTATCTAATAGTTCATATTCAAAATCGTCTCGACCTCTCTTTTTGTTTGTTGAAACAAGATCATCGTAGGGAAAAGCGTTTTGAGGGTATTTATAGAGATGCTTCATGTAGGAATGAGTTGGCGTATTATCTAGGTAAAAGTAATACTCCTTTACATCTTCGCCGTGGTTGCCTTCTGGTCCTGTTAGGCCAAAGAGACGCTCTTTTAGTATAGGGTCTTTGCCGTTCCAGAGAGCAATGGCAAAGCAAATAAGCTGCTTGTCATCTGAGATGCCGGCAATGCCATCTTCTCCCCAGCGATAGGCTCTTGAGCGGGCGTGATCGTGAGTGAGGTACTGCCAGGCTTTTCCGTCTGCGCTATAGTCCTCTCGCACGGTGCCCCATTGGCGCTCGCTAAGATATGGTCCCCATAGGCTCCAGGGGACATCTTTGTCGCGTGCATCAGCTAAGCGTTTACCCTCTTGTGTGGCTTCTATATTCATAGCACCTTATAGCCCTGGGCTTTGGTGCATCAGGCCCCCATCTACAAAAAGGGTTGTTGCGGTTATGTAGCTTGCTTTGTCTGATGCCAAAAAGGCTACAGCATTGGCAATTTCTTCGGGCTTTGCCATGCGGCCAACAGGTATTGCAGAATCAAGCTTTTGTAGTAGCTCTGGGTTTTCCATGGTTTGGAGGTTTATCGGCGTAGCAACGGCTCCCGGGCCTACGGCCGATACAAGAATATTGTGTTTAGCAAGCTCAAGGGCGCTTGTTCTTGTAAGCATCCTCATGCCTCCTTTTGATAGGCAGTAGGGGATGTTATTTGGCATGGGCCATTCTTCGTGGACTGAGCTTATATTGATGATGCGTCCACCGCTTCGCTGCTTTATCATCTGCTGGGCAGCAAGCTGTGTGCCAAAAAAGGCGCTTTTAAGGTTAATGGCCAGTACTTTGTCATACTGGGCTTCTGTTGTCTCTAGTATCGATGTTCTTGTTTCGATGCCGGCGTTATTTACAAGAATGTCTACTTTACCAAATTTTTTTATTGTTTCATCGATGAGCATTTGAAGATCTGATACTCGGCTTACATCAGCATTAACCCCTAGTACTTGATCGCCGAGGGCTAAAACTTTTTTTTCGAGCTCTTGTGTGGCCTCGGGGTGTGCTACATAGTCGATAACGATATTGGCACCCTGTTTGGCAAGAGCCAAAACAATACTAGCTCCAATTCCGCTGTTACCCCCGGTAACAATAGCTACTTTTCCTTTTAAATCCATATGAAGCCTCGTGAGTAATGGGTTTTCTTACTTGTAGGTAAGAGCCTAAATAAAGAGAAGAAAATAGTATGTATTAAGGCTTTGTTGTTACTTCTTTTAAAAGTTTCATAAGAGCTAAAAACGCTACAGCTCCCCAGGCAATAAGCGACGTCCATAGCATACTAGATACAACCCCTCCAACTAATGGGAGGTCTATAGCTTTTATAAGAAGTGCTGTTGCTGCTGTATACATAGCCAGAGGAAAGACTATAGCCCAAAGTGAAGGGGAGTATTCCAGGGTTACTTTAAATCGGACATACTTCCAAAATATCATGAGGCATAAAAGTGGGATCCATGCGGTTGCCCAGCCCCATAAAAAGATATTTACGCCTTCAACAAAGGGTTTGATGATCTCTAAAAATAAAGGAGGATGTAATACAGCTACCCAGTTGCAGCCATCAACAACGGCGATAGCGGCGGCTCCAACACATGTCCAGTAGGAGGGGTTTATGTCTTTTCCTTCAAAGCGCATAAAGAACATTCTGTAGATGTTTAAGGACATGAATAAAAGATAAAGGGTGACGCCACAAGCCCAAGAGCAAAAGGCTAAAACTAAAAATAGGGGGTTGTCGATGAGTGCTGCCTTCCAGAAGGTTGTAATGGTAATTCCAACATAGTTGCAGGCAATAGCCATTAATAGCCAATAGGGGCTTACAGCTTCAATCGATGCTTTTTTAAAAAAGATTAAACGGCAGACAGTTGCGTAGATCATGAGTGTTGTAGAGCCAGCGCCAATGATAGCAAGTACAGTAGCTATTGTTGGGTAGCCAGCAATGCAAAAGCGAATAGCTAAGCTTGATGCCGCGGCGCTAAAGGTGAAATACTTAAAGAGTATTTCGACGTTTGCAAGGTCTGCAATCATTTGTTTTGTAAAGAGTGTAAAACGCATTGCAAAAAGAAGTGCTAAAAGTGCAAATCCTAAAGTACTGAGGAAAAAAAAGATTTCTGAGAATAGATCACTGCCAAGTATGTTGAGGGTAATGGATAGGGTTGAGCTTGCCATCACAAAGGCAAAGTTAACAGGGTCTATATCTGTTGTTTTTTTCATATAACGTAAACTGATTTGGTTGATGCCATCACATTGTCAACGAATAGTAAATATACAATTTTTTGTATAGCTATTTTCGAGTGCTAGCCTACTATGTTTTAATCTGCTATAGACAAAACAAATGTGGAGAAGAAAAATGGACTATCAACTTACAGGTAAAGTAGCGTTAGTTACTGGGTCAACAAAAGGCATAGGTAGGGCCGTTGCCCAGCAGCTCTCAAAAGAGGGTGCCACGGTTATTATTCATGGTAGATCGTTAGCTGAAGCCTCAGAGCTTGCAGATACTTTAGGTAAAAATTGCTATGCAGTAGCGGCAGACTTGTCAAGCGGTGAAGGGGTTGATCATCTGATAGCAGAAGTCAAAAAAATACAAGAGCCAGATATTCTTATTAATAATGCGGGTATTTACGAGCCAAAAGATTTTTTTGATATAACGGATGCAGATTGGATTCGCTTTTTTGAGATAAACGTGATGTCGGGGGTGAGACTAAGTAGAGCTTTTCTTCCGGCAATGTTAAAAAAGAACTGGGGACGAGTTGTTTTTGTATCGAGCGAATCTGCTATTAGTATTCCGCAGGAGATGATTCACTATGGTATGACAAAAACGGCGCAGTTGGCTCTTTCTCGAGGCTTAGCTGAACTTACTCAAGCTACAGCTGTAACGGTAAATTCTGTTTTGCCCGGGCCTACAATGTCAGATGGGGTGAATACATTCATTGACCAACTAGGGCAAAAGCGAGGAAGGGATAAGGAAGACTTTGAGGAGGACTTTTTTAAAGAGGGGCGGCCAAGTTCGCTTCTACAGAGGTTTGCTACTACTGAAGAGGTTGCAAATTTAATAACGTATGTTGCAAGTCCGCTTTCTAGTGCGACGAATGGAACAGCGCTACGTGTGGATGGGGGCTGTGTTAAATCAATTATCTAATTAGGGTGTCAGGAGCTAGGTCTGGGTCTAATAAAGGCCCGGACCTAGATTGTTTTTAGAGCTTTCCTAGCAAGAACAAAATAAGAACAATAATTAAGACGGTGCCTAGTATGCCGCTTGGGCCGTAGCCCCATGATGCGCTATGTGACCATGTTGGAATAGATCCGATTAACATTAAAATTAAAACAACCAATAAAATTGTGCCTAGCATGTAATCTCCTTAAGGTTTACTTGAGCCGATGGCTGAAGTGTAATCATTATTTTATCTTTTTCTGTAGCAATTGCTATAGAATCTTCGTGTAGCTGGAGTTACATACAAAGTCAAGAGTATAATTATTAGTTGTGAAAATGGTTCTGTGAGCTTGATCCACCCTGCTTTACCAGGTGGCAGGGGTTACTCATGATATAGGGGGTGCTGCATGCAGTCCCTATATTTAGGCTCATATTTTTTGTGAATAAATGACATCGATCATACGCATCGTGTCAATGTTTTTAGCAAACTGCTCGCGCAGGTACTCTCTATGTACATTTTTGCCTAAGGATGCCTCAAACATCTGCTGGATGATTTCAAGTTTGCTAAGAGTCATTTCGACTCGTTTTGTTAGTGTTTGAGCCTGGTGTAGTTCGTAGCTTGTTGGAGTGAGAACTATTTTGCCATTTTCACCGACAAGTTCAAACTGCTCGCTCTTGCTGTTTGCGTGGCGATCGAGTAGGAGATCTCCGGAAAAACCTTCGTAGGTAAGGATGATTTTTGCAGAGTCCTCGAGTTTGTGTTTTTTAAGTTCAGCAAATTTGTACCCAAATTCACTTTGAATTTTTATAGGATAACCAAAAAAATCATTTATGACATCTAACGCATGATAGCCCATGTCAAGCACTACGCCACCACCACTTTTTATTGGGTCGCTTCGCCAACCGGAAGTTTGGTTTGGTAAGCTGAATGTATAGGTGTAGGTGAAGTGAAGATGCTTCCCAATTTTTGCAAGATCTGCTTTTGCTTGCACAAAGAGTGGATGGGTGCTTCTTTGGACGGTGGTAAAAATGGGACGGCATTGTTTGTCTTCAATCAGTTTTTTGTAGCTGGCAACCTCTTGCAGGTTCATACCAAGGGGTTTTTCTTTGACGATGTAGACACCCTGCTCAAGCAGTAGTTTTGTAGCAAAATTGTGTTGATCGTGTGGAAGAGCAACAAGTGCTGTATCAAACTTTGCAGTGTCGATAAGCTCTTGGATGTTGCCGTTTCGTATGACTTTCCATTTATGCTCTATTGCCCAGCCTTCTACTTTTTGGGGCATTGTTTTGTTGATAACGATGGCAGTAATTTTTACACCATTTGGCTTATCTAAAATTGCTTGGATGTAGTCTTGGCCTTTTTGAGAGGCGGCGCCTATGATAGCTATAGTTGATGTCATGTGTTCTCCTTAGTTTCGTTTATTTACAGTGCTATTGTATCGCGCGCCTTGTTTAATAAAAAATTAATTGTTTTTAATGGTTTGATAAGTTATGCTAATGGTTATATGGATGTAGATTATAATAAATTAAAAGTATTTCTGGCTATTGTGCGCTGTGAAAGCCTCACAGGGGCTGCAAAAGAGCTGCATAGAACGCAGTCAGCCATTAGCCAAACCTTGAGTGCACTCGAGCGTCAGCTGGAAATGAAGTTGGTTACCTGGGAGGGAAAGCAGCTGCAGCTTACCCGTGAAGGAAAGCTTGTGTATCACGCAGCAGAAGGCCGCTTTAGTGCAATTGATGAACAGCTTGAGGCTATTAAATTTTCTGGGAAAGAAGTTGGCGGTTGCATAGAAATTGGAATGCTAAATGATGCCTCCACGCAAATGCATGAGCTAATATTTGCGAAAATTTCGCAATTTAGAAAAATGTATCCTTCGGTTACTTTTAACATTCATTTTACTACAAGCTCTAGGATTGAACAGGCACTGCTTAACCGTGAGCTTGACCTAGGATTTTTAATCAATTTCCAAAGTCAGCTGCGTTTTAGCCTGCTTGAAATACTGACCGAGCAGCACCTTATTGTTACCTCGCCACACTATCTTGAAAAAATTGGCAAGGTGGCGGGTGTGAGGGATGTGTTGGCGCATGACCTTATCGATATAGACCCGTATTTTACCTGTTTTACCCCCTGGGTTGCGCATCATGATAGTGCCGCGTTAGCGCTACTAGAAAAAAAATCACCTGTGATCATGGTTCCTGATTTTCGCCTTATTCGAAAGCTCGTACTTGCCAACCAAGGGATTGCTGTGGTGCCAAAATATTTGATCGACGATGATCTTGAGCAGGGTCGTATTGTTCAGCTGCTGCCTGAGATATCTCCACTAAGAGTATGGGTAAGCTGTGCAATTGAAAGAGGCCGCCAAGTGCGTCCATGCGAAGAGTTGTTTCTTAAAGCAGTACAAACTTAAAAAAAAGGTAAAGACTTATGAAGATGAACGCAATGGTTGTTAAAAGTCCTGGAGCCGCAGATGTGTTTGAGCTATGTCAGGTAGATGTTCCCGAGATGCGCCCAGGGCATATACTTGTTACTGTAAAAGCTACAAGTGTAAATCCTATTGATGCCAAAATTCGCAGTAAGCAGCTGCCATTTTCGCCTGAGTATCCTGCGATTCTCCATGTTGATTTTGCCGGTGTTGTGGCGGCAGTTTCACCTGATGTCAAAACCTTTAAAGTAGGTGATGAGGTGTATGGAGTTGGTGGGGGTATTAAGGGGATGGTTGGCGGCGCGCTTGCTGAGTCTCTTTTAGTGGATGCTCAGCTTGTGTCACTAAAGCCTACTAACCTATCGTTTGCAGAGGCGGCTACCTTGCCGTTGGTTGCCATTACTTCATGGGAGGCTCTGCTTGATAAAATGAACCTTCGATCTGGTGATACCATTCTTGTTCATGGAGGCTTAGGTGGAGTGGGTCATGTTGCAGCGCAGCTTGCAAAGCATATTGGTGCAATTGTTCACACAACAGTTTCTAAAGATGAAGATAAAGAAACGTCAAAATCATATGGTGCAGACTATCCAATTAACTATAAATCAACGACAGCTGCAGGGTATGTTGAAAAGTATACGGCTGGCCGTGGGTTTGACTGCATCTTTGATACTGTCGGAGGGGCTAACCTGCAAAACTCTTTTCAGGCTGCGCGATATAATGGTTCAATTGCCTGCATAGCTACTGGAGGAAATCATGACCTTACCCTTATGTACGCCAAAGGGATTAGCCTTCACTCGGTGCTTATGCTTATTCCATTAATGACCGGCCAAAAACGCGATCATTACGGAAAAATTCTTTTTGAGGTAAAGAAGCTTGTCGAAGCTGGAAAAATCAAGCCTTTGATTCACTCGGAGGTGTTTGATTGGAAGCAGGTTTCAAAGGCTCATGCCCTGCTAGAAAGTGGCCAAAACCGCGGTAAAATTGCCATAAAGGTTGGCTAGAAAGTGGGGGAGGGAGCTCTCCCTGCTTGCCTTAGGGGTTGACTGATACTACTTTTGTATATAATTATATTTAATTTTAATTAAAATAAAAGAAAAGGGCAAAAGGGGCGTATGCCATGAGAATATCAGAAGCTGTTGGAAAAGGCTTTGGAGTAGTGATTGGGGTTGTTGCAAGCTGCGGTCTAAGCCAGTTGTATGGACTTATCAAGGGAACAGTAGAGCTTATTAAAATCGCGCATGCTAGCTATCAAATTAAGAAGATAGATAACGAGATGGCTAAAATTAGAAATTTGCCTGGAAGCCAAGAAGAAATGACACTTTCTCAAGCGCTCAGGGGCAAAATTGTTGCCTATAGGGAAGTTCATGAAGATGGATTAAAGCACGCTGGTAAAGCATTAGTTCCCCTCGTAGGAGCCATTTGGGCAACAAGTCATAAAGGATATGGCCTAGGGCCTGCGGCATCTTTTGCAAGTACGGCAGAAGATATTTTAATAGAAAGTAAGCCTGATGGCTTGACTAAGATACTTTTTCCTGGTGCGAAAGTTCCAGACTACATTGGCAATTGGCTAGCGCTTGGTGCTGATATGCATCATATTACAGTTAAGATGGAAGGTAACAAAACAAGAACTATTGAAGCACTCTGGGTACCGGGAAAGGATTGCAAGCCAGAGGGCCGAACAGTGATTTTGTATCATGGCAATGGGATGACACTTTATGATATGAATAAGCATGCCGAAAAATATAAAGAGGCAGGGTTTAACGTATTAGTAACTACGTTAGGGGGTGAGCAATATGGCCAGAGAAACCCTGAAGGCAGCAATAACGCTAGTGTATCAACATCAGAGCTTACAATGTATGCCGATGTAGATGGAGAAATGGAGTTTTTAAATAAAATGGGCGTTAAAGAAGTTGGCGTCCATGGGCTTTCCATCGGTGGGACAAAGGCATTTCAAGCAGGCTCTAAATATGGCAACAAAGAGGGTTATCCTCACGTGAAATTTATTGTAGCAGAGCAGACGCTTACATCAGCGAGTGCTGTTGTAGCAAATGCAGCGAATAACATAGCTTGGGCGGGAAATTTCGGTCATGCATTAGGCCGCACTGCAGCCCCTATAGGAAAAGTAGATACGGCCAATGGCAACCGAAGCGATGGCTTGAATAGCGAAGCAAAAGCAAAGAAGTTACATAGTGACGTTCAGGTCTTAGCAATAGCCTCAAAAAAAGATGCTCTTATGGGTAGAAATAAGAACAGAAAAGATGGAACATACGAAAATAACTTTGCTGAAGAGCTCATGCGTGCTCGTTACCCAAATGAGCCTGACAAACAAGCTCTTTGGATAAATGGTGGCCATTGTGTTCCTATAGATGACAATACCTTCGATCAAATAGTGGATTTTGCTAATAAATCCTGCCCCAAAGAGTGATAGAACGTGGAAACCTCTTTAGTGGTTTTTAGCTTGATAAAGCGCCTGTTGTCACAAGGTGCTGTGAAGAATTTGGCATAGCTGTTTTTTCTTCGTTTATAGGTGCTATATATCCAGAGTAAAATAGAGTCTTTGCCAAATAATCTTGCAGCGGTTTCATAGTTGCCATTGCAGCAGGGGCGTTGTGTTATAAAGCTAACAAGGCTTCTTTTAAATCCGCGCCATAGGCAGGTGAGAAGGGGTAGATCAAGCCAGATAATCATATCGGCCTGCCCCCAAATTTGCTCACGAGCGCGCGAATAGTTCCCGCAGATAATCCAGCTATCCGAGGATACTTCTTTTTGCAGAAGGGCAAAAAACTCATCATCTGGCCTTGGCGTCCAGTTAGGTAGCCAGTAGATGGAGTCAAGATCAACAAGCGTATGTCCCGTGAGTTTGGCGAGCTTGCGTCCAAGAGTAGTTTTTCCGCATCCACTGGTTCCAACAATCACTATTTTGTTCGGCAGGGTCATTTTCATCTTCATTTCTTGATATATTGCAAATTTCTGACTTCATTGATTTTTTGATTACCTTAGTGCTTAAAGTATTGCCGCTTCACCCATGGCATATTGACACTAGTGGCTAGCTGTGGCCCTCTCATCAAAAATAAAACCATCTCTTAGATTTGCGCAAGATCTTAGATACACAAAGAACAGAAGCTGTAAATCTTCGTGCGGCCATATGTAATCATAGCTTAGGAAAATAATGAATGCGACGATTGTGTGAGCTAAAATTGTTGAGAATAAAGATCTGACATCGCGTAAGGGCGTGTTGGCTCAAGACTTGCTTTCAGGCAGGCAGTTTATTGGAATTTTTACATATTTTATGTGGACTGTAAATTGCAATTTTAAGTACAAGGTGTAGCGTAAAATGTAAACACTATGAGAACAATTAATTTGGTGAACAAATGAAACTTAAGACCATCGTATCTGGCATGCTTTTTAGCTACAGCATGATTATTGGGACAGGCCTTTCGGCTGCTAGCTGCCCTGTAGATTTAATCTACAAACCTATTCAAGACGACTTTTATGATACAGAAGCTGAGGCGATTAACCATCAATATGGCTGGCAAATATTTCTTGGAGAATTTTCATCTGCATATCAATTTGAGGTGCACAACGACTTTACTATTCCTCTTAAGCCCGTATTTAAAGAATCAAAAGCAGATAAACGTACAAAAGTGTTTGGCTATCATGAGGATGGTAAACTTGACTTAGATGGTGGAAAGAAAAAATCTTACAACAAGAGCTTTAAAAATTTCAAAGTGCGTCAGCATCTAGCGCTCGAAACAAAGCTTCCTGGCTATGTTGTGGATCCTCTTTTAGGACCGGAAATAGTTACTACCCCTTTATATGCGCTTGATGCATGCGCTGTGGAAAATGTCTACAGACACAATGTGCCCTATTTTTATGAGCGTGGTTTTGAAATCCAAGGACCTGATACCTTTAAGGAGTTTGATAATCAGTTTATCTGGACTTCGGGTGCTGGACATCGTGCTTTAGGCTTTTTTGCTATGCGACTGATTTATGATGAAAAAAATTCAGATCATAAAAAAATGCCCTGCTTTATTGATTTACACGCTATTTTTCCTGAAAGATTTATTATGGATACCTATCAAGGCGACCATTTTGATCCTAAAAACACCCACGGCTACCCAACGCGCTTACCGTTAACAACGGATTTTTGCCGCTATCAAAAAGATCTAAACAGTAAGCCTATAGCATTTTACGATACAGCCATGAACGTGTTAACAGTGCATGTGCCAGCAACGGGTGCCTCTAAATACTTTACAGGCTATGCAAAAGCAGATCTTCAGAATCCTTTATTTGATATTGATCGAGAAGTGTATCTTACAGGATGTGATGCGAGCTTTAAAACCTTTAAGCAAAAAAGTAATGGTCAGCTTGTAGTGTCTAGCCTACAAAATGCAGATGTTTTTGCTCAGGTATCCGAATTTGCTACTTTTAGCTCGCGGATTACAGATAATCTTACAAGCCCGCCCACAATTGAATTTGCAGATCAAGCGATCGCTATACAAGAGGAAGTTTTTGAACAAGGCGATCTTTCCTACACGGGTATTGTGCTAAATAAAATGAATGGTGGATCAAAAGCTTATGATAATTACACGATTCCTTATCCAAATATAAATGCATATGTTGCGGGTACAGATCCTCGTCGTATTCCTGATGAAAAAGCGAATGGCAAGCACTTTAAAGCGGGTGATAACCCAAATACTCGTATACATGAAAAGTATGGCCTACCAAATGTAACCAATTTTTTTGATACAGAAGGGTGGGATTACCCAGTGTTAAAGCTGCCTATTGATGTTATTACTGGCAAAGTCTCCTATCCTGAAAATGGCTTAGTGAAAAATAACAGCGTAACGAACTGTTTGATAAGTGGATTTGATGATACACGACACCCTACACAAAGTGCGTGGATTGATAATGTTGCGTTATTAAATGGAAAAAAACCATCACACCATAAAAACTTCCACATTAAGTGGCCAGACAATGCGCCGCAAGTGGATAAGGGTACATTAGGAAAGTACCCTAAAAAACCAAATAAAAACTTTAACACTTCGCTTATAAAAGCTAAGTAGATACTTAACATAAGCTATGGCTTTTTAACAGAAGCCTATTTCTCAAAATGCAAATTTTTGAGAAATAGGCTTTTTTATTTCTCTGAGCACTTGGGGCCGGTTCGTTTTAAGTCCGCTTTAACCAATATGCATCAAATTTTTATGTTTGAAAAAAAATAAAAATAATCTAGATTCTATTCGACAACCGAAGAGATATTGTCAAATGTTGTGTTTCCAAAAAAGATTGCACCCTAATTTCTAGTTAATAATTAAGCTGTTTTTTCTTGAATTTCGACCTCCTCACCATTCTTAAATTGCACCCCTTGGATGATCTTCACCATATGTT
>JBGSSB010000013.1:0-37190 GCA_041737255.1 Chlamydiales bacterium | reverse complement strand
AAAACTGATAAACCACCAGGAGTGAAAGCTATATGGACGGGGATTTCCAAGCTCACCCACTACGCGGATGCGTGGGACATCTTTGGTCCGGAGACAAGATAGTGGATTTTTGTCAAAAAAACTTATGCGTAAAAGTATGGGCACAAAGACACAAAGAGAGGTCCTCGCGAAGCCGGCAATTCTTATCATGTTATAGCTGATGGGTATTTTTTCTCAAAAAACTGCCACAAAGTGTGACCTATATATCATTGTAAGCTCCACGCAGTGCTTTGTGCCTTTGTGTTTAATTTTTTTGGCGGCGGGAAATTTTAGAGACAAGAACAAGGGTCAATGTAGAAATTAGGGGGGAAGAGCTTAAGTTGACACCATTGGGCCCGGCTCTTTGTGCTGTATGTTGTATTAGCGGTAGGTTTAAATATAAAGAGCGCAAATGCGACCAATTTACGATATGTCGTAAATTGGTCTTGACTGATTTACGATAATACGTAAAATGGTCATAAGGTGATATATGCTAAGAATATATGAAAGAATTGTGGAAGAGCATCTGAAAAAAGAACGTCAGATGGTGTTTTTAGTCGGGCCGAGACAAGTTGGGAAAACTACTACTAGCCTAAGGGTGTCTGAAGAAACTCCTAAGCATTTTTATTTTTCATGGGACATTCTTAAGGATCAACAACTTATTAGAAAAGGTGCGGATGATATTGCTGAAGCTTTACGCCTAAATGTCTATAGCAATACCGTTCCCGTCGTGGTTTTTGATGAGCTTCACAAATATAGAAAATGGAAGCCGTTTATAAAGGGTTTTTTTGATAAGTACTCGAGCAAAGTCAAGATTATTGTTACGGGTAGTGCCCGACTTGATGTCTATAAACAAGGTGGTGATAGCCTTATGGGGCGCTATTTTCTCTACCGTTTACACCCGCTTTCTGTTGCAGAAATCGGTCACCCCTATCCTCGGCAGGCAGAAATCAATTTTAAGGCAGTGGAAATTTCTAACGAAGATTTTTTGGCACTTTTAAATTTCGGCGGATTTCCTGAACCATACACTAGGCGCGATAAATCATTTTATACTCGTTGGAAGAAATTGCGGTTTCATCAACTATTTCGAGAGGACATTAGAGAGCTTACTAAAATTCAAGAAGGTGGAGAAATTGAACTTTTAGCGACCCTTTTGCAAGCCCAGGCGACGAGTCTTACAAGCTATACAAGCTTAGCTAGTAAAGTAAATGTGTCTGTAGATACCATTAGAAGATGGATAAAGATTCTGCAGTCCTTTTATTACTGTTTTGCCCTGCAGCCATGGACCAAGAATATTACGAGATCATTGTTGAAAGAGCCTAAAATCTATTTATGGGATTGGTCATTAGTTGATGAGGTTGGTGCAAGATCAGAAAACTTTATCGCGTCTCACCTACTAAAAGCGGTTGATTATTGGAATGATATGGGGCTAGGAGACTATGGGCTTCATTATTTGAGGGACAAAGAAAAACGTGAGGTAGACTTTTTGGTTTCTAAAAATGATAAGCCATGGTTCATAGTCGAAGTAAAACACTCTCAAAATTCAGGGCTTTCCAAATCACTTTATTACTATCAAAAATTAACAGGTGCCGCTCACGCTTTTCAAGTGGTTATAGATATGGATTATGAAGAGGGTGACTGCTTTAAAAGCTCGGAGCCGATTATTGTATCAGCTAAAACTTTTCTGTCTCAATTAGTGTAAGAATAAAGGGGGCCGTGCGTGCATTGTGCCTAACGTTTTATTACTTACGGCCCCTTTGTCAGCCTTTATTTTGCATAAATAACTTTCTTGCTCGGGTCGGGCCATGGGGTGTTGAAAAGATATATCGGCAAAGCTGTTACTGAAGCAATAAATCCAAAAGCATATAAGCTCGGATTCAGGCGTCCAAGACCGGGTATTGCACAAGCGAATAAACTTGAAATCATAAGAACGTCGGAGCCAACTTCTAGAGCGCCAAAGAGAATATTCTTGGCACCAACGGCTGCAATGTCGAGCTTTGATTTATCTTGAGTAAGTAAAGCCAGAGCAAGTCCAGTTATAACATCAAGGGTGCCAAGAAAAGCACGTAATGAACCTGAAAATGACCGTACAATAGGTATACAGCCTAATACATCCCAACCTTTGCCAGGATACCTATGTTTATAATAGCTGTATTTGCCTTGGCTGGCTTGTTCTATGAACTTCCCTTCTTTTACATAGCCAATTGGGCTAGACGGTGCACGGGTAATATGTGTGTACGCATCAACTGTTGGTGAAAATATAATAAATTTCCTGTATTTTATATCTATCTTTACTGACTGAGCTAGAAAAGATGTAGCAGGCATTTAAATTTCGGTCGAGATAAGAATGAATAGGAATATAAATGAGAACGGAGAGTTTAGAGCTTTGAATAGTAGGTGTTTTAGATAGCTGGATAGAGGGCACAGCTAAAAAAGCTGTGCCCGAAGAAATTAGTCTTTCATTCCTAGGAGAAACTCGACATTGCTGTTGGTCTTTTTAAGGCGACCAAGAAGCAAGTTCATCGCATCAACTGTTGAAAGATCGGCTGTTGCCTGGCGAAGAAGGTAGATCTTTTCTAGCTCTTCTTTGTGGTAGAGAAGCTCTTCTTTTCTTGTTCCACTCTTAATTGGATCTACGGCAGGGAAGATGCGGCGATCGGCAAGGCGACGATCGAGCACTAGTTCCATGTTGCCTGTACCTTTAAATTCTTCAAAGATAACCTCATCCATGCGCGAGCCGGTATCAATTAGGGCTGTTGCGATGATTGTTAAAGAGCCACCTTGCTCTACGTTTCGTGCAGAGCCAAAGAAACGCTTAGGCTTGTGTAGCGCGTTTGAGTCGATACCACCACTTAGGATTTTACCAGAGTGTGGCTGAACTGCGTTGTATGCGCGTGCAAGACGTGTAAGTGAGTCGAGCAGGATGATGACATCGTTGCCATACTCAACAAGTCGTCGAGCTTTTTCGAGGGCCATTTCGGCAACTTGTACGTGGCGCTCTGGCGGCTCGTCAAATGTCGAGGCAATAACTTCGCCGCGCACCAGGCGCTGCATGTCAGTTACTTCTTCAGGACGCTCATCGATAAGCAAAACAATAAGGATGCTTTCTGGATTATTTGTAGCCAATGAATTTGCAATTGACTGCAAAATCATGGTTTTACCTGCGCGAGGAGGAGCCACGATCATAGCGCGCTGGCCTTTACCAATAGGGCTTACAAGATCGATCACTCTTGTTGTAAGGTTTTCTTTATTTGTCTCCATAACGAGTCGCTTGTTTGGATAAAGCGGTGTTAAGTTTTCAAAGTGGATGCGCTCGCGAGCTTTTTCTGGTGGTTTGTTGTTAATTCTATCCACCTTGAGCATGGCAAAGTATTTTTCTTTGTCTTTAGGTGGGCGGATAGTGCCAGCAATAGTGTCGCCTTTTTTAAGGTCGAATCGACGAATTTGTGCTGGAGATACATAGATGTCTTCGGCAGAGGGAAGGTAGTTGTAGTTTGTTGATCGTAAAAAGCCAAAGCCATCGGGAAGAATTTCTAAAACGCCTTCTCCATAAAGAAGTTCGTTCGGGCGATCCGCGAGCATCTTAACGATTTCAAAAACCATTTGTGATTTTGTCATCGAACCTAGGTGCCTTAGCCCTACACTTTTTGCGTAGTGGTTAAGCTCGTCGATGCTCATGCGCTGAAGATCGGCAATTTTGGTTACTGTTGGGTTTGGGCCCTGTTGCTGAGAGCTTTCTTGTGGTGGTCTTTGTGCTGTTGTGCCCTCTTCAATTGAGGGTTCTTCTACGATAGATTCTGTGATATTTGGTTCATGTTCTTGATTCATACGTCAAGATCTTCTCCTGTTGAGAGTAGTGTATAAAGTGAGGCCACCTTGGCTTCAAGCTCTTCTAAACTACCTGTGTTTTCAATTATAAATGTTGCTTTTTTGGCTTTTTGGCCTTGAGTAAATTGTTGGGCTGCACGTCTTTTGTAGTCCTCTTCTCCATGTGAAAACCGCGACGAGCAAAGCTCTTGGGGGCAAATAACAGCTATTGTGGCATCATACCATGCATCTTGTTCTGCTTCAAATAACAGCGGTACTTCCGCTACAAAAAGTGAGCACCTGTCAGCTTCTTGTGCCTTGATCCAGGCTTTTTCAATTTCTGAAGCTACCAAGGGATGGATGAGTGCTTCTAGTTTATACAAAAGATCAGGGCGCTCAAAAACAGAGTCTGCCATCTTCTTTCTATCTATACTGCCATCTTTAAGAACATCTTTTCCTAAAAGAGAAACGAGCTGGTCCGTAAGTGTAGTATTTGATGATAACAGCTGATGTACGATTTGATCTGCGCTGACAACGTATGCGCCTAACTTTTGAAAAAAACTAGTAACAGTGGTCTTCCCACAGGCAATGCCACCTGTTACTGCAACCTTTGGCAATTTTAACATTCCATCCAATTTTTTCCAACATTGATTTTTACTATAAGAGGCACTTTAAGGGAAAATACCCCTTCCATGTGCGTTTTTACCTGTTCTTGAATAGTTGAGATTTCGGTGTCGGGCAGCTCAAAGACAAGTTCATCGTGTATCTGAAGGAGCATTTTTGCAGGTGATTTATGCTCTACAAGCCATTTGTCGATATTGATCATGGCCATTTTTATGATGTCGGCAGCTGTCGCCTGAAAAGGGGTGTTTACGGCAAGCCTTTCGGCCGCGGCTTTTAACATCTGGTTTGAGCTGTTGATGTCAGGAAGTAGTCGCTGGCGGCCTGTGAGGCTTGTTGCGTAGCCCTCTTTTCTTGCGGTTTCCTTGGCGCTTTCTATGTAGTCTTTAATGCCTTTGTATCGCAGGAAATAGGCGTCGATAAAGCTTTGAGCACTAGATATTGGAATGCCCAGGTTTTGTGCCAAGCCAAAGGCTTGCTGGCCATAGACGATGCCAAAGTTTACGGCTTTAGCCTGGTGGCGCATTTCGTCAGTAACCATCTCAAGGGGCACATGAAAGATTTGCGAGGCGGTGTAGGCGTGAACGTCCAGGTTATTATGAAAAGCTTCAAGTAACCCTGGGTCTTCGCATACGTGCGCTAAGATGCGTAGCTCAATTTGGGAGTAGTCGGCCGACAAAAAGCTCCAGGACTCATTTTGGGGCCTAAAGCTTGAGCGTATTTTAAGGCCAAGCTCGGATCTAACTGGTATGTTTTGTAGGTTGGGGTCTTGGCTCGATAGCCTTCCTGTTGCCGTCACAGACTGGTTAAAGGTGCAGTGTATGCGGTTTGTTTCAGGGTTTACTTGTTCGGGAAGTGTGTCTATGTAGGTGGAGCGCAGTTTTTCTAACGATCTATACTCAAGTATTTTCTTTGCGATCGGATACTGAAGGCTTAAAAACTCTAACACATCGGCATTGGTAGAGGGCTGAGCCTTGCCTTTTTTTGGCGGGGTAATCGCAAGTTTTTCAAAGAGGATGGCCGAGAGCTGCTTTGGCGAGTTGAGGTTAAAGGTTTCACCGGCAAGAGAGTAAATTTCTTCCTGAAGCGCCTCTATTTGTTTGCCAACTTCAGTTGATAGTTTTTTTAAAACGGCAGTGTCGATATAGATGCCCGTCGTTTCCATTTTTGCCAAAACCCTTATGAGTGGAAGCTCCACTTCATGAAGCATTTTTTCTAGGTGACGAGTGGAAATTTCTTTATCAAGAACTTCTTTAAGTTTTAGTGTGTAGGTAACATCTTCACAGCAGTAGTGGGCAACTTTTTCAACCTCTACTTGATCCATTGTTATTTGATTTTTACCCTTTCCTAAAAGATCTGATGTTTCAATTTTTTTCTTTCCAAAATAAAGCATGGAAAGCTCATCTAGTGAGTGACGTCTTTGGTGGGCATTAAGCAGGTAAGACGAAATAATAGTGTCACCAGAGATGTTTGCTATGCCAAGGCCTGCATGTTCAAGCACATGTAAGTCGTACTTGATGTTATGACCAAAAAAGCCAATCTTTGGGTTGGAAAAGAGGGGCGCCAGGCGTGTTTTAACTTCTTTTCGCTGCATGCTGGCATTTAAAGGAATGTAGTACGCCTCTGATGTGTTCGCGGCAATCCCTATACCTACAAGGCTTGCAAGAAGTGGATTTGTGCTTGTTGTTTCAGTGTCGACGCATAGTTCGGTTTCTTGGCTTAGCTTGGCAACAAGTGTATCGAGCTCTTCAAGAGTGCTTATGGTGTGGTAGTTGGTTTGCTCAGCATCTTCATGCTGGCCGCACTCTGCCATTTCGAGAAGGGATGAAAAATTATTGCTGTGCAGGAATTGCCAGAGTTTGGGTTTGTCAGCTTCTTTTGGGGTAAAGTAGTCGAGTGATTTTTCAAAACTGACATGGACATCGATGGTGACAAGTTTTTGACTGATGAGAGCGATTTCTTTCTCATTTTGTAGTGTTATGGCTTTTTTGCCGCCTATTTCATGCGCATTTTCAAGGATCTTATCGAGAGTGCCATATTTCTCTAGTAGCTGGATGGTAGATTTTGGGCCAAAGCCTGAGACTCCAGGGACGTTGTCGGAGGCATCTCCCACAATCGCTAAATAATCACGCATTTGTTCCGGCACTACTCCGTAGAGCTCTTTTGCTTTTTGTGCATCTATAAGAAGGTTATCTTTGTGCAGGTTGATGATTTTAATTTTATCATCAACGAGTTGAGCCATATCTTTATCACTTGTGCAGATAAAGACATCAAGTCCTTGCTCTTTAGCCCACGTTGCAACTGAGCCAATGGTGTCGTCAGCTTCTACGCCGGCAGCTGCAAGGGTTGGTATGCCAGCGAGGGTGCAAAACTCTTGGGCCATAATGATTTGATCTACAAGCTCGCTTGGAGTTGGCTTTCTGTGGGCTTTGTAGTCGCTATAAATAGCAACTCGCGAGTCTTTGCCTCCTGGGGCATCAAAAATGCAGGCGATATATTTTGGGTTATACTGCTCTACAAGACGCAGGTAGGAGCGAATAAATCCATACAGGGCTCCTGTGGATGCGCCTTGCTTATTTGAAAGGCCTTGTATGGCAAAAAACGCCCGGTAGATAAAACCGGACGCATCAATTAAATAGATTGAATCATTCATGTGGGTGGTACAAATAAAGAGGCTTTCCATAGAGGTCTGGGTGTATGTCGCCAGGAATGCGGATGCGTAGCTCTTTATTGTCAGTCGCAAAAAACGCTTTAGCTCTTGCTCCAAATAGATCTCCAAAGAAGTCATGTCTTTCGAGTTCTAGAAATTGGTAGTCGCCGTAGATGCCAAGTTCCGTTGCGAAACTTTTTAAGAGGTCGTCTACTGAATCTACTCTCTCATCGATATAGCCCAGTGTTTGCGCTTCTGGAGCAGGATAGATTTGAGCACCTTGTTCAGTGAGGGCTTCGACTGTGAGTTTCGGGCGATTTTGAGCAACTATTGATCTAAAGCGGTCGTACATAAAGGTTACTAAGCGCTCAAAGTTTTGACCTTCACCTTCGCGCCATGGCCTAAAGGGATTCATATCATCTTTGTCTTTTCCAGCATAAAAGGTTTTAGATTCAATACCTAGTCGTTCCATAAACTTTGAGAAGTTAAAGAAGGGTGGGGATAAAAGAACACCGACATGGCCTACAAGACTATCTTCTGAGGCGTAAATTTTATCCGCTGCGCAGGCAATAAAGGTGCCGCCTGAGGCGCAGAGGCCTTCTATGTGGGCAATTACTGGTACTTTGTAGCGTTTCTTATATTCTGTTATCATGCGGTAAATTGCCTCAGAGTCGTCAGCAGTGCCGCCTGGCGTGTTGATAGAAATAATAATGCCTTTTACCTGACCGGGCTTCAGTGCGCCATTTTGTGACTCAATAAGTTCTTGGAAAACCTCTTCCTTGCGGAGGTGATCCATACCAATAACCCCGTTAATATTTATTCTTAAAATAGTGGGTTTTTCAGCAGAAAATGTTGTTATTTGCCACTCGTCATCGGGAAGCATCCGTACTGAGGTGGTTTGTTGGGGTTCTGATGAGTCAGAAAATAGTATAGAAAATCCTACAAATACAATGATTATACCAAAAGCAAAGCCAACAATGCTAAAAAGTGATTTGCAAAAAGAATTTGCTGCGTTTTTCACGAGTGAGTTGCTATCCATAGACGAGAGTCCTCCAAAAAACTACACTATATGACAGTGACTAAATATCTCGCATCAATTATTATAGGAGATCGCAGTTCGATATTTGAGTTTTTGCTCGATTAGTCATAAGGAAAACAATGAAAACAATGCTTTTATGGAATGTAATTAATCTTTTAGACGGCGAAGCATCGTGGTTTTTAACATTTTTATTAATACTTACAATTGCTGCAGTTACCACACATCTCTGGAATTGGCTCTGCGTAAAAATGCAAAAAAAATTTTTACGAAAAAACGAGTTACTCAAAAATGCCACGCTTGAGGCAAGCATACTCCCTGTTTCTTGCTACATCTGGTTTATTACTGCAATTTTGTCGCTTGACCTTGTATCAGATCAATTTTTATCAGAAGGCGTCACGAATGGGCTAAAATTTGGCTTTGGTGTTGCGGCAGTAGTTGTATTAGCTTGGTTTTTACTGAGAGCAAACAAGGGCATACGAATTATATTACTTCAGAAAAGTAGAAATCGTGAAATTACGCTTGATCCTGGCAAAGTCTATGGCCTTGCAAAATTGGCTACAGTTGTTATTTTAGTTTTAAGTGCAATTTTGTTGATGGAAGTCACCGGCGTTAATATAAATACATTGATTGCCTTTGGGGGCATCAGTGGATTAGCCCTGGCTTTTGCCTCTCAGGAAATTATTGCCAACTTCTTCGGTGGCATCATGATTTACATCAATCAACCATTTGCTGTTGGAGATTATATCGGCCTGCCTAGCGTAAATCTTGATGGTGTAGTTGAGGAAATTGGCTGGTATGAAACTTCAATACGTGGCAAAGATAAACAGGCGATTTATATTCCTAACGCCCTTTTTTCTAAGGCATATGTATTAAATTGGCAAAGACGCACGCATCGACGAATTAACGAAATTATTTCTATTAGGCACCAGGATTTAGCTCAATCAGCTGCAATCATTGAAGAAATTCGCAAGTTTTTGCAAACGCATGGTTCAGTTGACTCATCTCAAAGTATTCTTGTGTACATTTCTCTTTTGGCGCCATCTTCAATTGACATTACTATTACCTGCCTGAGTACAATTATTAACGAACCTGAATTTTTGCAGTTCCGCGATGCCTTTTTTGTGAATGCTGCAACAATTATAAAAGCACATGGTGCTGAGATTGCTGTTCCAGTCCTAAAAGGGCTTTAGTATCTTAAATTTAAAAACAAGGTGTTATGGAAGCGTTATTAGTTTGGTTGTGTGAGCTTGGGGCTCTTGCTCCGCTTATCATCTTTGCTCTTTTGGTAATTACTGGTTTTAGCCTGCCAATAAGCGAGGATTTACTGTTACTTGCAAGCGGTGCTCTTGCCAGCACTATTTTGCCTGAGTATACAATTGAACTTTTCTGCGCCGCGTTTTTAGGGAGTTTTCTGTCTGATTGCATTGCGTATGGTCTTGGTAGATTTGTCGGGGATAAAATTTATCAGATGAAAGCTCAAACCAAAATAGCACGTTTGGCTGCCTTTTACAAAAAATATGGGGTGTTAACGCTTTTTGTTGGAAGGTGTATTCCTTTTGGCATACGAAATGGCATATTTATGTCCGCAGGGGCTGCTAAAATGAAATTTTATAAATTTCTTATTACAGATGGAATTGCCTGTTTTATTTTTTCTGCACTGCTCTTTTACCTTGCCTACTCTTGTGGTAAAAACTACGAGGCGCTTGCGGCCTCCGTACACCAAACAAGCATCCTAGTTGGCGTAGTTACTCTAGTTTCTGTTGCTATTGGGGCTACAGTATATTACTTTGTTCGACCCAAAAAAGCTCCTGAGCTTGCGGCTGTTCCCACACAAGTTATTCCATGAATCTTCCATCCTATATCTCGCTTCTAAGGGGAGCTGCCTGCCTGTTTTTTATTAGCGACTCCACTGCATGGCGCACCTTTGCAATTGTCTTTGCAGGCATTACCGATTATTTAGATGGCTACTTAGCTCGTCGCCTAAATCAAATGACACCTCTTGGGACGCTACTCGACCCGCTCATGGATAAGCTTTTTGTGGCGGTAGTTCTCTCGGTATTTTGGCTAGAAGGTAGCCTGCAGATTTGGCAGGTAACGCTTTTTCTTTCGCGCGACATGAGCCTTTTTCTTTTTACAGGATATCTTTGGTTATCTAACCGATACCGCTCTTGGAAGATCCGATCTTTTATCTCGGGTAAGCTTATGACAACACTTCAGTTTGTCGTGCTTGTTTTACTTGCCCAAAACCAAACTGTTCCAATGGCTCTATGGGCTCTTCTTGCAAGCTGTGGCATAGCCTCATTTTTTGAGCTGTTTTGGCTTTCTAAAAGTGTCACGGAATCAGACGTGACTGGTTAACTTATTCTGGTCCTCTGGTAAAAAGTCTCTTACGAGATAATTATCTTTCAATAAAAGAATAAGCCATAGAATTTATCTGGCGGATCAGGTACAGGCCATCAAAAAACAAGGAATGAGATCCATTATGGAACTTACGGAAGATGCTGTTATAAAAGTAATTGAAAAATTTTGGCACCTCAATGCAAGTAAAGCACCGATAAAGGAATTTTTGCCTCTAATGTCGCCAGATGTGTTTATTGATATTGATTTTTTAAATATTAAATTTCGAGGCATTGCCGAGTTGGCTGATCATCAAATTGGAAAACTATCTTTCTTTGATCGAAAATTTGAGTTATTTTTAATTGAGACAAAGGTAGAAGACAATAGAGCTATTTCAAAGACTAAAGGTGCGTGGCATGCGAGTACCTGGACTCAAAATGCCGCCTATAGTCAAAGGCTTATTGCTGATATTGAACATACGTGGACAACGACACTATCAGAACAAACCAACGAGGTGATTGTGCTTGGTCATATTTGTCATACCTTGAAATATCGAGAAGGATTTTCTCCAACAGCTACAGAAAAAGAATTTTCATTTGAATGTGCGTTAAACGTTGAAAGTCAAAAGAGGTGCTTCCAAAATTGATAAATCAAACCCCTAGGTTCTACCATCGGGGGTTGATAACCGAACTCTGCGAAGGTTTTGTCGCAAGAGCAATACTTTATGTTGTCATGCGGTGGTAGGGGGTGCTGTGGTTGTGGGTTTATCACTTGTAGCTTCGCTGGAGAGGTCTTCGCTGTTTTCCGACTCCTCACCGAGTAGCTCTTCGCCTATTTCTTCCTCGTCTTCTTCATCTTCATCCACAGGTTGAAATTCATCAGGATAAAATCTATGTAAGCCTTCATGAAGGAACTCACAGGATTCGATATATAAGATGTCAATAAGTTGGCCAAGTTCTTTGACTTTTTCAGGGTCTTTGCGCTTTTCGAGCGTTTCTTGCGTAAGTATTGATCCAACAATAAAATAAAGCTCTTCAATGGTTACCTTTTTACTTTGTTTGCCATCCTCAGATTGGAGGGTGACAAATTTACTGCTATCTTCTAAGTCGGCAGCTCGCGTTTTGCTAATGGAGGCAAGTCGGTCGGCATCCTCTTCGAATGTTTCCTTGACTTCAGGGGTGGAGGGATCTAGTTTACGGAAAGCTTCAAGTCTTTCGGTAGCTCTATTAAAGTAAAAAAGTTTTATTGGATTGTATTGCTCGCTCATTTACTCCACCTCAATAGTGATTAGATAATTCCTTGTTTGCAGGGATCTCCCTAGTACATGCGTACAACCTGATTGTAGCATTAGAGGTATTTATCAAAATATTATTTTTTTTATTAGATGGGGTCTTTTAGCAAGTGAAGTCTGATTTGGTGTGTAACATGTTGTTTTAGAGCAGCTTGCGGTTTATTCGGAGGGGGAGCCCCCCTCCTTCGTTGTGTAAACTAGGCTGTTGCGGCTACAGGCTCGGCTATTGGCGTTGCCGGTGGAGTTTTCGGAGTATGTCTTGAATCACCTGTTAGGTTGATGTCCTTTGTTTTTTCGGCAAACTGCTTACCTAGAGTGCGTACTGCTATAATCCAAAGGGCGATGACCGCCAATAGGATAGCTGCCACATAGGGTGTACTGCTTGTTAGCGTGCCAAAGATGATAAGTAGACCCTGGTGGATGAGTGAGCCTCCAGATTTGCCTAGGCGAGAGCCTATGCCGTCGATGGCAGCCTTGCCTTTAAGTTTCAGCTCAGGTGCTATAGGGATAAATGCCATTTCTTTTGTGGTGTCAAATAAGGAATATTTTGCAGCTTTTGTGAAACAGTTCTGCATCGAGCCTAAAAATACCGCTAAGGCAAGAGGCGTTGTGCTAAAAAGTATCGATATAAAAGGAGCTAGCGTTGTGTCAGCAAGAAGGCAGGTGAAGAACGCTATCGTTGTAACCAGCAAGACAATGGGGGTTATAAGAGCAGTTTTTGTCCAGCCGAACTTGCGGATGATGCCAACCATAACTAAGGCTGCTGTCGTTGAAATAAGACCCATGGCAGAGGTGAGGTTGTTCGTAAAGACGTTGTAGTCATTTGGATTTGGGTAGAGTTCCTTTAGACGGTCTTTCCAGATAATTTCTACCATGTGGATTACAAGGTTATAGGAGACAACCATCGCTGCAATGCAGAGGAAGTATTTTGAATTTGTTACGTAGGCTATGCTTTCTTTGAAGCTTAATTTTTTAGCTTTCGGCTCGTCTTTGGCAAGTTTTGGCTCTTCGGGCATGTAGTCTGGGTCATTTAGGACATTTTTTTTCATCCAGTGGAATGTAAGTAAAATGCCTACTCCGCAGCACAAAATGAGTAAGGTGAGCTTGTCAATAGTTTGTGACCAAGCGTCGTGGCCAAAGATGAGGTTTGGGTTGAAGCTATTTGCTGTAAGTATCACGGCTACTTGTCCCGCTACGATCGAGGCAGAATTAGAGCTAATATTAAGGGCACTGTAAAATCTTGTAGCTTCTGACATCCGCGTGATTTCGTTAGCAAAACCCCAGAAAAGAACAGTAAGCACCATAGTGCTCCAAAGCTCTGAGGCTACATAGAACATTGTAAAAGGCCAATTTTTGGCCATTGTGATAAACCCTTTACAGCCAGTAGGTAAAAGTGTTTCAAGAAAGTTTGCAAGTCTGTCTGCACTTAGCTGTTCGTGCATAGGATAGATAACAAAGGCAAAGAGGCAGTAGTAGGAGATGAAGGAGCCAATTACTATGTAAAAGACTGTTGATCTCTTTAAGCGGTTGGTAAGGTAGGTGAAGATCATCGTTGCTATAACTGCTGCGGGCAGCATTACCCATACTTTGATAAAAGGGATGACCTCAGCGCCTGAATCTTTTGCAGTAATAACAATCGTGTCCTTAAGATTACGAAGGACTGTGTAGTTAAAACAGACAAAAAAGAGCATCAAAAACATTGGCAGAAGTTTTTTGAGCTCGTGGTTGTGGATAGGCCACATAAACGATCTAATCTTTCCAAATGCTGGAGGCTTGCTCGCTTGATGTCCTTGCTGCATTGAAACTCCTCTAATTTAGACTTCAATCATACATGATGTATGCATTTAAAACAATAAATAAAATCTTTAAAACTAAATTATTTCTAATATTTATATTTAGTTTACGTCGGTACTCTAGTATGCAGCTGCTGTTGCTGTTGCTGTGGTAGTGGGAGAGTGGGAGCCTTGCGTGACGCCGCTTTCTTGGTGCTCTCTACGAGGTTCAGGTTGTGTTAGGTCGTTAAACTTTTTACCAAGTACACGCACGCACACAATCCATAATCCAATAATAATCATTAAAAACACCCCTACGTATGGAGCGCTTGCAGGGATTGACGTAAAGGCAAGTAGCAGCACGTGATAAATGATAGCACCACCAGATTTTCCAAGCCGGTTGCAGATTCCATCTACAGCAGCTTTGCCTTTTATTTTATCTTCAATAGAAAGAGGTATAAAGGCCATTTCCTTTGTAGCATCAAACACCGTATACTTAGCAGCACGGCTGCAGCAGTTTTGCATGGTGCCAAACAGAACAACGAGATAAAGTGGTGATACACCAACAAGTCCTAAAATAAGCTGCGGGTGTTCTTTGAAGTAGAAAAATCCAAAAAATCCAATACTTGTTACAAGTAGAATTACCGGTGTAACAAGGGCTGTAAAGGTCCAGCCAAACTTTCGGATAAGGTTGCCTGAGGCAAAAAGGGCCATTAAGGTGGCCATGATACCAATTATTGTTGTTACTTCATTCATAAAGATGTTGTAATCTATCGGATTGGGATATAGTTCGCGTACTTCATGTTTCCATAGTACTTCTACAAGGTTGATAACGATATTGTAAGCGATAATAATTAATGCAATAGATAGAACGTAGCTAGAGCGCAGCACATAGCGTAGATTTTCGCGCATCGAAAGTTTTTTCTTTTCTGGAAGTGCGGTGTTATTAGCCACAGCATCGGCTTGCTCTTTTGCCATTTCTTTATTAAGTACAGAAACGTGTAACCAGCGGAAGGCAAACATCGTTGTTAATCCAGCTAAGATAATGAGGCAGATAAGCATTGTCATTGACTGACCCCAAGCATCATCTCCAAGGCCAATGTTTGCGTTGAATGGTAAAAGGGTTATAAAGATTGAAATTTGGCCAGCTGCGATACCTGAGAAGTTTGTTCCAAGGCCAAAGAGGCCATAAAAGCGTTTTGCCTCGTGAAGTTTGGTGACTTGGTTAGCAAAACCCCAGAAAAGCAGTGCTAAAATGATGTTTGACCAGAGATCCGCCAGGGCATAAAACATCGTATAGCTCCAGTAGCGGTACATCGCTATAAAGCCTTTAGCGCCAGCAGGTAATAGAGCTTGCAGTTTGTCAGCGGTTTCGTGGCAGTGTAAGGATTCTCGGTGTGGGTAGATGATGAAGGCGAAAATGGCAAAATAGCTTAGAAATATTGAAAGCAGCAGGTAAAATACATTTTCTCGTGAAAAACGGTTAGATAATCGTACGTAAATATAAGCCAGGGCGACAGAAAGTGGGAACATTACCCAAACCTTGATAAAAGGAATGACCTCAGCGCCAGATTGTTTAGCGGTTACTACTAAAGTGTCCTTCAAGCAGCGAAGGATGTTATAGTCAAAAGAAAGTAAAAAGAAGATTAGCAACATAGGGATAAGCTTTTTGAGCTCATGTCTATGGACAGGCCAAAAGAAAGCCCGAAGTTTACTAAACTGTGTAGAACTTTCTGTCATAAAGGACCCTTGGTTTTACAAAATGAAGCACGGAATAAATAAATAGAAGCAGCAGGAAAACAAGAAATGTTACGAGTTATTACGCTCATATTCCTTTTTTCCTTGGATTTGATTAGTAAAGCAAAAGCAAACCGAAAGCGCTTGGCGCTTTTTATTTGAGAGAACCGGCAGATATTGAATATCTAAATTCATCTGGGGCAATACTTTGTGTGATAATTTTAGACTATTCTACAATAAAAGAGATAAATTAACAAGGTAAATTTATAGTAAATTTAGGTGTTGTTGCATAAGTCACCACTAAGGCACAGATGTTAATGAGAATTTTGAGGGTGTCTTTGTGATCTGGCAAGCCGTTGTTGCATAAACCACCACTGCGTCACTGAGCTCAGTGCCTCGGTGGTAATTATGCAACAAGTCCATCTGGCGATCACGTTCATAATTTAGGGCCACGATGGTTAGTTATGTAAAAAGGTCATAATTTACTTAAGTGCTTCAATGCCAGGAAGTGTGCCAAATTCTACATATTCAAGCGAGGCGCCACCCCCGGTAGACACGTGTGTGAATTGTTCTGTAAGGCCCGCCTTTTGCACTGCAGCAACAGAGTCGCCCCCACCTACTATAGTAGTGGCATTTTTGCGGTCGGCAATTGCTTTTGCAAGAGCAAAGGTGCCTTTGGCAAAGTTTGGCATTTCAAAGACTCCTACAGGGCCGTTCCAAAGAATTGTTTGAGCATCTTGTAGCAGTGATATCCATTGTTGTACTGTTTTTTCGCCTATATCCATGCCTTGGTATGTATCGGGGATGCCCTCTTGTGTGCTAAAAGTTTTATGTGAGGCATTGTTGTCAAAAGCGTTTGCAGCGACAATATCTTGTGGTAAATAAATTTTTGCATCACTTTCTAAAAGCTCTTTTGCTACATCGAGCATGGAATCTTCGACAATAGAGGTTCCTATCGCGATGCCCTTTGCCTTAAGAAACGTGTACGCCATTCCCCCACCTATTAAGAGCTTGTCAACTTTTTTACTTAAAGCCTTAAGCACACCTATTTTAGTAGAAATTTTGGCACCGCCTATGATGGCAATAAATGGGTGTTTAGGTGATGTTAGTGCAGTGCCTAAAAAGGTAAGTTCTTTCTCTAGTAAAAAACCTGCGGCAGCTTTTCCCGGAAAATACTTTGCGATAGATACTGTCGATGAGTGAGCTCTATGGGCTGTTCCAAATGCATCGTTTACATAGAGGTCGGCAAGGTTTGCAAGATTTGCTGCAAAGGTTGGATCCATGCCGGGTTTTTCTTCTGCAGGATAAAAGCGGACATTTTCAAGGAGTAGCACATCCCCAGGGCTCATTTTTTCAATAAGCACTTCGACATCTTTTCCTATACAGTCTGGTGCCATCGTAACAGGTTGCTTTAAATGCTCAGAGAGGCGCTTTGCACATGGAGCAAGAGATAGCTCTGGAGTTTTGCCTTTTGGGCGGCCAAGGTGGCTTACTAGGATAACCTTGCTCTTGTGTTGGATAAGGTACTTGATTGTTGGTAGAGCGGCAAGAATGCGTGTGTCATCAGTGATTTTGCCAGAACTATCGAGGGGAACGTTAAAATCTACTCGAACGAGGACTCTTTTATTAGATAAGGGTAAGTCCTTCACTGTCAATATTTTGCTCATTTTGTGTTTCCGTAAGGTAGTTGGTAGTTCTACTATTAGATACTGTTTTTCCTATTATAAAGCCAACCCATGAAAGCAAAATCGAAAACATTTCAGGGAAAAAGGTTATAACGTAAAACTTACAAAGACAAAAACCAAGGGCACCAAAACACATTGAAAGTGCCGCTGCAAGTTTTGGGTATTTTGAATCTGACTTTGAGCAGGCAGCCTGCACAAGAGGAACAAACATACAGACAACAGCAAGTTCATAGCTTTCAAGAATTAAAGAAGCTAAACCAAGGTTCATATAAGAAAAGCCAAGAGCTGCCATCCCTAGCATAAGTGTTCCACCCCAAGAAAACTTAATCATAAACTTCGATTGCTTTGAAGAAGGGTTTTTTCGAGGAAAATCTGTTACTAGGTGCGTATTTAGTGACCAGATAAGTGCTGAAGCTCCTGATATAAGAGCAATCATGAGGATGCAAGCTGAGCATAAGGTGATTGCGGGGTTAGTGGCCGCACCTACAGTATGCAAAAAACCTGAGGTGCTGCTTTCTTGTGTAGCGAGTCCACGGCCTGCAATCCCATAGTAAACGGGGATAAATGAGCAGATAAGCAATATTATACCAGAAAAAAGTACTGCAACAGAGACTTGTTTTTTAGACCTTACGGCAAGGGAGCTCTTTACCATCTCAGGCTCTAAGAACATAAAGAGGCAAGGCATTAGGAGGTAGGCTGATAGTTTCGAGTTAACTCCCTCTCTAAGTTCTGTTTGCATGCCACTAAGTGAGCTTAAAAATGAACTTTCTTTTATGGGGGATTCGGGGCTTAGGAAGCACGCTGCACCTAAAACGGCTAAAAGTACTGCCGCCTGTAGAAGGCCTGTCCATGTTTTTGTTTTTAGTCTGCCACGGATTGCAAAAAAAACGATGGCAATCCAGGCGCAAATAAAGAGCGTGTCATGGTTGAGGCTGAGTGCCCGAAAAAGTTCTTTTAAGGCGGTTGCTTGAGCTATAAGAAGCCCAAGAACAGAGATTATGCTCAGGATGCAAGAAACTTTTTTTAAGGTTTCGCTTCTATAGTGTTTTTCGAAGAGGTCTGGAACACTGGAAATTTGTAGGCGAGCTATTTTTGTTCCAAGCCCAAGTCCAAGGGCAAGTAGACCCAAGGCACTTCCGAGAGGATAGAGCATGGCAAAAACGCCATCGGATTGTGCGCACTCAGCAGTGTACAGAATCGAGCTTCCACCAATTTGGGCTGCCACAAAAGTGCCGGCAAGTGAAAGCCAGTTAGTCGGTTTGTCTATAGGCATAGCTGCGCTGTTTGATGCACAGGTTTTTGTAAATTTTTTTACACAAAACCAGAGACTCAATGCTGCTATAGCACAACAAAAAAGAATAGCTAGAATGGAAAGTTCCATTGCCTGCTTTGGAAAGTTTGTTAAAAACGATCCATATCGCCTTGAGAACCAATTTTCTCAGGACAATACTTAACCTTAACTTAAGTATTGCAAGGCCTGATTAATTATTCCATATGAGATAGAGTGTTTTGTTATTTTTGACTCTACAATGCATTGTAGAGTCAAAAATAATTACAGAGTCATGAAGGGATTGGCTGATTGAATGAAAGAATTTCCCTTTTTTCGGCGATTGAGTTCTGATTTTAGTGAGTAAAGAAGGTCTTCATCAAAATCTTGATTTGCTGCCCAGCGAAGGTACTCAACAGGTATTTCTTTCATAGGACGTCCCTTGTGTTTTCCCAGAGGCATATTTTTCATCTGGATAGGGCGCGAAAGGACCTCTGATATTTGTTCTAACGTTCTAAATTGTTGTGAAAGTTTTTTAAATACCTGAATGTTAACGACAACATCACTCATGGCTCTATGAGCGCCTTCTTCTGTTATATTAAAGTGTTGGCGAAGGGTTTCAAGGGAATTTGAAGGGCTTTGTCCGTAGAGTCTTGCTAGCCTCAATGTGTCAAAGGAGGGGTTTTTACGGATGTTGCAGGGAATGTTACAGCGCTCTGCATGATGGGCTAATATTTCGATATCGTACTTGATTCCGTGGCCAACTAGCGGGTGTGGCCCGATAAGTTCAAAAAGCTCGCCTAGGACTTGGTCTATAGTTGGCTTACCTTGCACCATCTCTTGAGTTATGTGGTGTATGGCAATTGAATTGGCAGGTATTTCAACTTGAGGATCTACAAGAGATTCAAATTCAGCTAGATTTTCCTCTAGGGTGAACTTAATAGCAGCAACTTCGATGATTCTATCTTCTTTTGGATCAAGGCCTGTTGACTCGCAGTCTACGCAGACAAATGTGTGGGTTTTAAGCTGTGGCATACTGTTCTATCTTTTGTTTCAAATCGAAGGTTCCATGATGCGTTTTGCTGGAGTGTTGGACATATTCAAATCCTTGATATGGCAATTCAGCGATAATTTCTTTTGTTCGAGTATCTAGATCTTTTTTATTTATTTTGTCAGTTTTTGTAAGTACGACAATAAAGGGTTTTTTAGAGTGGTAAAGCCAGTGTAAAAGTTCGAGGTCTTCTGCATTTGGGGTTCGTCTAATATCAAGCAGAAAAAGAATAAGCTCTAGGCGGACTGCTTTTTCGAGAAACTGTGTAACAACTTTTCCCCATTCATTTTTAATCGCTAGTGGCACTTTAGCGAAGCCATATCCAGGTAGGTCAACAAATACAAATTTCTCGTCGATTGCAAAAAAGTTGATAAGCTGGGTCTTGCCAGGGGTTTTAGATGTCTTTGCAAGCTTAGATTGAGCGCATAATTCGTTGATGAGCGTGGATTTACCAACGTTCGATCTTCCGCAAATGGCCACCTGGTGGAGGTTATGGTTTATTTTTGGGTAGTCCTCGGGCCAGAGGGCAGATTTAATAAAGCGAGTTTTGTTCCATACAACTTTCATAGAGGCTCCTTTATCTGAATCAGCCTATTGCCTTCATTGCCATGAGTTATGGTAATACGTATTGTTTCTGGCGGTAATATAGACTCAATACGTTCTGCCCATTCGATACAGCAGATACCCGCTCCTGTGAGCATTTCATCAAATCCCATATGTATAAAATCATCGGGATTTTGCAGACGGTAAAGATCGAAGTGATACACCACTACTTTACCGTTATAGATGTTTAAATACTGAAATGTTGGGCTTGTTACAATTTCAGGGGCGGAGTCTGTGAGGTACTTCGTAAGATAGCGTATAAATGTTGTCTTGCCAGTTCCTAAGTCACCAAAAAAAGCTAAGATAGCACCAGGCTTAACCGTCTTGGACAGTGTAAGAGCTAGCTTTTCGGTGTCTTCACAAGTGAGGCTTAGATTGTCTTTTAGCAATGGGTTTTTACGCTTCCTGTTCAACCTCGCCAAGCCAGCTTTCAACGTACTTGCCAAAGTCTTCAATTTCTGAGAGCATCTCTACGAAAGCGGCAATTTTGTCTTCCGACAGTTGCTGCTGGATAAATTCCATGAAATGTTCTTCAATTTGGAAGCGGCTTTGGTTTTGTACTTCAACAAGGCTTACGCGTTTGAGATAATTAGCCTTAAAGTCTTCAATCACAGACTCTTTCGAGTGGTAAAGCTTACCATTGACAGCCGAGGAAAAGACGATTTTTGTAATCGGTTTTTTCGGAGTGAATTTGCTTGCGTAGGCTTTAATTACCTCTGTATCTTCTGAAATAAAGAAGCGCTTTACACGCAGGCCGCCTACTCGTTCAGTGTTTTCTGGGCATTTAGAAACCCAGTCATAAATGGCATCTTGAGGGTTTGGGTGGGTGTTGTCCCCGTAGACCTTTCCTGTGAAAGGGCATATATATATTTTTTTAGTTAGTTCGTCGACGCTTGACGTAACGTAACCAATCTTTATTTCTGTTTCGCGCCAAAGTTTGCCTTCGGCTTCTAGCAAGCGAACAGCATCGCTAACGCTTTGGTAGACTAACTTATCACGCACGAAGAGCACCGGCTCAAGGGAGAATTTTTGCTCAACATAATACAGATAAGAAGTGATGAGCTCAGGATGCTTTGTGCTTTCTAAGTAATCTTTTAACTGTTGTTGCATTCCAGCTGTTAAAGACATTTTAGACATTTGTACCTCAAAATCAAAAGATTAACAAAAAATTTACCTGGAAAAGGCTTTTTATACAAGCTTAAGAAATAAAATTGCGAAAGAAGTCGACAATTCGATCAAAAAATGACATCCAGTAGTCTCCTAAGAAGTATCCAAGCGACAAAAATGTTGATACCCAAATAAAGGCGCCAGCGTAGGCAAAAAGCATAAATTGTCTGTAGTCAAGCGCGGCTACTCCGGCAGTAAATCCGGTAAAATGGCGGATGCCTGGTATAAAATAGCCAATCATAAGAGTCCATTTACCAAAGCGTGCAAACCAACTGTTTGCTTTTTGCATTCTCATTTGGGTAATCCCTATACGGCTGCCATGTCCTGCAAGAAGGTAGGATCCGGCTGTTCGTCCGATGGTGTAGCTTATGGAGATACCAACAGCGGCTCCTGCATAAGCTGCCAGGATTGTTGGGGGTATAGAGAGATCCCCATTACACATAAGTACGCCTGTAAGAATCATTAAGGGCTCGCCGGGAATTGGTAGTGCAACGATTTCAAGAGCAAGAAGGCTGAATAGGGCTATACCGCCATATTCAAGTAGCCAGAAAGAAAGTAACTCTGTGTTTGGGAAAAAGTCCATAGCGAAGAAAAATCTACACTATTTTTTTGATAAAGTCAAGTTGAACTTAAGACTTCTATACTTTACTATTTGTTCCTTTTCAAGGATAAACACATGCCACAAGTTGCACATACCATTATAGGTCTCTTATATACCCATTTTACAAAAGCAACCACTCAGGCTTTTCCTGAGGCTTTAGGCGACATCGAAGTTACTCGCAGTACGCAAGGAGCTTTTGGACACTATCAGTTTAATAGCGCAATGAAGCTTTCAAAGCAGCTCAGGATGAACCCTCGGCAAGTAGCGGAAAAAATTATGGCAGCCTCAGCTGGCGGTGATTTTATTGAAAAGCTGGAGGTCGCAGGTCCTGGTTTTATTAATATCACTCTAAAGCAAAGCTTCCTGGAGAATGAACTTTCTCGAATGTTGAAGGAGCCTCATTTCGGTATTAAAGCCCCTGTAAACCAAAAAATAGTCATAGATTTTTCAAGCCCTAATACTGCCAAAGAGATGCATGTTGGCCATTTGCGATCAACCATCATTGGAGATGCACTTGCGCGGATGTTTGAATTCCTTGGGGCTGATGTTTTGCGTCTTAATCATATAGGCGATTGGGGAACCGCTTTTGGCATGCTTATTGCCTATATCAAGCAGAAGCTTCCAAATGGGATTGAGGGGATTACACTTTCTGAGCTTGTTACCTACTATAAAGATGCAAAAAAACTTTTTGACGAAGACCCAGCTTTTAAAAAAGCCTCTCAGATGGAAGTTGTGGCTCTTCAGGGAGGTCAAGCCGAGGCAATTGATTTATGGAGCAAAATCTGCCAGATCTCAAGAATAGCTTATCAAGAAATTTATGATTTACTTGGCATTCGTCTTGTGGAACGAGGAGAGTCATTTTATAATCCGATGCTTAGCGGCGTTGTAAAAGATCTTGAAGATAAAGGGCTTATAGAGGTGTCTGATGGTGCAAAATGTCTCTTTTTAGAAGGGTTTCAAAATCGAGATGGAGATCGGCTACCGTTGATGATACAAAAATCTGATGGGGCCTATAATTATGATACCACGGATATGGCAGCTATGCGTCATCGTATAGATGTTGAAAAGGCCGACCGCATTATTATTGTAACTGATGCAGGGCAGTCCACGCACTTTCAGATGATATTTGCAGGAGCTATAAAGGCCGGTTACCTCAATGAGCAAAAAACACGTACAGATCATGTCCCTTTTGGTGTTGTGCTAGGGGCAGATGGCAAGAAATTTAGAACCCGCTCTGGTGAAACGGAAAAATTGATAGATCTTATCAATGCAGCCGTAATAAAAGCTGAGGCTATTTTAGAGGAGCGCAATCCCGAGTGGTCGCCAGAAGATCGGAAAATAGTAGCAAAAGCCCTAGGAATTAATGCTATTAAGTACTCAGATTTAGTGAGCCACAGGATCAGCGACTACGTCTTTAGCTATGAGAAGATGCTGCGCTTTGAGGGAAATACGGCAGCATTTGTAATGTATTCATTTGTTCGCGTGCAGGGAATTATCAGAAAGGTGGGGATTGATCCTAATGCTCTTCTTGAAAACACAAAAATCACAATTTCTCACCCCTCTGAAGAGGCTTTAGCTTTGCATCTTGCCCAATTTGCTGAAACCTTAGACCAGATGGCAGAAGATCTTATGCCAAATCGCTTAACAGAATACCTTTATAGCCTGGCTGAAAACTTTAACCACTTCTTTCGTGACTGCCGTGTAGAAGGCTCGCCTGAGCAAAATTCGCGTCTGTTGCTCACAGAAGCAACAGGTCGCGTCCTTAAGCAGGGCATGGAGCTTTTAGGTCTTGTCACTGTTGAGCGTATGTAGAACTGTTTTGCTGGGTTTGCCAGGGATTTCTTGGACATATTTGGGGATTGCATAACCAGGCAAGCATCCAGATAGGGATGAAATAAGCTCAAGGCCCTGGCTTGGGTTTACTTTAAAATGAGAGGCTCCCTGCACTTCATCAAGTTGATGGAGGTAGTAGGGAACGATTCCATGGTCGATGAGGTTTTGAAAAAGCTCTTTTAGAGCGTCGTGTGAATCATTTACGCCTTGCAATAAGACCGCTTGGTTAAGGACTGGAATGCCGAGTTTTTGAATGCTTTTCAGGGCATGCCAAATATCATCATCAAATTCATTACTATGATTGGCATGGTTTACAAACCAGACTTGCTTGGGACAATTTTCCAAAAGTTGCAAAAATGAGCGGTTAATACGTTCTGGAATGCCCATTACAAAGCGCGTATGAAAGCGTATCCGCTTTATGTGGGGGATGTTGGAGAGGTTTTCAAGGAGGTTGCCCAAAATTTCGTCTGTCAGTGAAAGTGGGTCGCCCCCGCTTAGGATGATTTCGTCAATTGAGGTGTTGTTGCGGATTAGAGCAAGCTCTTCATCGAAGGTTTTGTCTTGTGTTTGGTAATCAAAATTTTGACGAAAGCAGAAGCGACAATGCATTGCGCAAGCTGATGTGGAAATGATAAGAGCTCTACCTTCATACTTTTTAAGAAGCTTATCCCCTAGTTGAAAGGTTGCATCCTGAACTGGGTCTAAGGTAAATTCAGGGGAGATGATTTTTTCCTTTTTAAGAGGAACAAACTGTAAAAAAAGCGGATCATCAATTGTTTTTTTTGCTATTTTCTGCGCTAGGCGCCTTGGTAGATTAAGGCTAAATCTAGGGTGATCATCAAGAGCCTCGATTTGTTCAGAGGATAGCTCGAGAAACTCCTGAAGCTCTTTTAGCTTAGTAAAGTTTTGACGTAAAATGGTGCGCCAATGCGGTAGTTGATGCTGTTTATTTGTTGTACTTTGTTGTGCTAAAGGTAGATTCATAGCAGGAAGTATTGCGAATTGACGAAATTAACTCACGAAATTTTATGAATTTCGTTAAATAATAAAAGCTATTAAGACAGTGACTTGTTATTTTTTTAGCGGTATTTCTTCTTCCTTCGGAACAAGCTTGTTGCACATTCCAAAAACTACTTTGGCAAAAGAGCTGTCTTTTACTGATATATCATGAAATTTTTGTGTTTCTCTAACAGCAACCGAGTAAAGCTTATAAACTTCTAATAGCTTTTTCTCAAAATCCTGCCGTTCTTCTTTTGTCATTTTGCTATAATCTTTTATGCCCTTTTCTTCTTTTGATCGAATTGTCTCTTCAATAGCGTTATGGGCCAAACCATCGCCTGCAAGTTGCCCTCTTAATTCTTGAAAGTCTAGAACTTGTAAATAGTCTTCAAACAAGATATTTTCTAATATCCCCCTCTCTTCACGCGAAAAAGAAAGCTCTCCCCGGATAATTTTTGAGCGGACCATTAACTCCTTGGTGGCATCATCTGTGTAGTGAATGTCAAGTGCGCCGCAAGAAGCAGTATATTGGCCGTAGGTATTGACGCGAAGAGCAACAGTACTTATATCGGCAAGAAGCGCCTCTGCGCCGAAGAATATTTGAAGATAGTTGATTTGATCTTGCGTGAGTATTTGGCCTGGAACTAACTGTTCTAGAGTTGCTTCAGGCTGATCTTTGGCCAGGTTTTTCAGCTGTACTAAAAATTCTGACGTTAGAATTTCTTTAATTTTGCCAAGTGCTTCTTGGAATTGTTTTACATCTAGTACATCAAGTAAGAGGTGGTGATAGATCCGCTTGCCATCTCGCTTTATGCTAATTTCCGCTACAGAACGGCAAATTTTTTGGCCATACGCGAGGTAATGGTCCTTGTATTCCCAATCTGTTTTGTCGCCCTTTTCAATCGCTACATGACGACTCTGAGTCAGGTTTTGCGTTATTGATATACCATCAAAGAGTCTTTCGTGATCTATCTCAGGCATGGTAAGTAGATTAGGGGCATCATTTTTAAGATAATATGTAAAATTTGCTACCTTTTTGTCTTCTTCATTATTTATGCTAGGGCTAAAGGGTTTCATTCGATTTCCATCGATGAGTCCTAACAAATTATTCGGCTCCCATTTGACCCAGAGAGTTCTGTGATTATAAAAGCTCGGACTTAACAGTTCCTCCACCTGAATTCTCTCTACTTCTACAGCTTTTTCGGTTTCGGCCTCCACCTCTGTTTCTCGAGAAACCTCTGTTTCTTTTGTTGCCTCTCCAGCCGTTCCCATCACAGTTTCAGGCATCTTTTCCTTGTTAGGAAATGTATATTTCTCTAGATCAATTTTTGCAGTTTCTAGTGCCTTCCTCGTTTCTGGGCTGCTTTGGATAGAATCGAGGCTCAAAGCTTTTTCTATGATGTTTAGGAGGTTTTTTTTATGGTTTTCGAGCATGAGAATCGGTTCGAGGGGGTGTTGGATTTCCAGCAGCTGGTCTGCCGACTTTAGCCCATCTTCAAAGAGTTGATTTTCAAAGACTGCAAATATTGCTTTCCAGTTTGGGCCACAAAGCTGCTCACGAACACACTGTTTTACGATGTTTTCCATTTCAGCAATAGCTGCATAGTAGCGACGAAGCTTAATTTCGCTATCTTCAACTTGTCCTGTCAGCCCTTTTACATCAATTTTACCATCTGATTTTCGTAAACTTTTAAGTCTTGTAACTTCAGCAGGTGATGCACTTTTAGTTTTTGCTATTTCTAAGTCTTCATCTATTTTTGAAACCAAAGATTCTCTATATGTTACAGCATATGTTTGGCCATCTTTATTCTTTCTCATGCGCCCCACTCCCTGCTCAAAGTCGCCCCACGTTGTTTTTTCGTTAATGGTGACTAATGCCTTGGCACGAAGGCCCTGAGGAATATCAGATCCAGTAATTTGCGGCTGACGATATACAGTAAATCGCATGTCAGGTTCAGGAGGCGTTGTCTTTGGGTCAAAGGGTTCTAGCTGATCACTTCCTCTTCGTAAAATAACGAGTTCACTTTTGTCGTTATAAATGAGAACTGCCTGAAGCTCTTCTTCTGAAAACTGCGCGAGTATATTTTTTGCCATATCGCAAAAATCTAGCTCTTTAAAGAGACCTCCGACATCGATAATTGCTCGAAACTTTTTGATGTCGATCTTTGCTTGACTTAGCTGAGAGCTGAGTGAAGGAACCGAGCGATTTTCACTTTTGGCTATTGCCTTCATAGCTTCATTATCTAGGTCTAAAAGGGTGTGCTGCTCTTGGTTCATGGGGTTTTCATAAATCGGCCTGAAGTTTGAAGCTGCGCGCGAGTCAACGTCTGGGTCGTCTTTATTTGAAACGCCACGCTGAAAGCTTGAGCGAGTCTGAATCGTGCCTGAATACCCTCCAAACTTGTGAAACATAGATACAAGATCCATAGAGTTAAACCCTAATTTTTTAGGGTAGATCTCTCGTTTAGGAAAGACTACTTGCTCTAGAAACCTGTGAAGCACTTCTGGAGTATCTTTTGCTCTTTGTGCAAGCTTTTCAATCGCAGTGTCATCTATTTGTCGTATGTAGGGGGCATCATTTCCAAATATCTGAAGATAGGTATTGTATGTAGGGCAGCGTTCTACGTTTTCGTCATAGTCGGAAAGCTCTGCCGAAATTTGGTTATTCCATTTCTTTATCTGCTCTTTTAGTCCCTCCACAGGAATGCCATTGATTCCATACCACATATAGTGCGTCTGAATAGTTTGAAATATGTCATCCAGCTCTTTAGTAGGCTGCGCGCGTCCCTTATAGTATGGACAGATGGTTAAGTTATCATCGCCTACGCCAAAGTCATCATCTGCAATTTTTTTGAGGACTTTTTCAAAGGTGTTCGAGAGATTTTCCTTTAATGCCGCGATGCCTCTTTTACTAGACTCTTCTAGCTTTAGAATTTCTTGAGAACATTTTGTAAGATCCCGTTCTTCCTCGCTGACGGTAAGAAATGAAACTAAATCCTCTTTCGAAACCCCTTTATTGGTAACCAAATCAGAAATACTCTCGTGAATTGGATCTTTAGGGGTAAATGTAGAATCAAGGCTTTGTTTTATGATCGTCTCAGCAAGGAGTTTTGTTGCCTCGCGAATTGTCGCGGTATTTACTTGAGCCTGCCTGTTTTCGGCAATTTTTAGCATTCCTGCAATGCGCTTAGACGTATCTATATACCCGACCTCTCCCCTATAGGGATAGAGTGTGCGATAGATAGAGGAGGTTGTTTCATAAAATTCACTATAGTTAGTCAGCGGCGTGCGATCGCCTTCTGCATAATCGAGTGCTTCGGTGACATTTAAGATAAGGTGTATTTCATCGCCAAGTGCCACGCCTCGATCTTTAAATAAAGAAATAATACGTTGGCATACTTCTATCTTCTGATCAAATTCATTATTACCTTTGCCTAGTCTTTGCCACGTAAGAAGCTGAAGAACTAGTGAGCCAAGAGCTTCTTTTGAGGTTACGATATATTCTTCTCGATCGATACATTTCAGCAGTCGATATTCAATCTCCTGCAGATTTTCAACAGAGCGGTTAGGATCGCGTTCAAACTGAAAGTGAAATGCCGCCTGCCCGTAGACTGCGCGAGAGTCTTGATCGCGAGATTTTGAGGTCATGGGGATTAAGTCTTTTGTATCCACAACACAGACAAGGTTTGCGCCTGTCGCCATCATCTTTGCAAGCCCTGGTGCCATAAAGGTCTTGCCAAAGCCGGTGCCAAGCCAGCTTACGATGTCTGGGGATCCCACTCGCTTTGTAAACTCATCAATCTGATCTTTTCTGAATATAACGCCTAACGTATATTCATAGGCTAAGGCTGCCCTTGTGTGGGGATGATCGTGTGTTACATCGTAGAAGCGCTTGGTCGTTGCATTTTTATTGAAACTCTCTAACTCTGCCATGAAATCTCGAATACTCTCAGCAAAAGCTAGCTGCCCTTTTTTTTCACAGGCATCAATAAGGCTCTGAATATTTTTTTTATTTTGCGTATCTAAAAATGCTGTAACACCCTCATTTAATTGGTGAAGAAAAGCCTGATCCATTTTATCAAACTTTGTGCGAGCTTCTAGCGCCATTTGGATGTTTTCAAGTTGACGCTGCAGAATTTGGTGAGCGGATGCTTTGATATGATGATCGGTTACTAACTTTTCAAGTTTTTGGATGTCCCCATCGGTTAGACTTGGGTTCAGCTCTTTTAGGCTGTTCATGGTATCTTGTGCATAGAGCTGGAATGCCTTTTCTATGTCGATAACAACAGCATTGCCGCTTAACCTGCGAAGCTCCTCAGTTTCTTTTGCTTTTTGCTCTTCTGGCAGTTTATTAACAATCTCAAGGATATCCCTGCGAACAGATAGCACCTCTTTTTTCTTTTCGAGCTCTAATTTTTTTGTAGTTTCTAAACATGCTGTTATGTCGGCATGACTTGCGCTGCCGGTAATTGCTTTCTGGCCCGTTACAATATCGTTTCCTTGATCAAGTTTTTGGATGGTACCAGTTGCCGCTACAGGCTTTACTCCAACAGCTTTTTTTGCCGAGATGGCGATGCGCAATTTATCTGCCTCAGAAGCAATGCCTTCCGGATGAGTAAGCTTTTTTGCCTGTGCAAAAAATTCTTTTGCAAGCTCATAGGCGTTTGGCCTCATATAGAGTTTTTCATTGCCAATGAGCATTTTTAAAGCAAAAAATGCGGGGGCAACAATTTTTATTTTTTCAATCGCGGCGGGAAGTAGAGATCCTGCCCCCTGCATGATTTGAAGAATCCCTTTTATGTTATCTTGAATTTCTTGCAGATCCTTTTTTGCAATTAGAGACTCTCTACACATCAAGGCAAATTCACGAAGCTGTGCGGAAGAGAGCTTATCAAAGAATGGGAGGTTTTCTTCTGAGTAATAGCCAACGCTTTTAGTCTTTCCTGACTGAATTTTTTGCTTCGCTGCTTCATAGGCCTTTTTTACTTCCTCATCAGATTTAGCTACAAAGGCAAGCTGAAGAAGTAATCCACGAAAGTCTATATCGCCTTCTTGGGGAGAAAATCCAATACCTTTAATAGCCGCAAGTGGATCAAATTCAGATTTTTTTTCTTTTAGGTCAGTAGCTTCTTCTGGAGCGATTGACGGTGGTGCATCAGAAAATAGAGCTTTGTGGCTATTTAAAAATGCCGCCATTCTCTCAGGATTAAAATTATCCTTTCTGTGGATTGGAAATCCATTAGAAGGATATACCTTCAGCATCCACGAATTTTCATCCCGTAATTCGCGTAACGCTTGATTTAACGATCGAAGTTCATCAGGCTTCCATTTTTGACGCAGTAAGGAATAATCATACTCGATAGAGTCAACAAGTCTTTTCTTGTAGTCTTCGGGAAGAGGATACTTATCTTCATCTTTAAAGTGATCAGCTAGCGTATAAGTTGCATGAACCTTGATTTTGTTTGCTACTTTAGGTAATGGAGGTTCATAGTTCCCCTTTGCCCAGGCGGAAACTTCTTTTTTCTCTGCTGCAGAAAATCGCTGCTTTCTATACCCCTTGTAAGGAATTGAAGCGGAAATGGCATCGAGATCTCCTCGGACAACTATCCGTTGATTGGCTGCAAGCTGCCGAATTTTTTTTGAAAGTTCTCCGACAAGGTTTTGGAGGGCTTTTTGATTGTCTGTTGAATCTACTGTTAGATTTTCAAGATCCATCATTAATGTATTAAGCTGAGTAAATTCCTCATCTGGGATAAGGTCGAGCCTTTTGTATTTATCGTTGCCGCCAGCAAGCTCAATAAATTTTTTTGCGCTTTTTATAGCTTTGTCTTTATGTTCTTTAAGTTTTTCTACATGGATTTGTTGGCCTACAACTTGCGATTTCTTTTGGATCTCTCCAGGAGCTGTTGTTTTTTGGTATTTCTGCAAAGCAACTGTACGCAAAAAATTTATAGCATCTTTTCTTCCAGGATCAGAATCTTTAAATAGCGAAAGCTTGCTAACTATTTTTTCAAGCTCTTGCTTTTCTTCTGGGATAGTGGTATCTAAAGCATCGATGCGCTCATAGAATTCTTTAAAATGGCTAATGATATAGGTTCCCGCTTGAAAAGTACGCACATCTTCAGGCTCAGTGGTCTGTTTTGCACTTGCAAGCTGTTCGACAACTCCCTTGCGCTTTTCCCCTTCCATTTTTTTTGAAATCTTATTGACAAGTCCAGGGGTCTTCTTGCTAGTTTCAACAGGTGCTACAGTAAATGGTTGTAGGGGCTCAGGGGGAGTATCTGCACTTTTGCTAGGAGCCGTGACTTTTGTTTGTAGCGCGGGCAAACCTGTAAGTTCTACAAATCGCACACCTAGTGCGATAAGGGGGGTTCCGATATCTGGATAGTGTAGATGAATTCTATAAAGCTCATCAGGTGTAAGTTTGCATGAGCTTGAAACTGCTTGCAAGCGCAGTGGAAGACCATCTATTCCCGGCATATGATATGCCATGAGCCATTTAACAATTTCTTCAGGTTTTGGCAACGAATCTTTAAGTTCTGGCTGTTTTGAAAGGTCTTGCTCTAATAGGGCCGCTAAAGTGGCAAGTTTTGCGGCTGCAATAGTTGGAAGGTCTAGCTCAAATGACTGCATGGCTTTTGTTACCATAGTAAGCATGTTTGTAGCTGTATCTGCCATACCTGTAGCTGCAGGCGCTTTAAGCGCTTCTTTGTCTAGCCCAAAAGTAAATGAGCTATTTTTATATTCTAACAGTACGTTAACTAGCTCCTGCTCAATGGCTGAATAAGGAGCTGATCGTGCTGCTGCACGAAGATACTGCATAGCGCTTGTGAAATCATGACATTGAAGAGCTGCAAGGCCTAGATAAAGATTTGTCTGAGCTTTATTTGATTGAAGGGCAAATCCTTTTTCAGGATGCTCTACGAGAGAGGCTTCAATAAAGGGGGGCGCCTCATCACGCAGTTTTCTATCAACACCTATGCTTAACCCTCGCATATAGCCTTGCTCATTGAGGAAGTTCTCAGAGAGTATGCCACTTTGGCGCATGATCACTCGCTGCTCAGTTCCATCTGTAAGGATTAGATAGTTTTTCCATTCTGAGCCAAAGCTATCTACTGGCAGGTTCTGATTTTCTGCTAAATAAAAGCCATCTAGCTCCTGACTCATCAAACGATTTGTCTTAGAATCACGGCTAAAGAGCATCTTGGGATCAAGGAGTTCAATTTTTTGTAATATGCCTGTGGAATCTGCCCATAGCTTTATGTTTTCCTTTTTTGTAAGTCCAGTAAGATGCTGGTACAACGACGATTGCGGCGTATTTACAAGATAGAGTGCTATTCCAGCTTCACTTTGTGTTATACTTTTTACTTTGGCATTTTTATCGAGTGTATAAGCAAGCTTCACCTCATAGACTATCTCACACGTATCGTTGAGCACTATGGCCTCAGTTTTTGTCCCTTTTTGTATCCAGATACCACGCTCGTGAATGTCCTTTGGCAAAGCTATATCCGTAGGAGGACTAAGCATCTGTTTGCTAAGTTCCTCTCCAAATGCACGGGCTGATGCTTGCATCTTTCTGAAGGGTCCTGTAATAGCGCTGCTTATGGCTGTAATCTCTTTTGTTTTTTCTTCCTCTTTAGTTCTTTTTTCTTCTAGCTTTACATCCTGTGATGAAACAAGGGGAGAATATTGATACCAAATGCCCTTCTGCTTAACAGAAAAGCTTACATTGCCATCTTCTGTGATTTGGGTTTGAAAGAGCGTACCACCAAGATTTTTAACTTGAAATTGTATAAGTTTAGATGTGCCAGTGTTAGGTATCTGTTTAGCATTAATAGGTTCATAATTAGGATTCTTTATAGGAAAATTTTCCCAAACAGCTGGAGGTAAGGTCCCTCCGCCAATATTTATAGCAGAGCCCCCGACTGTAAAAATCCCAGCGATTATGCTGATTTGGCAAGAAGATCCGTTAGGAAGGGTGGCAGAATAGACCTCTCCAGCTCTATCCCACGTAAGCTCTTCGTTAACTATCCCTTTTTCTTTTAGAAGTTTATTAAGCTCATCTGCTTTTTTATCTAACCCATTCCATGCTGGGAGAATTTTGCTAAAGAAAAATTGATTGATTTCATTTTGCTCTTGCAGATCAGTGTATGTAGTCGATGCAGCAGAACGACAGGCTATCCATGATGGTAGAAGCGATAAAAAGTCTTTAGGATCGTCTCTAAATTTTTTATCAGTTTTCGATGCCTTCGCGTATTCCTTTAAAAGAAGCGTATGTAGCTGAAGCTTTGTTTCCTTATATTCAGAACTGTTAGATGTCAGTAGTGTTTTTACATCTTCTAACAGGGTGTTTAATTGTTCACTAAACTTTGTATAAAGAGTAGAGTCATCTTTGTGCTTATCTTTTAAAAAGATAACCAGGGTTGCCTTCAAGTCGACTAATGTTATGTATGCTAGAGGAAACTGCTCTTTAGAGCGTCTTATGGCCAAATCTAAGGCAGTAAAAACAGCCTCGATACGTTCTGGGTTCGCAAAATATTTCTGTAGATGCATGGGCTTTAAGATACGGCTATCAAGGACACGACGAAGCTCATCTGGCATTGCCTGTAAAAGAGGGGCCATTTCTGATGATGCAAACTGCAAAAGAATTTGCTCTAACCCTACTTCAGAATCGTCTGAATTCGTGCGTACCAACTCATAAAAAATATCTGCGTTCATCAAACCAAATGGACGATAATTTTTTTGCCGAATTTCTCCTTCAATATTTCCGAGAGGATATTTAACGCCCTGTGTTACATAGCTATCTAGTAAATTGCAGCTTTTTTCATCAAAGCACTGTCTTGCATTAGATTTTTCTTTATGCTCCCCGTGCTGCATCGTTGCGCCAAACATGGTATTATTTTGATCAAGTTCAGCCAGGGACCTTTTAATAAGACGAAGATTCGGAAATTTAGACAACCCGGCCGGATTGAAATCATTTTTTTTTAATATGTTCCTTTTCGCTATAGGAAAAGGAGATTTTGTATAAGCATCCAGGGCGCCTGATATTTCGATAATTTTCTTGTTTTTAAAAGAATTGGCAACGCGCTGGACTTCGTGGAGCTGGTTTTGCTCTAATGGTGTATTAAACCGCAGGTAGGGATCATCTACGAGCTTCCCCATTTCAGATAGGAAGCTTTTGGCGTAGGCTTTATCGGTTTGTATGCGGGCGTCTATATCCTTATGATTTATTCTGTAGGAAATTGCCCAAAGAACGGCTGTTTGCAAAACAAAGCTTGGTAATTTGACATCAGATTTTGTTCCCTTGTAGGCGATTTCAAGCAAAGACTGAAGCTCCTTGACATTGTTTTGCCACTCTTGCTGCTTTGTCCAAAAGCTTCCCACTAGGTCAATGTCTGCTACAGGAAGCTGTTCAATTATTTCACTAATCTGAAGCTGTAATAGCTGCCTTTCTGCAGGTGATAAAGGCTCGCGGGATGTTTTTTTACATAGAGCAATTTGGTTTGCTATGTTGCTTAGTAATTCATCTGACTGCGGAAATTTTACTTCTTTTTCGAGTATAGCCTGTTCTTTTTCCAAGATTTCATGGATAGGCCTCAAAATCTCATCTATATGGTTTGAAAGTGCCTCAGATTGTGCTTTAGAAGGTTTTGGCTTAATATTCAAAACGCTAGGTAATTTCTTGAGTGCATCTAGGCAGGTATTTCTTTGTTCCCTTGTGAGATCGCTTGAGATGAGTAAGCTGTTTAATTCAGCTGTGCTATTAAGCAGCTCCCGTTCGTTGATTGAGGGCATTTTTGTATGTTTTCGGAACAAAGTTAACTGGTCGCTCATGCGCATTAGAGTATCAAATAGAGCATCAAGATTATCATCTCGTGTATCTAAAAGATGCTCATTTATTTTTTCAAATAGAGTGTTGATTATTTTATTGTACTTTGTTTCTAGGGTAAGTAACTCATCTTCAGTCAAATCTTGGTTGCCAATCTCTTTTGCAATTTGTTCAATTTCAGATGCCAAACGATCCTTGTCAGCTAATGCAGATTCACACTGTTTCAAAACTGTAGCTAAATCGATGAGGTTAAATTGTGTCTGTTTTGTAATATAAGCAATCGCCTCAGAAGTCCATCTGAAGTTGGGGATTTGTAAAAGTATCTCTTTTTGGGTTTTCAACTCTTGAAATATTGAATGAATATTATCTAGCTTACGTATCAATGGACTGTTCAATTCATCTTGCGCTTTTCTTTCTGCGTGCATCGAATCTTCTGAAATGCTAGCCAAAGGAGCTAGTGTTGGCTGGGGTGCGACGGCTGAATCCTCACTTTTATTAGAAGATGCTTGTGCTCGAGCGTCGATGACAAAGGTATCCGGCAGGACAGGGGCTGAAAACTTTTCATCAAGATGGATGGTTCTCTCTTGAATTCTCTGCTTGATGTTGTGGATGGTTGAGCCAATTACTCTTAGTATCTCGATGTTTGCTTCTGGATCGATATTTAATTGAAGATATAGCTCACACACTCGCTTGTGCCCACTTTCCAAAACAGCAAGTGAGGCAGGATCGTCTGTAAGACAGTCTTGGTAAAGGTAGAAAAACTGAAAAAGGCTGGTTGCTTCAATGTGCACCTGTTCTTTTTTGGACATAAGCGGCAAGAAGTTGTCGATCATGCGCTTGGCGCCCATAATGCGTGGAAGGGGCTCGAATAGTTGCTGGCTTACATTTACATCCTGCCCAACGCGTAAAAGCGGTTTGAAGACATGTTCCAACAAATGCTCGCTAGTAAGAGATGTCTTTTCTGCCAACCTGCTAGCAGAAAATTCCCCCTCATGGATTGCATGCTCCAAAATTGCTACCGCAGCGCGTCTTTCTTCTTTTGGCGACTTACCCATCAATGCCCATCCCATCAGCCGGGGATGATTCACTGCAAAACGCAAAAGTCCTTTATAAACTTTGTTAACTAGGCCTTCTGGGGCCTCAGAAAAGGAATGGGGCACTTGCATTTCGACAAGAGGCTTAAAAAAGCCTTCTAATGTAAATGAGGAAGCTGGAATATCTTTTATTGGGTCATTCTCTGAGGAGTCGATGAACTCAAGGGTATAGCTCTCTTGATTTTTTTGACGCGAAAGTCTTAGTAGTCGCATCGATTCCGTTTTTTCCCCCATCTTGCCTTCATAGGATGAAAAAGGGATGATAAGAGATTCTTCGTCTTTAAGCCTTTGAACGGACTTTTGTATGTCGCGAGCAAGGTTTTCTATTCCGGAGATAACAGCTTTTCGAGAAACTGGCTCTAAATCCTCGATTGCTTTTGCCCAGTCAGCTGCTTTTCGCATGCTATCGATATCGACTGTTGCCATATTATTGTCTTTGAAAAAGTCGGCGAGGGTGCTAAGAACAGAAGATGTCTGGACCTCTTTTGTTGTGAGCTGCTTTCCCATACCCTCTTTTGAAAAGAAATAGGTAGCAAAGTCGTAGCTTCCGATACATACGCTATTTTTCGAAGCGATATCTTTAATTGCTAGTCCAATATTGTTAAAGAACTTCCAGAGTTTTTCCGTCGGCGTGATAGGTCTAAAGCCACGCTGAATAAAGCTCGATTTAAATGGCGTAACACCTGATGTCTCATCTGTTGATGCAAATAAAATTACACTTGACGCTTCCTGGATAGATGCCGGCGTTTCCTCATCTTTTATAGCCGGTGAAGCAGTTGGAATTGCAGGTTGGGACCCCATTTTGGCGAGTACAAATGGATCTGTGATTTGAGGTTTTTCAGTCTGAGAAGGGGGCTTTTTAAGGATTTGATCAACTTTTTGCCGTATCTTTTTGCCACTGGAATCAGTAACTTCTAGATGTTTCCATGATTGGTCAATAACTATTCTTTTTATTTTTGCCTTTTTATCTGGATCAGAACCTAAAAGGGCCTTGATGACGGCATCTATCTTTTCTTTAGATTCATCAGCAAATCCGCCTTTTTTTACTTTGCTGGAAGATGAATGAAGCTCAATAATGAAATCGTTTGAGTTATCATGAAAAGAGTAGATATCCGTTCTCAAATCGCAGCCCCGCAGATAAGGTTATAAGTATTTTTTTATATATATGTATCAGAGATTTATCGATCAATGTAAAAAATTTAAGGGCAATCTTGTCCCGTAGGTATAAAGTAGCCATCCCCGGGTAATAAAGAAAGCTGGAGCAGGAGGCGATGGTGTCGACTTAAGGGAATTTACTTTAACTAATGGCTGCAGTTAATGAGGTAGTAACCATTATGTGCGAGAGATTTCTCAAAGCGACTTATTAAAGCCCACTAGCAACCACAGGGGGGTAGTTGGTGGTTAGAAAATAGACCCTGGAGTCCGGATGAAGACAATTCAATCATGCGCTATGGCCAAATTGAAATAAACATATGCGAGTCGAATCGTCCTTAGCCGGACTCCAAAAATGGTGTTGCGACGCTCCCACAGCTCCCCCTGGGGTTGCTAGTGGGCTTTAATAAGTCGCTCTAGACGAGCTCTAAAACAAGAAGAAAAAGGCTGTACAATAAAAATTACCATTATTGATTTTGTAATTGTCTCTTGACGGGCGAGATATGATCAGAAGTTGTGTTTGAAATAAAAAGAGTGTACCCTCAGTAAGGTTTTCGTCAAAAAACAAATAACAGAGGGTAACTCATGAAAGAGTATGTCAATTTCACAGATAAAGATCATGTACAAACTTTCGAAA
>JBGSSB010000003.1:0-8852 GCA_041737255.1 Chlamydiales bacterium | reverse complement strand
ACAAACATATGGTGAAGATCATCCAAGGGGTGCAATTTAAGAATGGTGAGGAGGTCGAAATTCAAGAAAAAACAGCTTAATTATTAACTAGAAATTAGGGTGCAATCTTTTTTGGAAACACAACATTTGACAATATCTCGTCAGAACTTCAATATATATTGAAGTTCTGACATTTTTAATAAAATAAAAGGGGCCGGCGTATGCGATTCACTCGATTTGTTGATTTGCAAAGTAGTGGGAATGGATCAAAGATTAGAAAAATCTTACAATTTGCTTAGTTAACAGATGTGCCTAGTTTTTCTTTAAATCGAATGAATCGAATACCCCGGCCCCTGTTATTCTTTTTTTAGAGTCCGCAGGACGACTTATTAGAGCCCACAGCTCCCTAATAAAGGTCGTTCTAGACGAGCTCTAACGCAAAAAGAAGGCGATTGCGTAATAAAAATTTACTTGTCAATTCTGCAATCATCTCGAATGGGCTTTTAACCTGTTGATTCATTTTTCCAGGGAGTCAACACTTCGTAGCCTGTGTCGGTGATGAGGATGGTGTGTTCACATTGCGCTGATGGTTTGTTGTCGATGGTGCGTGCGGTCCAGTGGTCGGTTTTATCGATGATAGCCTCTTTTTTGCCGGCGTTAATCATGGGCTCAATGGTGAAGATCATGCCAGCGGCAAGGGGGATATCTATAGGGGTGCGGTAGTGGGGGATTTGGGGCTGTTCGTGAAACTTTAGCCCTACGCCGTGGCCTACAAACTGCGTTACCACACTGCACTTGTGCATCTCAGCCCAAGACTGTATGACATCGCCGATTTTGCCTATGGATACGCCAGGGGCTAAAATTTCTTCTGCACGTAGTAGACACTCGTAGGAGACATCTACTACACGTTTTTTTTCGGCATCTACTGTGCCAATACATACCATGCGGCTGCAGTCGCCAAAGTAGCCATCTAAAATGCATGTGACATCTATGTTTACAATATCGCCCTCTTGCAGGGGTCTTGAGTCGGGAATGCCATGGCATATCACTTCGTTTAGCGAGGTGCAGATGCTTCGTGGAAAAGGAGGGGAGCCGTAACCCAAGGGGGCTGGTATCGCTCCGGCTTCAAGGTGAAGTTTGTGGCAGTAGTCGTTAAGCTCTTGGGTGGTAACGCCAGCCTTTGCCATGCTACATGTAGCGTCTAAAATTTGTGCAGCAAGTAGGCAGGAACGGCGGATGCCCGCAATCTGTTCTGGCGTTTTTAAGGCAATGTTGTAGCGGGTAAAGTAGAGGTCAGATAGTCCTTCAAAAGTGGTTGGCATGGTTTCTTTTTCTTGTTCGGGGTAGTGGCATTTTTTCCATTTTTTGTTACTGCCACACCAGCAAATATCATTTCTTCCAATCATGATACACTACGTGGTTTTGCAGCTTCGCCATAGGTGCCATCTTTATAGCGCTTTGCCATTTCTTCTAGGGTTACTACTGGTACCTTGTCGGCGTGACCTGCTTGGCCAAACTCGCGCATGCGCGCTTCTGCTACTTTCTGCATAGCAGCTCGTGCTGGCTTTAGGTAGTCGCGAGGGTCAAAGTCGCCGGGATTTTCGGTGAGGTGTTTGCGTACTGCACCTGTCATCGCAAGGCGGTTGTCGGTATCTACGTTAATTTTAGCGACGCCAGCCTGAATACCCTTTTGGATGGCAGTAACAGGTACGCCATATGTCTCGCGCATCTTGCCGCCATTTTTGTTGATGATAGCTAATAGCTCTTCCGGGACTGAACTTGAGCCATGCATTACTATGTGGGTATTTGGAATTTTTTCATGGATCTCTAAGATGCGGTCTATAACAAGGACATCCCCAGTTGGCTTTTTCGAAAATTTATAGGCCCCATGCGAGGTGCCAATGGCAACGGCTAAGGCATCAACGCCTGTACGTTTGACAAAGTCAACTGCTTGATCAGGGTCGGTAAGTAGCTGCTCTAGTGACAGCTTGCCTGTTGCGCCGTGGCCATCTTCAAGCTCGCCGGCTCCCATGTGCTCGAGCGAGCCTAGGACGCCAAGCTCGCCCTCAACCGACACGCCAAGCATGTGGGCGATATCTACAACATAGCGTGTAACTGCCACGTTATACTCGTAACTTGCGGGGGTTTTGCCGTCAGCTTCGAGTGAGCCATCCATCATAACACTTGTAAAGCCTTGCTTAATAGCGCTTATACAGGTCTCTGGGCTGTTGCCGTGGTCTTGGTGCATGACAATGGGGATTTCGGGGTATAATTCAGCGGCAGCTAGCATAAGGTGGCGAAGAAAGGCGTCGTTTGTGTAGTTGCGTGCGCCACGGCTTGCCTGGATGATAACAGGGCTGTTTGTTGCCCGGGCAGCTTCCATGACAGCCTGTATTTGTTCCATGTTGTTGACATTCAGGGCGCAAACGCCAAATTTGTGTTGAGAGGCGTAGTCAAGTAGTGTTCGTAGTGCTATAAAGGGCATGGTTTTCTCCTAATTACTCCAGTATTGATACACGGTTTTTGCTGTAACAATCAACCGAATAATATTCGTAAATAATTTTTTAATAATTAAAGAAATAGATATAATGAAATTTAAGGGAAAATAGAGCATAAAGGATTATACAGTGAAAAAAAAGCCCTATAAGCCAGAATTTTGGCTCAATCTTGGGTATAGCTACTCAGAGATTGGCGAATACCAGGCAGCAATTGACTCTTATATGAGAGGAATTAAAATTGCCCCTGAGCGAGCAGATGGCTATTTGTCTTGCGCAAATGCCTATATGCACATGCAAGATTTTGAGCAGGCCCTAAAAGCCTGCGACGTAGGTATTGAGTTTGCTGGCCAACATAACAGTGAGTCTTGGGCAGCCATGCTTACCCGCGAGCTAGAAGAGGCAAAAAGCCGAATCGATAAAGAGTATGCCAAGTCGAAGTATGGGACTTTTTCGAGTTGAATTTATCTAGTTAATTTTTTACAGCTACCTCTGAAGGATATGTAATGGATCAAGAACCCCACGAATTTACCAACCGCCTTATTCACGAAAAATCACCTTATCTGCTCCAGCATGCCCATAATCCTGTAAATTGGTATCCATGGGGTATCGAAGCGTTTAATGCTGCAAAAGAGAATCAAAAGCCTATTTTTTTATCCATTGGTTACGCTACCTGTCACTGGTGTCATGTGATGGAGCAAGAGTCGTTTGAAGATACCGAAGTTGCAAAGGTCCTTAACAACGCATTCATTTGCGTAAAGGTTGACCGTGAGGAGCACCCTGAAATAGACAGCCTTTATATGGAGTTTGCGCAAACGATGATTGTAGGCTCAGCCGGCTGGCCTCTTAATGTTATTCTCACCCCAGAGCTTAAGCCCTTTTTTGCTGCAACCTACATGCCCAAAGAAAGTTCAAAAGGGTTAGTTGGCGTGATAGAGCTTACCGAAAAAATTGGCGAGCTCTGGACAAGCGATGAGCAGGAGCGTATACTTACCCAGGCTGATAGAATTGTAGATATTCTGCAATCACACGTCCACGTTCATGGAAACGAGCTTCCCGATCAATCTCCGCTAGCTATTGTGACAACTGTGTTGTTTAAAATTGCAGACCCTATCTGGGGCGGCATGAAGGGCGCTCCCAAGTTTCCTCTAGGGTATCAGGCCAATTTTTTGTTGAGATACTATCAACTTTCACAAGACTCCCGAGCACTTTTTCTTGTTGAAAAAACACTTGAAATGATGCGGCGAGGGGGAATTTGCGACCACCTTGGCGGCGGCTTTCATCGCTATAGCGTAGATGAACATTGGCACATTCCTCACTTTGAAAAGATGCTGTACGACAATGCAATATTAGCCTTTGGCTACTTGGAGGCATGGCGGGTAACAAAGAGACCCATGTACAAGGAGGTCTGCCAGCAAATTTTAGGCTATATCACCCGCGATATGCGCCATAAAGAGGGCGGTTTTTATTCTGCTGAAGATGCAGATACTGCGGGTGTTGAGGGGTTATACTATACCTGGACACGCGATGAGGTACTAGCAATAGTTGGCGAGATAGAGGGAAGCTTGTTTTGTGATCTGTATGGCATCTATGATAATGGTATAGTTGAAGGACGAAGCGTTGTGCATATGACCTCATCACTTGAGGAATTTTGTGAAACAAGAGATCTTGAGTTATCAGACGTTGAGCCAAGTATCAACACAACAAAAGAAAAGCTTTTTATTGCGCGCACAAATCGCATAAAACCTCTTCGTGACGATAAAATCATTACTTCGTGGAATGGGTTGATGATCCACGCCTTTGCTGAGGCAGGGTTTTTCTTGCAGCTTCCAGATTATGTTGAGATTGCCGCACAGGCTGCGACGTTTATTAAGAAAAATCTGTATGAAGATAAAAAACTTATGCGCCGCTATCGCGAAGGCGATGCACGCTTTAGCGCAGGGCTTGATGATTATGCCTTTCTTATTCGCGGGCTTCTCTCTCTTTTTGAAGTCACAAAAGATAGCCAATGGCTCACGTGGGCGCTAGAGCTTACAGACCAGGTCGAAGAGGTATTTAAAGCAGAAAATGGCGCTTGCTACCAAGCATCAGATGACAATGAGTTTTTACTTGTTCGCAAAAGCCAGTTTTCAGATGGCGCCGAACCCTCGGGTAATGCGGTGCATGCTGAAAACCTCATCCGCCTCTATCAAATGACAAATAACAAAAAGTATTTAAGCCAAGCAGAGGATATCTTTAAAGCTGCAAAGCGTTTTATCGATAGCTACCCACTTGGCTACTGCTATCACCTTATCGCTCTTGAGCGCTACTATGATGCAAAAAAACAAACCATCGTTGTGTCGCTAAACGAACAGGGCGACTGGCAATCAGAGATCCAAGAAGCTCTTAGCAAAAGAGGCTCATCACATCATGTTATTGTATGGTGTACACCAAATGATAGCTTTGCTTTTGCAAAGCCCTGCATTGACAACAGCACAACAGTGTACCTTTGTCATGAAGGGGCTTGTCAAAGACCACTTACGTCTAAAGATGAAATCTTAGCAGAACTAGAAAAACTGTAAAGAGTGGCAAAAAGCACTATTTACTGTTTACCACGGTGATTGCCATAAAGAGGGGGAATTCTTTTCTGGCTCGGTTTTCCCATCGAGCAGCTTTTCCTTCACTCATTTTATCAGAGCACCACTCTTCTAATCCTTGTACCAATAATCCAGCATTTTGGAAAAAACTAAAGTATGCCGAAAGTGGGTGGTGAAACGATACTGTTGTTGAAGTGTCTTGCTGGCCAGGGTTTGTAAAGATAGGTATGTTTTGCTCGCTCATATAGCAGTTAACACGGCGGTATTGCATTTTTGCTGCTTCATCAAAACCCCACGATGACTGCCGCGGTATGCGATAGCATGGGTGGTTTAGTACAATCACAAGTTTAGCACCAGGCGCAAGGTGAAGCTTTACATTTTCAATTACCTTTTGAGGGTCCGCCATGTTTTGCAAAGCTAATATAATCGTAGCGTGGGTAAAAAGTTTTTGTGCAGGAATCGGCAAAGGTTTTGTGATGTCTGCGTACTGAAAGGCGTGGCCTTTGTGACGCATCTTCGCTTTGGTGATAAGTGCGCGTGCAGCATCTAGCCCAAGATAGCTTATATCTTTTGGGATGCGGCCTGCTAATACGCCTTGTCCACAGCCGAGGTCAAGCAGGGATGATCCCGGCTTCAGATTTAACAGACGTAATACCCCAGGTAGAACAATCTGTTGGTGGTAGTAGCTGCCTTGGTCGCCAACAACGCTGTCGTACCATTGGGCCGCTTTTTGCCATGATGTATCTTTTTCATTTTTCATAACGAAAAGAGTAGCACAGTGTAAATAAAAAATGAAGAGAGGATAGTAGATCTTGAGAAAATTGTGAGTTAGGCTTCTTTTTGTGCGCAAGCTGCTTTAATTTGCTTTACCATATCATCAAGGGATAATTTGCTTGTGTCCAAAAAAAGATTATACTTATATCCCTTGTGAACATCATTGTATAGGGCTCGTGCTTGGCCAAGTTGTCTATCACCTCGAGCTTTTTCTCGCTCTTCAATTACCTCAAGCGGAGCAGTAAGGCCAACCCAAAGGACGCTATACTCCTTGAGGGCAGTTTGCCAGTTGGCAAACGAATCATTATCGCCGCCCACATCATCAATAATGACATACTGCCCGTTTTTAGCAAGGGTAGTGGTAATTTCTCGAAATAAGGGACCCATCTTTTGAGCAAAGGAGCCAACTTGTAGGGTTTGTAGGGGGTGACCTTCAGAATCGACGCTTTTTTTCCAGCTATAGCCAAGCTCTGAGGGGCCACCGCTCCAGTTGTTAATTTTAGCGGGCATCATATCGATAATTTTATCAATACCTATATGTAGATAGGGGGTTTCAAATTCATCTTGCAGGGCATGTACTAGTGTGGATTTACCAACGCTGGAGGTTCCATTTAAATATATAATTTGGCACGAAGATAGCGGTGAAAGCGTTAATAAAGCGAGTAATGTAAAAATTTTATAGAGCATTGCAAATCTTTTATGTTGTGTGATGGGACTATTTTAACAATATAAATTAGTTTTAATCAAGGGAGCGAGCCTACTTTTTGGCAATCATTTGGCCTCAAGAAGTTATTCAAGAATTTATATCGGTATAGAGATTGTATTCACAGGGTAGTTGTTGTAAAACGAGCTTTACTATAGACTAGTAGTCTATGAGTGAAGAGACACCGATTGTACGTACATTAAAAGAAATTCTGCATACGCAGTCATTTGATAAGCTGGGCAGCTTTACCGATAAAGAAGCTTGGAACACCTTAACACATGACGAGCGTCAGCTGTTGGCACGGCTATTTGTAATGTCCGCCGAAAGTGACCTTAAGCGTGCAACTTCGGAAGATCAGCTCAACTCTGCAAAAAAACTTTTCCACTTAGCTACAAGTTTAGCACCTAACGATGCGCACATCTGGTACAGACGAGGGCTTGCTTTTGGAGCCCAGGAGTCCTTGCAGCTACTAGAGGAAAGTTCCGTCTGTCTTAGCAAAGCTCTTCATATTGATGATTCAATGTTTGAAGCGTGGTATGCGTGGGCTAATGTACTGGTGCGCCGTGGCATGCTAAGTAAAGATCCGTCGCTCTTTAGCCAGGCTGAAATTAAATTTACTAAAGCAGAAACCTTGCTGGCAAGACCTGATATGCATCAGGATTTTTACTGGCACTTCGGCCTGGCCTATTTTATGATGGGACGCCATTCGGGTGAAGCTGGCGATACACATAAAGCTATTAGCTGCTACAGAAAAGCAAAAAATTTAGGCCTTGCAAAAGACCATTTTTATAATGATTTTGCCAATGCCTTAGTTGAGTTATCGCTACTTATCAACAGCCACGACTTAATGTATGAAGCAATAGAGCTTTATTTGTATTCCTTAGATAACGACGCAAGTGTCAGCTGCCCTACTAAAGACCTTAAGCGTGATAGAGCCGTTCGTTTTTGTAATCTTGGTGCATGCTATCAGTACCTTTTTGAAGTGCACCACGAAGAGACCTATTTTAAGCAGGCTCAGGAGTGTTTTACAGAAGCAACAGAAATTCAGCCCGACTTTGGAAATGCCTGGGCATTTTGGGGCTATATGTTGCTGTATGCTGCCAAGCTTTGGCAGGATGTAACCTATTTAGAAGAGTGCCTTCAAAAGCTTAGTAACCTTGCAGACTTTGCCGACGACAAGCCACTTTTATTGTCGCGTATGGCAGAGGCCTTTGCTCTGTATGGTGGCAACGAAGAAGACCTTAAGTTTTTGACCGATGCGCAAGAGATTGCAGAGACGGCAACGATAGATGGTGCGGATGTTCCCTACACGTGGGCAAGCTTGGCTCTTGCTAACCTAGAGCTAGGACGCTACTTCTCTGAAGAGACCTATTTCCAGATTGCTGTAGAAAATGCTGAGCGAGCCATTGCTATAAGTGATCGCGTAGGGATGTCTTGGCATGTACTTGCTGTAGCTAAATTTTCTCTAGGTGAGTTTGAAGATGACCTCCAAATGGTGCAAGAGGCTTGTGTGGCATTTGAGCTTGCATCAAAAACTGACGTTGGTCGTTTTGGGTATATGTGGAATGACTGGGGCATTGCCTTATTAAACTTAGCCGATCTTACCCACGAAAAAAATCACGTTCAAGAAGCTGTTGAAAAATTTGAGCAGGCTATTTTACTTCATGAGCAGGTAAATCCTGTTTGGCTTGTAAACTATGGCGGCGCGCTTGATTTTTGGGGTGATATAAGCGACGAAGATGGCTTCTACGAAAAAGCTATAGAAGTACTGCAGCATGCGTTGTCTATAGACCCTACAAATACCCAGGCCAGATATCACTTAGGGCTTGCTTATTGCCATGAAGGTGAGTCATCTAATGATTTAAACTTTTTGGAAAAAGGTATCGAAGAGCTTCAACATGTTTTAAGAGAAGATCCAGAAGATGAGACAGCCTGGGCTGATCTTGGCATGGCCTACCTCAATATTGCAGAAATTACACAAGACCCTGCCGATTCAAATATTAGACGATCTTTGTATGAACTTGCTGAACAAAACTTTTTACAATCGCTTGCTCTTGGAAGCCAGCAGGTATACTATAGCCTTGCATGCCTCTATTCACTGCAAGAGAACGGCCCAGAAGCCTACCATTTTCTTCTTAAGGCATATCAAAATGATTCTCTGCCACCTTTAGGTGATGTAACAGAAGATCGTTGGTTAGAATATTTACGTTCCACCCCAAATTTCCGTCTGTTTTTACAGCGACTCAAAGCCACCGAAGGTGACTTGCCCGAGAGATCATAAAAGCAATAGGTTTATTAAATCGTATCAATTTAAGCTATGTTTCT
>JBGSSB010000146.1:0-6113 GCA_041737255.1 Chlamydiales bacterium | reverse complement strand
TTTTGTGTCATATAGACCCCCTGGGTCATACTAACCTCCTTGTTAGGTTAGTTACCCTTTAAACATAATAGTTATTATTTGGGAGGAAAACACGACATTTCTACTTTGCTAGATTACGACATTTTAACTTTGCTCCTACATGTGGTATAATTAAGTTGAATTAAATTAATTACTTTGTTATAATCGTGTGCATTATATGTAACTAACGAGGTAATAATGAGTTCTATTAATGGTATTTCTGCAGAATTAGTAGCGAAGCCAGCAGTTTTAAGCTGTGATGGGGGTAATCTTTCATATCAGGGGACAACCCCAATCCTTACTCTTACAGCAAAAACGGCTGAACAGGCAGGATTTGCCCATGGCTATTTACTGGGTGATACGATTAATCAAGTGATTCAAGCGGTAACTTCCGGTATTTTAGCTTCTGTAGAGCTACCTGCTGGCCTCGAGGCTAATAGGTCGATGATGTCGGCATTTATTGATCAGCAAAAAATTAGCCAGCTCTGGGATCAGATTCCAAAAAACTCTCAGCAAGAAATAGATGGTGTTGTTAAGGGCTTTAATAAACGACTCAAAGAGGGTGCATTTGAGGGCCAAGAGCTTACGCGCGACGAAATGATACTCTTTCATCTTTTGCCAGATAAGCAACATTTTGATGTAGTAAGCAACCTCACTACGGTAAGCGGCGACATCAGCGGATTGTTAGAAAAGCTTTTTGGCTGTACTACAGTTATTGGAGGCGACAAAGAGACAGGCCCAATTTTTGGCAGAAACCTCGACTGGCCATCTTTTGGCTGTTTAGGGGACGCGAGTGTTATTGTTAACCGGCACAGCTTTGAAACGGGCAAGAAAATTGTAGAGCTTAGCTTTGCAGGATTTGTAGGTACACTTACTGGTATTAATGAAGATGGCCTTGCACTTGCTATGAATGTCTGTGATGGTGAGACTACTGAAATAAAAGGCATGCAAGCAGCATTCTTTAACCGAAAAATCCTTGAAACATGTGCCACCGCGGCCAAAGTCACAGAGTTTGTTGGCCAAAACAAGCCATTGGGTCCTTATCACCTTACTGTGGCAGACAAACAAAATGCAGCAATTCATCACCTCATGCAAGGCGCCAAAAATAGTCATTTAACAAGAGAGAAGGAAGCTGAAAAGGTTCTTGAAGCTGCAAATTGCCGTTACGAAGCTAAGAAAAAGGGCAAAGAGATTGTGCCGACACAAGATGAGTATAGCAGCAAAGAGCGAAGGGCGGAGCTTTCCAAACACTTCAGACAAAAGGCAAACAAGACTCAAAGCCTTGAAGCAGTTGAAAAGGCATTGAGATTGCCAAATCTTAACGTTGAAGATACCATTCACTCTGTTGTGATAGAGCCAAAAGAGATGAAGCTCAAGTTTGCTTTTGCCAATACAATGGCAGCAAGTGCTGCCATGCAATCACTTGATCTTAAGGCTCTGATGGGGCTTTAACATCTTTAACGCAGCGAAATCCAAGGTGGTTTAGGCTTAAGTTAGGGCTTGTTTTCATGCGGGCGGCAATTGGGTAGCCTTTGCAGTAGTCTGCCTTGCATAAAAATGAGCCGCCTCGTGTTACACGCTTTTGGGCTTTTGGGTCGTTAGGATCGTAGCTTGTTGTCGGGCCTTTTGGGTTTATGCTAAGGCCACTTTTGGCTTTTTGCTCGTAGTATGAGGCGTTGTAAAGATCTGAGCACCACTCCCATACATTTCCTGCCATATCATAGAGGCCATAGGCGTTAGCCGGATAGGCTTTTACAGGCGTTGTTCCATAGTAGCCATTTGGCTTTGTGCTTTTATGAGGGAAGCTTCCGTGCCAGATATTGCACTGGGGCTTTTCTTCGTTAAATTCATCATTTCCCCATACATAGAGCATGTCATTATTGCCGCCATAGGCTGCATATTCCCATTCAGCTTCTGTTGGTAGGCGTTTGCCTGCCCAGTTAGCGTAGGCAACGGCATCATCCCAGGAAACATGTACTACAGGGTGTTCTTCTTTGCCGGCAATAGTGCTATTTGGCCCTAGAGGGTGTTTCCAGCTAGCGCCTTGTTTCCATTGCCACCATGAGCTGTTATTGGATAGCTCAACGGGTCCTTCAGTTGGTGTAAAGACAAGTGATGCGGCAACTAGCGATTCTTTAGAAGGTGCGGCTGTGCCAGGAGGGACCTGGGGTGCTACTTCGTCTTGTTGTGGGGGCTTTTCTGCTGTAGTGACATAGCCTGTTGCTTCAACAAAAGCCTGAAATTGGCGGTTTGTAACAGGTGTTGCATCCATATAAAAGCTATCTACTTTTACTTTGTGGGCGGGCTTTTGGTCGGGTTTTGCGTCATCTGAGGAGCATCCCATAATGAATTCACCACCCTTAATGAGTACCATTCCACTTGGGACGGTGTTTGTTGTAGCAATACGGCTAGGAAGTGTGCTGCTGCAGCAATCTGCCATGCACCAGTTGCAGCAAAGTAAAAGGGCGATAAGTGTGTGTAACATTGTCATATGGATCCTCATTATTCTGACTCTTTCATAGCAGGGTGTGGATAAAAAACCTACTGGTTTTTCACTCTGCTGTAGTAGTATTGCTTATCAAAATTAAGGGAGTAGTCTCATGCAAGCTTCATCATGGAACCCTGTTCCACCTAGTAGTCCCCGTTACAGCACAATCCAGCAAGAGCCAAAGGCGGAATTACATATTCATGCAGGGGGCGCCTTTCCTTTAGATTTTTTACAGGAGATTGCGATCCAAGCGGAGCGTCAAGAGCTTCAAAAATTTATCGGCAAACTGAAGGGCGGGATGAAATACGAGGATGCATTTGAAGTATTCCCACTTATTAGCCGTATAGTCAACAGTAATGAAAAAATTGAAGAGGGCACTTTTCGTATATGTAAAGCTTTAGAGGCTGATGGTGTTCGGTTTGTTGAAATTAGAAGCGGGCTTAAAAGCCTTAATGAGGAAGATGAAGAGGTCTATCTGCAGGCAATTTTGAGGGGGATTGAGCGTGCGACATCCGATCGATTTAGTGGATCGGTTATTCTTAGCGTGCAGCGTGAATCAACAGCTGAATATGTGGCAAAAACTGTGAGTCTTGCCCAAAAGTACATGGGGCAAGGTGTTGTAGGGCTAGACATATCGGGAGTCTCTACAAGGGGGGATATTACACCACATCTTGAAACATTACAAAAGGCAAAAGCTCTAGGGCTCTATATTACAGCTCATATAGGTGAGTCGTATGATGAAAAAGACCAGATGCTTATTTTAGAAGCGCTGAAGCCTGATAGGATTGGCCATGGAGTATGCCTCGTTCCTCAAGCAGTTGATTGGATCAAAGCCCACAATACTCCAGTTGAAGTATGCCCCACGAGTGCAAGGCTTGTAAAGATGCATGAGCCGGAGGCTGTTCACCCTTGGATTTTAGAGCATCGAGACAACGCTCATCCAATTATAGTTTGTACCGATGATCCAACTGTGTTTGGTGTTGGCGTATCGGATGAATATTATGGGCTTCGTGATATTTTGAGCATTGACCAGATAATAGAAATTGCTAGAAGTGGTCTTAGACATGCTTTTAAAGCTGTTGATTAAACTTGGTGAATGCAGTGGAGGGGAATGTCTGGCTGATTTTTCTTTGTGAGGGGGCATTTAATCCTCAAAAGGCAAGTGAGTTTATGGTATAGTCGTTGCCTTCTAATGGTAAAGAGTAAAGGTATGCTATGACACAAGTTTCAGCAAGAGAAGTCGCTTTTTTGGCGCTTGATAACTATTTTCTTCATGGGGTTTTTATTGAGGAAGGGCTCAATCGGTTTAAAAAAGAGCTATCAAGTCGCGACTTTTCATTTGCCTACGAAGTGGCATCAGGTGTCGTTAGGCGTAAAAATGCCTTAGATGCAATCGCCAAAAAGCATGCAGCTATCCCTAAGAAAAGGGCTGAAAAAATTTTACTTCGCATGTGCCTGTACCAGGCTCTATTTTTAGATCGTATTCCTGATTTTGCCATTGGAGACGAGATGGTACATCTTGCAAAAAAGTATGCATCGCAAACATATGCAAAGTTTCTTAACGCCTTTATGCGAAATCAGGCGCCAAAGTGCTCGTTAGATATGGTTACACCTCATGAGCGCTTATCATACCCGGAGTATTTTATAGAGGGTATGGTGGCCTCGTATGGTAAAGAAAAGGCAATGGAAATTCTGGAGCTCGGTAATGCAAAAACGCCTCTTTTTGTTCGTGATCGAAAAGAGATGACTATGCTGCCAGTGGAGGGCAAGTCCCTTGATGAGTATATACAATCCTCTCGTTACTATATTCAGAATCCGACACAATTTGCCATCTACTCACATCTTAAAAATGCACTTGTTGTGCCACCAAAAAGAGTGCTAGATCTGGCTGCAAGCCCCGGTGGAAAAACTATTTTGCTGCATGACTTTTTTCCTGAGGCAGCTTTCTTTGCTAACGATGTTTCAGATAAAAAAGTAGAGCAGCTCACTGCAAATATACGTAAATATAAGGTTCCAGCTACTGTTTCAACAGGTAATGCGCTTGATTTTGTAAGCGATGAGCCATTTGATCTTATTATTGTAGATGCCCCATGCTCTAATAGTGGGTGCTTGTATAAGTGTCCTGAGGCTAGATGGCGTCTAACACAGGCTGATATTGCAGCTTCTGTAGAATTACAAAGGAAGCTTCTTGAAAAGGCTATTTCCCTTGCCTTGCCGGATACAGTTATTTTCTATTCTACCTGTTCTATTTTGCCAGAAGAAAATGAGCAGCTTGTCGCATCATTTTCAGGGCTAAACAAGATAGCTGAAGTGTCTGTTCTACCTAACAAGGAAGGCTTTGAGGGTGGGTATGGGGCATTGTTAGCGTGTGTTACGAGCTGTTGATTTTCTTACAGTAGCCTATAAGTTCTTTGGCTGATGGTCGTTTTGATGGATCGGGGTGTAGGCAAATACTTATAAAGGCTTTAAGAAATGAATCTAGATCGATAGGGTCCTCGATAGCGTCGCGAGCCCTTTCTGAAATTGAACTGTACTCTTCTTGGAGCTGCAGGATTTGGGTGATTTCAGCGGTATAGGAGGTTGGAGGTCGTTGCTCTTCTTTTACGAGGTCTTCTAGATTGGTCAGATCTCCAATCCACTCTGGTTCGAATTCGGGATCTAGTTCGCTATCGGGGTTTATCACGAGCATGGAAAGAAGCGCACCGAGTGCATATATATCACATTTTGTATAGTCATCTATAGGCTCTTGTCGGAAAAATTCAGGCCCGGTAACTGGAATGTGCCCATACATGTTTTGGGGGTAAGGTGGTGCATTCGTTGTTTTAAAGGACAGGCCAAAGTCGATGAGGAATACTTTTTCTACTTCCTTTTTTTGGGGGTTGAAGCAAACGCCAACATTTTCAAGTCCAATATCAAAATGGACAATATTTTTTTCATGAAGAATTTGCAGGTGTTTGGCGATGCTTTTGGCTACAGAAAAAATTTCTTTTTGATTGAGGGGTGGTAGTCCTGAATCTGCTTTAGCTAAGGGGTCAAAGGCATAGAGGTCGTGATCAAAGGCTTCTACAAAGGCTGTTCTTTTGTTGATATGTAAGCCGCTTTTAGTGGTTTTTGTGTAGTCAAAGATGCCCAATACTTTTGGGGCTATTCCATCTTGTGCAAGCTGAGATTGAAGAGAAAATTCTTTACTGAATTCTTCTCTTGAGTGCTGATTTAGGCTATCGTGGCTGACGAGTTGGCATACTCGTGATGGATCTTCATTTGTATCTATGGGTACTCTTAGAGCGTATGTTGCGCTCTTTTCTCCGCCTAACTGCCTTGTATGACCCATGTGGGTTTTAAGCAGGATGTACGTTGCAGTTTCGGCAATGATGAGCGTAGCCTTTAGTGTTTTATTATCTTTTTTTAGATAGGTTCTTCTAAATGGGGTGATATGGCGCACTTTTTCAGCGTGATGGGCAATGTTGGGTCCGACCAAGGCACATAGGTTACACATTAGCACAACCACATAGGTTACACTTTGTGATATAATATATTTCATTAAAAATGAGGTATATATGGCATGGGGAATAAACATAGTGGAAAACAAAAGAAAATTATTTATTGA
>JBGSSB010000145.1:0-1829 GCA_041737255.1 Chlamydiales bacterium | reverse complement strand
TCGAAAGTTTGTACATGATCTTTATCTGTGAAATTGACATACTCTTTCATGAGTTACCCTCTGTTATTTGTTTTTTGACGAAAACCTTACTGAGGGTACACTCTTTTTATTTCAAACACAACTTCTGATCATATCTCTTCTGCAAGGAGTCGAGCATTTGTTATTATTGGATAGGCGACTGAATTCTCGAGGTGCTCCCTGTGTGAGCAAGAACTAAATATTGTAGTTATGCAGAGCAACCAGCTGAGATATGTAAAATTTTTCACTGTGCACCTCTTCTTCTTTAGTTGACATGTTTAGCATTGATATAAAAATCACAAAAAGTAGTTGATGTGTATTTTTACAATATATTGTTATTTAATGATCAGGATCTTGCCACAGAAGTTCATGGAAGTCAATTTTAGAAATACATACTCGCAATTTTTTAGAATTGTCATTCCTGGAATAACAATTCTATTCGCTGTGGCAGTTAGGAGCGATATAAATCAAAAAAAGCTATCTTATACCTACTACAAGGCATGTTTTACCCCTGCCTGGGTTTGATATTTTTATTCTTTTACCCCGCATTCCGCTAACGCTGAATACGGGGCTCCTAACTGCCTTCACTGCCGCGGCGAAATCATTATGTGCGTAACGTAACGAATCCGGGCGAGAGATTAAAGCATTTTTTGCGCCTAGAATTGAAAGCTTTTGACAGCTCGGCTCGGAGGGGGGCGTAAATTGTGTCAGTTGCCCTCAGCTGCACTCCCATGCATTTTTCCTTTTTCCCAAAGCTTGCATCAAAATCGTTAGTTGAAAAACATGTTGAAGCAACTACCTTTGTATTTTTTTACAAATGATTTAATGTTAGCGTGTACTCTTTTTTCGACCTTTGCTTCATCCTCAAAAGGGTGTTTTTCCGCTGCTAGTTTTGATGTTGAAGTGAGGCTGGCTATTGCAAGAGTGCAAATAACTATTTTGTTGAAAAGTGCTCGTGTTCTGCCCCTTTTTATATTCCTTTACGTTACTTTACTGCTGCTCATTTTTGGAATTTTTATCTGTGGGTGCTTTGGCGGCTTCTTGAGAAATAAGCTTTTTGGATTCTTCGTAGGATTCCTCATGTAGCGTGTCTAGTTTATAACCATCGGGATTGTCGGTTTGATATTCGACTTTGCCTTCAATTGCACTAGCAATGGTGATTTTTCCTGATGGAAGGTTTCTTCTATCCGGTTTAAAGAAGAAAATGTTGATTTCGATATTCTTTTCTGTAAATGGATAGTTGACTAAGTAGGGCCTAACCTTTTTATTGCTATTGATAGCAGCAAGGTACTCTTCAACGCAATAGACTAAAAGCTTTCTCGCCGTCATCATGTCGACTTCTTTATAGTAATAAAATGACAGGGCTTTCATACGTATGCCATACATCATACCACCGCCTGTTCCTACAGGTATTAAATCAGTTTCCGTGGATATTTTTTTAATGGTTTTAGCTGTAGTCTCACTTATGCTTTTTTCATAATTTTGTTCAGAGCTGCCCCAGAAAAATGAACTACATAATAGACTGGACGTAACTGCAATAACTAAAGTAAATAAAAATGGATTTTTCACCAGTTGTCTCCATATATTTTAAGATACTGCTTGATGTGTTTTCTTTTAACCTCATCGAAAGTTGGGCTCATGAAGTCGTGATCCCAAAGAGGGGCGTCTGGAGGTCCGACCAAGGCACATAGGTTACACATTAGCACAACCACATAGGTTACACTTTGTGATATAATATATTTCATTAAAAATGAGGTATATATGGCATGGGGAATAAACATAGTGGAAAACAAAAGAAAATTATTTATTGA
>JBGSSB010000144.1:0-5779 GCA_041737255.1 Chlamydiales bacterium | reverse complement strand
TCAATAAATAATTTTCTTTTGTTTTCCACTATGTTTATTCCCCATGCCATATATACCTCATTTTTAATGAAATATATTATATCACAAAGTGTAACCTATGTGGTTGTGCTAATGTGTAACCTATGTGCCTTGGTCGGACCTTGCCCGCTTCATTGCGTATGGGCTCATAGCGCTTATTTTTTACCATGTCTACCTTATAGCCACCACCTTGTATCATAAAGCCTGGTATCACGCGGTGAAATATTGTAGAAACATAATGGTTATTATTTGCATACCTGCAAAAATTTGCTACTGTTAGTGGTGCTTTATCCTGATAAAGCTCAACGACAATATCGCCCATTGTTGTTTCAATTTTAAATAATGACTGCATGATGACGCCTTGAGCTATTTTATTATTTGATGAATATAGCACTGGGTTTGCCCCCAGGAAAACTCTGCGTTCAGGGTTTGTATAAGAAGAATCTTGTCACTTGAGGTGTAGGCAGTTAATGGGTAGCTGATGGTAAGTATTTTTGTGCCAGGCTTTAGCTTCTCTAAAGAGTTGCAAAGCTTTTCTACCGATTCATCAGGCAGAGCAGAGCCAAAAAGGTAAATCCAGCTGGCATCATGTAAATTAGTTGTCAGCATGTCGCCTAGGCGAAACTCTACGTTGCTCACGCCAAAATAGCATGCAATTTTTTGAGCCCGTTCTACAAATGTTGGGATATACTCTACCCCTACTGTTTTGTAGCCTTTATAAAGAGCCAGCCAAAAACAGACACGTCCCCTGCCAGATCCTAACTCGTAGACCACATCATCAGCTCCTATTGGGCAATGATGCAAAATAGTGTCGAGCGTAGCAAGTGGCGTTTCACCATAGGGCTCTTCATTATTATGCTCACGGCCTATGCGATAAGGGCTTTTAAAAAAATAACTCAGAAGAAGCGTGATATCAACTACGGCAAACCTTGGATTTCTCCAATAAAGAAAAATTGTTTTGACAAGGTCTCTGCAATTAAAATAGCGAACCCAAAGAAAGGTTTTAAAATCGGCCCAGAATGTATCCATAAAACTGCTATTAGCTCTTGTTAGCAACGACTAATCTAATGGGCGTGCCCATCTGATTTAAGCGGCGTTTAAACTGTACTCGTGTAGTTTCAATATCAGTCCCCTCAACTTCCATTGTATAGCAGCCAAGTTTTTTTTGCAGGTTGATAATGACATGTTCTATATGACCTCGAGGACTTAGCCTAGAAAGTGTTAGCGTCTTATTTTGTGCATGCAGCACATAGGCACCATGAGGACAAGATTTCATAAGAGCTTCAAGCTTTTGCTCGATTGCATCGCGGCCTAAAACAGGAGCATTAACGGCTCCGTGCTTATGTAGCCAGCTAGAAACATCTTGAAGCTGACTTAAAGGGATGGCTGAGTTAGCGTGGGTTTCTATGGCATTTTGGACTTCATCAGCTGCTAATAGATTCAGTGAGTAGCTAGAGAGCTTCCCCTCATCAGAAAAAACCAAAAGCTCGACTTGCCCCTGATCACGATTTACAAGTCGGAAGTTAAAAACAGCGCTGCAACCTAAAGTCCTTAGCTCTGGTAAAACTTTTGTAAAGTCTTCAACACAAGTTTCGGGAGACATTGGCAAAAGAAACCCTTTTTTTTGAAGGTCACGAATTGCTTTGTCTATAGCTAAAATAGTACTTTTTTTAATAGCCTGTGTTTTGAGGTTTATCAGAGCCAAATCAATAGTTCGTATTTTATAAAAAACGCTCCACATTTTTGCCGATGCAAAAAGACGAGTAAAAACATGAGTCTCATTTTTCGATTTTAAAATATTGCCTTTGAGTCTTTGTACACGAGTTGTGAGGCTATCTACTGTATCATTGGTAGCTAAGGAGTCGTCTGAGAGCAGATCTTTAATGGTGCTATTTAATTTTTCAATTGATTCATGTAATGAACGAATATCCATAACCCCTCCCAGAGTGATGAGGCTATCCTACCACAATGTACTGTTTCCCTCATTGATTTTTTTGTTGGATTCGATCATCATGTTTGCTTTTTGATTAGAGAGGACAATGGCACCACAAGACAAACCACTCGAGTTCTATAAGGCAAGTCATCAAACAGTAGTTGATGCTTTAGGTAAAACTACCTTAATAGAATGCCTAGATCGTATGCTTTTAATTCGAAATCTTGAAACAAGAGCAGAAGCTGCCTACCAACAAGGCCATATCGGAGGATTTTTTCACTCCTATATGGGACAAGAGGCAATTCAAACAGCCTGCCTACAAGCCACAGGTCATAAAAATTGGTTTATAACTACCTACCGCTGCCACGCTTTGGCACTGCTATTAGGTGTTACACCCCGTGAAATTATGGCTGAGCTTTTTGGTAAGGCAACTGGCAACGCCAAGGGCCGCGGAGGCTCTATGCACCTTTATCACGAAAGGCTTCTTGGAGGCTTTGGCATTGTAGGAGGCCAAATTCCCATTGCAACAGGTGCTGGCTTTAGCTGTAAGTACCTTGGCAAAAAAGATGAAATTGCTCTTTGCTTTTTAGGAGATGGAGCTATGCCTCAAGGGGCGTTTCATGAGTCGCTAAATATGGCAGCTCTGTGGGAAATCCCTTGCATGTACGTTGTTGAAAACAACCAGTGGAGCATGGGCACGCACATCTCTCGAGGCGTTGCAAACCACAGACATATTACACAGAACCTTGCCAAAGCGTATGGCATGTCCTACTATCGCCTAGATGGTATGGACTTCTTTAACTGCTACGGTGGCTTTTTAGTTGCTTACAAAGAAATTTTAGCAACGGGCAAACCCGTACTTATTGAAGCCGTTGGCGAACGTTTTCGTGGCCACTCTATTTCTGACCCCGGCCTTTACCGCTCTAAAGATGAGCTTAAAGATCGTATGCAAAGAGACCCTATTATTATTCTACGAAACGAACTTTTTGATCGCGAGCTTCTTACAGAAGAAGAATATAAAGCGATGGATAAACGAAATCGTGAGCTTGTTGTCGATGCCCTGGAGTTTGCAGAAGAAAGCCCATGGCCAGATATAAGCACCCTTGAACAAGATGTATTTGCACCATAGGATACCCACATGCAGCTTATTGATATGCGAGAAGCAATCCGTCAGGCTATTGACGAAGAAATGACCCGCGACAGCACTGTTTTCATCATGGGTGAAGAAGTAGCTGAGTATAACGGCGCCTATAAGGTGACAAAAGGGCTACTAGACAAGTATGGCCCAACACGAGTAATTGACACCCCTATATCTGAAAATGGCTTTGCTGGCCTTGGCATTGGGGCTGCTATGACAGGGCTTCGTCCTATAGTAGAGTTCATGAGCTTTAACTTTTCCTTTGTGGCGGCAGACCAAATTATTTCCCATGCATGCAAGATGCATTATATGTCTGGTGGCCGTTTTAGCGTGCCTATGGTATTTCGCGGACCTAATGGCTCCGCAGCACAGGTATCGTGCCAGCACTCGCACTGCGTAGAGGCTATTTACGGCAACTTGCCCGGCCTTATTATTATAGCGCCATCTAATGCATACAGTGCAAAAGGGCTCTTAAAATCTGCTATCCGCAATAACAACCCGGTACTCTTTTTAGAATCGGAGATGCTCTATTCAGACAAAATGGAAGTGCCAACAGACGAGTACCTTCTTCCTATAGGCAAAGCCAACAAACTTGTTGAAGGAAGTGATATTACACTTGTATCACATGGACGCATGGTAAAGCTTTGCCGACAAGTATGCGAAGAGCTCGCAGAGCGCAACATTTCGGCCGAACTTATCGACCTGCAAACAGTAAAACCACTCGACATGGACACAATAACCGAGTCAGTGCGTAAAACAAACTTTTGCGTTGTCGTTGAAGAGGGACATATCTTTACAGGCATTAGTGCAGAGGTTGGCTTTCAAATACAAGAGCAGTGCCTAGACTTTTTAGATGCACCTGTTGCAAGAGTTTGCCAAAGGGAAACTCCTATGCCTTACTCTAAAGTACTAGAAGTAGAAACGCTGCCAACAGTTGCGCGTATTCTTGACACATGCCTTCAAACCTTAGCCGTGAACTAGAGGAAATTCCTTATGCCATTTACAGTATATATGCCAAAACTCTCCCCTACAATGACCGAAGGCGTGATTGCCAAGTGGCACAAAAAAGTAGGAGACTTTGTTGAAGTAGGAGAGGTCTTTTTAGAAATATCTACAGACAAAGCAACTGTAGAACACGCAGCTATTGATGAAGGCTTTATACGCACTATCATAGGCAACGAAGGCGATAAAGTGCAGGTAAACGACCCGTTGGCAGTGTTTACAGAAACTGCCGATGAAAGCATCGAAGGCTACACAGCAAAGCCACTTGGTGAAAAGCCAATAAAAGCTAAGGCTGAAGCACCTACAGAAGCTCCTACTCAGCCTGAAGCTGCAACTCAGCCAAAAACTGAACCCAAAGCAAATGAACCCAAAGCAAATGAAGCTAAATCAAGTGACACCAAAGCAAGCGAAACCAAAGCAAGTGAAACCAAAGCAAGTGAAACAAGAGTAATGGCCTCTCCGCTTGCCAAAAAGCTTGCCAAGCAAAAAAACCTTGATCTAACAGCCGTTTCAGGCACAGGTCCAAGAGGCCGCATTATGAGCCGCGACCTTGACCAAGCTACCCCAGCATCTAGCAAACAGCCAGTTTGCCAAGGGGCAGTATCGACAGGCCCATCGCCTCTTCCATTTACCGAAGAGCCCCTAAGCCCAATGCGCGCAGTTATTGGAGCAAGGCTGCAAGAATCCAAAAGCACAATCCCTCATTTTTATGTGCGACAAGAAGTAGATGCTGGCCCAATTTCAGCCCTACGTGAAGAGCTAAAGCGCCTTGAAAAGTCGGTAACGATAAACGACTTTATCATTAAAGCTGTTGCCATTGCACTTAAAAAGCACCCAGAGGTAAATTCTGGCTACGATGCACAAAAGAAAAGTGCGCTTCGATACTCAAGAGTTGACATATGTGTAGCGGTTACCATACCAGGTGGCCTCATAACACCTATTGTCTTTGATGCAAGCCGTAAGAGCCTCACGCAGATTTCGCAAGATGTAAAGCTTTTAGCTGGCAAAGCCCGCGAAGGCAAGCTACTACCTACTGAATACCAAGGTGGTTCATTTACCATTTCGAACCTAGGCATGTTTGGCATAGATGAGATGACAGCTATCATTAACCCGCCTCAAGGAGCAATCCTCGGTGTAGGTGCAGCAAGCGACACCCCCATGATCAAAAATGGCCAGATTGTTGCCGGCAAAAAAATGACCCTCACCCTCTCATGCGATCATCGCCTCATCGACGGAGCAGAAGCTGCCCAGTTTATGCGCACTTTGCGACAGCTCATCGAAAATCCAGTCTTATTTCTAAGCGAATAACCTACCTAAACCAGTAAGCCCTTAAATGGGCTTACTGGTTTGTTACGAGCTTCTCATGCTCTATAAAGCACTCATCATAAGTTTGACGGAATATTCGCATCTTCTGGGTAACGGATATTTGTTTTCTATTTTTTTATCGTTTTGATCGTTTCATCGTTTAAATCGCTGAGTTTTTAGTATAAGTGAACGGTATTGCCATTGACCCCAATACCGCTCACTTAAGCCCTCAACGATCACAACGAGAGATATGATCAGAAGTTGTGTTTGAAATAAAAAGAGTGTACCCTCAGTAAGGTTTTCGTCAAAAAACAAATAACAGAGGGTAACTCATGAAAGAGTATGTCAATTTCACAGATAAAGATCATGTACAAACTTTCGAA
>JBGSSB010000066.1:0-14882 GCA_041737255.1 Chlamydiales bacterium | reverse complement strand
ACAATAGCCGTTCCTTCAGTGGAGAAACGAATTCTTTTAGACCATGAGAAGTTAACCGTATACCAAGTGGCGATAGAATTTGTCGTACTAGCGGATGTCATAATAGAACATTTACCTAGAGGTAGAGCATATTTAAGCGATCAGCTACAGCGTGCGGGTTTATCAATACCGTTGAATATTGTTGAGGGAGCGGGAGAATATTCCGTCGATGAAAAAGCTCGATTTTATCGGATGGCTAAACGGTCTGCTACAGAATGCGCAGGAATTTTGGATGTATGTCAACGATTACAGCTTGTGAATGAAGAACGATATGTCAAAGGGCGAGAGCTGCTGATTAGTATCGTGTCCATGCTAGTGAAAATGGCTCAAAAAAAATACTAATAGGGCAAGGGCAGGGAATTGTGGTTATACAAGATGTCTATTGTCTAACCAGCCCCCTCCCCGCACATGAAACAAAAAATTATAAGATTTTGGGGTCAGTTTCGGTACCGGAACCAAACTGATAACCAGAAGCTATAAGACCATCGACATAGCCAAGGTCAAAGTCTGCCGAAAGGAAGGCTCCATGACTCAACATATCAATGTGAAATGGTATTGTGGTTTTGACTCCGCCAATATGAAACTCATGAAGCGCTCGTTTAGCAACAGCAAGAGCCTTTGTTCTATCTTCACCTGTTACGATGAGCTTAGCAATCATAGAGTCATAATTAGGAGGTATTGAGTAGCCTGAATAACAAGCGCTGTCTACGCGGACGTGAGGCCCGCCCGGAGGCACGTAGTATTCAAGACGGCCAGGTGATGGAGCAAAATTGCGGCTAGGATCTTCGGCATTAATACGCATCTGTATTACATGGCCATTAAAATTGATGTCTTTTTGATCAAAGGGAAGTTTTTCGCCTCTAGCAATGCGTATCTGCATAGCTACTATGTCAACACCTGTTAGCATCTCTGATACAGTATGCTCTACCTGAATTCGAGTATTAACTTCCATGAAATAAAAATTATGATCGCGATCGAGCAAAAACTCAACCGTTCCAACAGAATGATAATTTGCCTCTTTTGCAATGTTAATTGCAGCTTGTCCCATTTTTTGGCGCAGTTTGGGGCTTAGAACAGGGCTAGGAGCCTCTTCAATAAGCTTTTGACGACGTCTCTGAATAGTACAGTCACGCTCTCCCAAGTGAACGTAGTTACCAAACTTATCACCCATGATCTGAATTTCAATATGACGAGGAGTCATGATCATCTTTTCAAGATAGACGTCAGGGTTGCTAAAACTTGCTTCAGCCTCTGTTCGCGCTGCAACAAAGAGTTTTGCAAATTCATCTTCTGAATAAGCAATACGAATCCCCTTGCCACCGCCACCTGCTACGGCTTTAATAAATACAGGAAAACCGATGCGCTTTGCTTCTTCTATCGCATCAGAAAGGTTCGTTACAATACCGTCAGATCCAGGAATAACTGGGCATCCTGCCTTTTTTGCTATTTCTTTAGCTTTTGATTTATCACCAAGTAATGATATTGATGTAGGAGCTGGACCGATAAAATTTAGACCACAGCTTTCGCAAATAGCAGCAAATTTAGCGTTCTCTGCTAAAAATCCATATCCAGGGTGTACGGCATCAGCGTTTGTGATTTCGCATGCCGACAAGATATTCGGCACTTTTAAATAAGATTTGGCAGAAGGTGCTTCACCAATACATATCGCTTCATTAGCGTGTAAAACGTGTAGAGCTTCGGTATCTGCCTGTGAATAAACAGCTACAGTTTGCAAGCCTAAATCGTGACATGCACGGATGATACGAACGGCGATTTCGCCGCGATTAGCGATAAGTACTTTTTGCATAATTCTCTAATTATTAGGGTGTAATACGAAAAAGCTTCGTTCCAAATTCAACTGGATGGCCATTCTCAATTAATGGACTGCTCACAACACCTGAAACTCCTGCTTTTACTTCGTTCATTACCTTCATTGCTTCGATAATACAAACCACAGTATTTTTTTCAACACGATCGCCTGGCTTCACAAAGAAAGGATCGTTTGGTGATGGCGCGTAATAGACGGTGCCAACCATTGGCGACGTAACGTACACACGTATTTCATCTTCTTTTTCTTCATCTTGTACATTTTTTGATGAAGATGGCTGATCATCAGGAGATGCAACAGCATGTGTTTGTCGGTGACGCTCAATTTCATGGCGCATAGGATTTTCTTCTATACCCGAAATTTCACCATCATAAGGGCGTATAGGAGCTAAATCTTCACGTTCAAGCTCAAGCTCAACTCCCTCTTTTTTAAGAACAAGCTTCTTAATGCCTGTTCTTCCCATCGCTAACATAAGCTGATTAATTTGCTTTACTTCCATTCTTTACACTCGCTGGATATATTCTTCTGACTCTGTATCTACTTTAATGATGTCGCCAACTTCCACGAAGGGAGGAACTTCAATTCGAGCCCCTGTTTCAAGTTCAGCAATTTTAGAAGCTGTGGTACCTCGTACACTCTGTGCAGCTGTATCGATTCCAACTACCATTAGTTCAAGGAATTGTGGTAACTGAACTGCAAAAATCACTGTTTTAAACATTTCTGCTTTAATCTCAGTGCCTTCTTTCAGGTAATTAACTTTGTTGCCGATAATGGACGTCGGAACCATAACCTGTTCAAGATTGCCAATATCCAGAAAAAGATACTGCTTACCTTCAGGATAAAGATACTCTAGACGACGGTCCTGAAGAACAACTTCTTCGATCTCCTGTGTCGGCTTAAAGTTTTTTTCGACAATCTGTGAAGTCTCTAGATCTCGCAGTTTTGTCTTTATAAATGGACTGCCCTTTGGTACAGTCACTTTAACTGAAGAATCGACACGAAAGAGCTTTCCACTAATGGAAACGGTCATTCCCGGTATCAATTGCGCGCTTGTCACCATAATATTCACCAAATTAGTAGAGATACAAAAGCATACTAGAAAGTAACTTTTTCCACAAAGTGTTCACTTGCACTTTTTCGCATGCTGGCAATAGCTGTATTCATTTCAGGAGCTTTAAATAATGAAGTTCCCGATACAAAGATGTTTGCGCCCGCTGCAGCACACTCTGCGGCGGTTTCATCTGTAATCCCGCCATCTACTTGAATATTGAAAGGAGGAAGCGTCTTTGTATCATCAATTACCCCACCCTCACGAATATCGAGCACATTACATAGCTGACGTGTAAACCGAATTTTTTCCAACATATCAGGCATAAAGCTTTGCCCTCCAAAGCCAGGCTCTACTGTCATAATAAGGACCATGTCAACAAGTGGCAAGAATTTAGGAATCATGTCTTTTGAAGTTTCTGGTCTAAAAGAAAGCCCTGCCTTTACATTGCATCGTTTTATATACTCAATTGTTTCCTCAACATCCTCTGTAGCTTCAAAGTGAAATGTAATCATATCGGCACCTGCCTCTACAAAACGCTCTATATAATCATAGGGATTATACATCATGAGGTGTACGTCTAGAAATAAAGAAGTAGATCGGTTAATCGCTGAAACAATTTGAGGCCCAAGTGTGAGATTAGGAACAAAAAGACCATCCATCACATCTACATGCAACCAATCAGCACCAGCATCTTCAACTTTTTTAGCCTCTTCAGCAATATGAGCAAAGTCACTTGATAAGAAGGAAGGGCAAATTTTTATGAATGGCTTGTTCATTCGATCTCTTTAACTAATTTAGTTAGCTGAATTTCTGCTGTATGACTATCGTCGTTTCTTTCTTCAATTTCAACAATTGAAGAAATTTTCACGTCAGCTTCATGCCAGTATTCTTGGCCGTTGTAACGCACTTGAGCCTGATATGTGCCCTTTGGGGGTAGTGCGTAATGCATCGGATCCCATTCGGTCTCATCAGTACGCTTAACTTCAACGCAGTATGGCCTTCCTAACAGTTTAGCAGCTGTATCTAATTCACCTTTAAAAATAGACTCGCGAATGTGCGATGAAGATATAGGCTGACCATCAACAGAGAGTTTTTCTACGAAAATAGATGCAAATTCTTTTTCTTGCTTCTTTAAAAACTTCTCATTGCCTTTTCTGTCTTTACCAAATGCGACGTCTGATCCCACTACTAGTGTTGAAAAAGGCAACATAGTGCGAATAAGTTTAAGAAATTGATCGGCTGTAAGCTGCTGCAGGGCTTGTGTAAAAGGAACATCTACTACTGCTGCAAATTCATACTCTTTAAGTTGAGCCAGTTTCTGCTCATTAGAAGTAAGCCATGATGTACGCAACTTAGGTTCTAACACATCTGAGGGATGGTTAGTAAATGTTAAAAGTGCAGTTGGCAACTTTAAGCGCTTCGCCTCTTTTGTTAGACTTTCGAAAATATGTTTATGCCCTAAATGGACGCCATCGAAAGTACCAAACGTAAAGACGCAAGGAGTATTAAGGACTGGTTCTTTTTGTAAACGATAATATATTGACATCAGCTATGAAAAATAATTGGGATTTGAGGGTTTTGTAACGAATTAAAATCGATAGAATTCTCTAAAGAAAATCTACCGGAACTAAGGCGCCTTAAGCGCACCAGGTGGGCATATGAGCCTAATGTGCGTCCTATATCTTCAGCTAATGAGCGTATATATGTCCCCTTTGTGCAACGCACTTCTATTTCTAGTTCTGGGTATTCATAACGCACCAGCTGGATCTCTACGGTCACTGAAACTGCTTTGCGCTCAACAACTTGGCCTTTGCGCGCAAGCTCGTACAACCTGACGCCCCCAACTTTTTTAGCAGAAAACATCGGAGGGGTTTGATCAAATGTACCTTGGAACTGCTTGAGCACCTGTTGAACCTCTTGTTCAGTTGGTACTTTATCAGATTGCTCTACAACAGTACCTTCACAATCAAAGGAGTCTGTGGAAACACCTAACTTAAGACATGCAAGATAATGTTTATCACCTTGTAAAAACTCTGAAGCTTTTTTGGTAAAATTTCTTCCTACCAGCAATACAAGCAAGCCTGTTGCGAATGGATCAAGCGTTCCGCCGTGGCCTATTTTTTTTACCCCAAGGCGACGTCTTGCTTGTGCAACAACAGAAAAAGAGCTCATATTAGCTGGCTTATCAACTAACAATATCCCTTCTGAAATCATCCTTGAACCCTAATAAGTTAAAAATTACTAACACAATGAGAATTCGTATAAACCATTAATACATTTCTCTAGTTTCTGCGAGTTTTGTGGTATATTTATTAACCCGGCAAACTCGTATTTGAATCGTCTTCGGCCTCACGTGTTTCTCGCTCAGCTTTTACTTTGTACAGGAGCTCTTCAATTCGCATCTGTTTTTCGAGTCCAGTATCAATTTCGAATGTAAGCGCAGGAAAATGGCGTATCGTCATTTTCTTCGAGGACATCATAGTAATTTGATGCTTATGTTGGTTCAGCGACTCCATAGTTTTTACTCTATCTGCATCTGTGCCTAAAATACTCACATATACAGTAGCATAACTTAAGTCCGCTGTAATCTCACAGCGGGTTATAGTTATAAATTCATTAATGTGAGGAGCATGATGGATCCCTCGATGAATCACTTCTGAGATCACCTCTTTTAGGAGCGAATTTAAACGAAGAACACGTGCACTTGCCATTATGAATATACCTTACAGTTACTTTATAATTCTTGAGCTAGGTAAGTGATTTCAAAAGCTTCAAGAATATCGCCTACTTGATAGTCGCTAAATCCTTGGAGTAAGACACCACATTCAGTACCCTTTGTGACTTCTCGGACATCGTCCTTGTGTCGCTTAAGGGAACCTATCGAACCTTTAAATATAAGATTCCCATCTCTCATCACACGCATCTGGTTGTTTCGGTTAATTGTACCATCAAGAACCTGACAGCCCGCAATAATGCCAAGCTGAGAAGACTTAAAGGTTGCTTTTACTTCAACTTTACCAACGTCTTTTTCTTGAACCACTTTATCTAGCATTGCTAGCATCATGCCGCGTACATCATCAATAGCATGGTAGATAATATCATGCATATTCACTTGAACACCAAGTTCTTTGATCTGCGATTCTACATGTGATTCAATCTGAGTATGGAAACCGATAATCACAGCTTTAGAAGCCAAAGCAAGTTGAACATCAGATTCTGAAATCATACCAACGCCAGAAGAGAGGATGTTTGCCTCAACTTTTTTGGATTCTATCTTGCCTAAAGCATTCTTTAACGCCTCAGCAGAACCTTGCACGTCTGCACGTACTATTAGGTTAAGCATCTTTTTAGGCGCCCCTTCTTGAGCTTGCTCTATCATACTTTCTAGGCTACCACGACGCTTCGAATGGAATGTGGTTGTACGCTTACCTTCATGTCGCACATGTGAAATATCACGAGCTTCACGTTCTGTTTTAACTACAATGAACTCTTCTCCAGAGTCTGGCAGACCAGAAAGGCCATTTATACGCACAGGCGTTGAGGGGCCAGCTTCTTCGAGATTGTTACCTTTCTCATCTTTCATTGTCTTAACTTTAGCCCAATTAAAACCAAAAACAAGGCTATCGCCGACGCGCAGAGTACCATTTTGAATAAGTACTGTAGCAACAGGGCCCATACCTTTTTCAACTTCTGACTCGATAACGGTTCCACGAGCACGCGAATTAGGATTTGCCTTAAGCTCTAATACTTCCGCCTGTAGTGCAAGCATCTCAAGCAATTCAGTGATACCTTCACCTGTTACTGCAGATGTATTAACAGTAATAGTCTGACCACCCCAAGCCTCAGGTAAAAGGTCTCTTTCGGCAAGTTGGCGATAAATATTTTCTACGTTGAATCCAGGTTTATCAGCTTTATTTATTGCTACAACGATAGTTGCTTTTGAGGCTTTTGCCTGATTAAGCGCCTCGTCTGTTTGCATTTTTATGCCTTCATCCCCAGCAATTACTAATATAACAATATCGGTAACTTCCGCACCACGCTCACGCATATGAGAAAAGGCTTCATGACCTGGTGTATCAAGAATAGCAATGTCTCCTTGCGGAGTTGAAACACGAAATGCCCCAATGTGCTGTGTAATAGCGCCAACTTCATGCTGAGCTGTATTACTCTTACGAATTGCGTCGATAAGGCTCGTTTTACCATGGTCAACGTGCCCCATAAAGGTAACAACTGGAGGACGCATTTGCAATTCACTTGGATTCGATGCCAAAACTTCATCACGCAAACTTTTATCTGTAATACGAATACGCTCTTCTTCTCGAGTATCAATTATGACTTCACAGCCAAAATCGTGCCCAAGGAGTTGAATCATAAGCTCATCTTCTAACATATCATTCAAGGTTACTATTTTACCTTGTAAAAAGAGTTTAGCAACAAGCTGAGAAGCTTTGAGCTTCATTTCGCTTGCCAAGTCTTTTATGGAAATTGGCATTCTAACAGAAATTTTTGTCGGACGAACAATTTCTTGCTCGTCATGATGACGCATATTTTTAGATGGACGGCGCTTTCTCCAGCCATCTTCTTCTTCATCACCACGCAAACCATGACGTATACGAACCTCAAACTCTTTTTTATCGATTTTACGTAATGGCTTAGCTACCGTTTCTTTAGGTTTTACTTTGCTGGAACGTCTGAATAGACCTTCCTCAATTTCTTTATTCGTAAATTCTTTTTTCTCCGGCACTCCTCGCGCATCTGGTTTCGACAGAGGTAGTGGCTGAGGGCGTACTGGCGGCCTACCAAATGGTTGAGGCGCGCGACGAGCATCTGATGGTCCACCTTGATAGCCACCGGTACGCGGCGCTCCCCCTTGATAACCACCTGTTCGAGGGGCTCCACCTTGATAGCCGCCAGTTCGTGGTGCTCCACCTTGATAACCACCTGTTCGAGGGGCTCCACCTTGGTAGCCACCCGATCGTGGAGGTCCACCTTGGTAATTACCTCTTGGAGGATACTCTCTCGGGGCTTGATCTCTTGGAGCTTGATCTCGTGGACCTTGATCCTGCGCGCCTTGATCTCGTGGAGGATATTCTCTAGGAGGCAATGGAGGTCTATCTACTGGCCCTAAACGAGGCTGCGGAGGACCTGCGGGCCTTACTGGAGGGGGCGTAAAACGTTGCGGCGCAACATTTCTCCAGCCTCCTGCTGGTCTAGATGCTGGCGGCTGATATGGACGTCGCACCTGTGAAGGCGGCGTAGAGGGTTGTGTTGGCTCAGGCTTCTTCTCTGCAACTGGTGGCGGCGTTGGCGGTGCTGGCGCTTTTGGCACCTCTCTAAATACAGGCCCTAGTTTAAGCTTCTCATCGGCAGCTGAGCTAGATGTGGTTTTTGGACCATCTTGAGGTTTTTTCTCTTCCTTAGACGCTTCAGATATTTGAGGTGCGGCATGCTTAGGAGACTCCTTATGAGCAGTCTGAACCTTATCTTCCGCCAATTCGCCCTTCTGTACGGGAGCTTTTTGATGTTTGGCAGGCGCAGGTTGCTCCGCTTCGTCGGCAGATTTTGCGGCAGGCGGGTTGGACTTAGCTACTTCAGCTTGAGCTTCATGCTTTGGCTTAGTAGTACGCTTTTTCTTTTCGGGCTCGCTGGAGCCTTTTTTTGAAATAGCGGTATCCTCTCCAAGAGGCTCATCGCCCTCTTTTTTCTTCGATAATTTAGCCTTTAGGCTATTTAAATTAATCGCGCCAGCGATCTGGACGTTTTTGATGTGTAGCTTAAGATTTTTAGCCAAGACTCTTTACGTCCTTGTTTTACGTATTTGTTCTAAAATTCTATCAGCCATATCTAGGCTGATACCAGGAATTTCTGCAAGCTTCTCAAGAGATGCTTCCAAAACCTTCCTTTGTGTTGTGTAGCCTTCAGCAACAAGCTGATCTATCACAAGGTTACTGATTCCTTCCATACTAGATAATCCCTCATCGAGTGTTGGATCATCCAGTTGAGCAAGCGAGGCTCTTTCCAGAGCATCAATACGGTGAAAATCACTCATCTTTTGTATTTCTAGATGAATGTTAAGTAAATCGCCTATAAGACGAACATTTAATCCCTTTTTGCCTATAGCGGCACCAAACTCTTCATCTTCAACTACAATAAATATTTGTGTTTCATCTTCGTTTACACGAATTTTGCGTATTTGAACCGGCTGAAGCGCTTGTTGCAATAGCTGTAATTGATCAGATGCATATGGGATTACATCTATCTTTTCGTTGTTCAATTCACGCACTATATTTTTTACACGAACTCCGCGCATACCAATACATGCGCCAACTGGATCAACTTTAGGATCGCTTGAACGAACTATTAACTTTGTGCGATACCCAGGTTCGCGGACAATCTTTTCAATTGTAATTATGCCATCATCAAGCTCTGGTACTTCTTGTGTAAGCAGCAGTCTAACAAAATCCGGATGACTTCTTGACAGTACAACCTCAGCACCACCAGTGTCAGTATCTCGTACTTCTTGAAGTAATGCTAAAACTTTGTCTCCAACTTGGTAACTTTCTGTAGGAGGAAAATTTCGTCTAGGCAATACACCTTCAACTTTACCAAGGTCTACAATAACAGTTGTTCCACCAGCTACACGCTTCACACTTCCCGAAATCAACTGATTAATGCGGTGACGGTATTCTTCGTAAATTACATCGCGCTCAGCTCCTCGAAGCTTTTGGGATATGATTTGTCTTGCCTTTTGCGCAGCAATGCGCCCAAAATCTCTAGGTGTTACAGACATAGTAACTATTTGCCCTAGTTGGCAATCAGGATCGAGTGCTGAGTAATCTTTGTAAGAAACTTCCTGAACTGGATTAGTTACTTTTTCAACAATTTCCTTGTCGCAGTAAACTTCGATATTTCCAGATTTGGGGTGTATCTGGACAGTAACATTAGTAGCCCCATGAATACTTTTGCGCGCTGCCATCAAAAGCGATTCTTCTATCGCGGAAATGACAATTTCACGTTTAATTCCTTTTTCACGCTCGAGATATTCAAAAACTGCAACAAGCTCTTTATTCATCGTATATTTCCTAAGAGAGAAGAAAAAATGTCTTTCTATAAGCCTAAGTACTGGCTCTATTAAATCAGGCCTCTACAAAGTTCGTAGAGGCCACGCGGATACATTATAGTCTAAAAGCCAATTATACCCAACCAAGTTCGAGCAAACGGACATAGTTGGGTATAAATATTTCTTATTCCACTTCTTGTTCTTGCGCTTCTTGTTGCTCTAGAGCCTCAAGTTCTTGCGCTATAGCATCCTGTCTCGGCTTAGTTTTGCGCTTCTGAGCACTTTTTGAGCCTGACACAACGATATCATCGTGGCTAAACTGGTTACTTTCTATTAAAAATTCTTTAATTGAGAGTGCAATCTTTTTGTGTTCTGGGTCAAGTTTGATCACTTTAGCTTTTACATCATCACCACGAGCCACAACATCTTCAATTTTGCCAAATGGCTTATCAGAAAGTTCTGTCACATGGATTAACCCTTCAATTCCATTGTCAAGCTCAACAAAGGCACCAAATGCAGTAATCTTGCTGATTTTACCTTCAACCATTGAGCCTACCGGCATTGTTTTTTCAATAGTTTCCCATGGATTTAGTCCAAGTTGCTTTACGCCTAATGTGATCTTTTTGTTTTCTTTGTCTACAGAAAGCACTACGCTTTCTACTAGATCACCCTTTTTCAGAACTTCTGATGGGTGTGAAACTTTTTTGATCCAGCTTAGATCTGATATATGGATAAGTCCCTCTACACCAGGTTCAAGCTCTACGAAAGCGCCATAGTTCGTTAAACTTTTAATTTCAGCGTTTACGTTTGTATCGATTGGATATTTCTTTTCGATATCATCCCATGGATTATGCTCAAGCTGCTTTAATCCTAGAGAAATTTTGCCTTCTTGCTTTTGAACAGAAAGTACAACAGCTTCAAGCTCTTGTCCACGCTGTACAACTTCGCTTGGATCAGCAACATTCTTTACCCATGACATTTCTGACACGTGGATTAGACCTTCGATACCAGCTTCGATCTCCATAAATGCACCATATGGTAGCAGATTTGTGATCTTGCCCTTAACGTGTGTGCCTGGTGGGTACTTCTCTTCGATTTGATCCCACGGATTGTCTTCTTTCTGCTTAAGACCTAAAGCAACGCGACCTTTCTCTTTGTCAACGCTTAAGATCATAACTTCAACTTTTTGACCAAGTTGAACCATCTCAGATGGATGCTTAATACGTCTCCATGTCATGTCAGTGATGTGAAGCAAGCCATCGATACCATCAAGGTCAAGGAAGACTCCAAAGTCGGTGATGTTTTTGACTATACCAAAGCGTACATCGCTCACACGAATATTTTCGAGTAGTTCAGCTTTTTTGCTAATACGTTCTGCTTCAAGTAGTTCACGACGTGAAACAACGATATTTTTGCGATCGATATTGATTTTAAGAATTTTAAATTCATAAATCTTATCGAGATACTCATCAAGATTTTTAATGCGCTTGTTATCGATTTGTGAGCCTGGCAAGAATGCCTCAACTCCAATATCAACCATGAGGCCGCCTTTAACTTTGCGGATAACTTTACCACGTACAATACTGCCTTCTTTACAGTGTTGTAGGATAAACTCCCACTGACGTAGACGTTCAGCTTTTTCACGAGAGAGGACAATCTGACCATGAGAATCTTCAGCTTGGTCTAAGAATACTTCTACTTCGCCATCAAGAATCAGTTGTAATGGGTCTGAGAATTCGGAAATAGGTACCATACCCTCTGATTTTAGACCTACATCTACAATCACGTGATCTTTAGTGATTTCTACAATGCGGCCCTTAAGGATTTTGCCAGGAATTACTGCTAGCTTGTCATCATCTGGACTTTCTTTTGAAGAGGAAAGAAGCTCTGCGAATGCATCGCGATCTTTTTCTTCGTAGCCGACGTCGTCGACAAGCTTGTTTGCTTCCCAGGTGTATTGACTGTTTTTGGACATTTAAAAGGTTCTCCCAATATTTAGTTTGGTGGACAGGATAGCAAAACAGCAGGATTGACGCAATGTTTTTGGAACTCTTTTCTTAAGAGAAATCGACATTTTTGAAAAATAATTATTTAAAAAGTGCTACGGAGGTGATTTCAGATGAATGATAACGGTTATTTCAGGTTAAGCATTTCGATTTTCGAACTACTTTACGGTCGTTAATTAAATTTTTTACTTACACAATGATCTGCCGAATTGTAAATGACTATTTCAGAAAGCCCAACAATCTTATCTCTTAAAAAATTTACTATCCACTCTGAAATATATTCTAAATCCGTATTATTTGAACACAGAGTCACATTGAGCCATTTATGTTGAAAGCTGACATCCAACATCTTCTGAATTATCGCAACAGCTGTGTCATTATCAGCTTGCAACTCTTGCACTCTACGCCTTACAATAAGCACAAATGAATGGCCATGAGGGAACGAACACGCACTAATACTATCTGTCGTGCATGCGTGGCCCGCTTCAAAGCAAAAGCTGTGTTCGACTTCCCTGTTCATAGAACGCAATTGTAATCGTTTAGGAATATCTATGCAAAACAGAACCTGTGTAATGAAATTTGGAGGTGCATCTCTATCGACCCCCGAGCAATTTGAGGTGATCTCCGAACTTATTTTACATAAAGCCAAAGAATACCCACGTATATGTATTGTAGTTTCTGCTATGGGAACAACTACAGACGAACTTACATGCCTTGCAAGAAAAATCAACCCAAACCCTCCCCAACGCGAGCTTGACATGCTTCTCAGCGTAGGAGAGCGTATTAGCATGGCACTTCTAGCAATGGCTCTTGCAAAAAGAGGCCGTGAAGCTATTAGCTTTACCGGTAGCCAATCAGGCATTATAACCTGTTCTAGGCATGCTGACGCCAAAATAATTGATGTTACACCCTTACGTTTACTCAAGAGCCTCGAACAGGAAAAAATAGTTATTGTAGCCGGATTTCAAGGCGTTAGCCGCAACAAAGAAATTACGACCCTTGGACGAGGAGGCTCTGATACTACAGCTGTAGCCCTAGGCATGGCATTAGGTGCAGAGAAAGTCGAATTTTATAAAGATGTTCCAGGGTTTTGCTCCGAAGATCCTAAAATCAACCCCAACGCCAACCTCTTTTCGCACCTGTCATACGATGAAGCTATCGAAATCGTCTCAAAAGGAGCAAAGATCCTCCACCACCGCTGTTTAGTCCTTGCCAAGGCCAACCAAATCCCCTTACACGTTCTTTCCTTTAAAGAAGAATTCAGGCAATTTGGTGGCACATGCATTCAACCAAGTTACAAAGAATCCCAAAAACCAGTTTACGTTTACGAACAAGAGGAAGTTTTCATATGATAAAAACCAGTCACAGCACACTTTACGCCCTATCTGGCCTTATCTGGCTAGGAATAGGGATAATGCTATTAAACATGGGCTTAGGCTTTCTTATGCAGGGCTTTCATGAACAAACGTTCGTCCAAGATGGCTACTCAAGCCTTTTCAACTGGATTACCTCAATTACAGGCAGGTTTGATTATACAGCAATCGCCCTAGTTGCCATTTCATTATCTATCGGCTTTGCCAAAGGACGATTTGTAATGCAAAAGGCTGCCTCGAAGTCAGCTCTTCGAATTGCAAAGCTTGAAACCCCTACATCAATAACAAACCTCTACGCGCGCTCAAACCTTATTCTGATCGCAATCATGATGGGACTGGGCATGCTGATGAAGGTTCTATCATTTCCCTGCGATATTCGCGGAAGCATTGACATTGCCGTAGGCTCTGCACTTATGCAAGGCTCTCTTGCATACTTTCGTCTTATGAGCACATCATCTACTAAACAACCAAACCCATCATAAGGTACCATGAATATAGCCCCTATAGACCCTATTATTGCGTCACTCCACGAGGTCAATCCCCAAACAATAAAATCCGCTCTGGCATACAAAGATTCCCTATCAAAAATAAACAACCAGTTACAGTTAATCTGGAAAGGGCACAAAAAATTGGTCGACAACATGAGCCTAAGCAATGACCAATTTTGGAAAAAAAAGGATTGGCGACGTTGGAAAAGCACAACGTTTACAATTTGGAAAAAACAGTGCTGGAATCATCTAACAATCATCAAAGGCATACAATCAAGCAGTGTTGAAGCACCAGCAAAGCGTGGTGAATTCATCAATTGCCTAAAAAAGCAGAGCTTGCAGATTGATTCAACAAGCGCATTTGCTAACAAGCTAGAAGAAATTGTGACTGCTATGTTCGAGAAGGACAATGAACAAGGCAAAAAGGCAAAAACAACTCGAGATGCAACACAAAAACGAGCAAGAGAGGCCGCTGAACTAGAACAAAAATTTCAGCTTCAGCAGGATGAAAAGAAAAAGGAGCTCGGTGAGAAAAAAGCAAAAATAGAGACCTTTGCCAAAGAAACCGGGATGACTCCGGAGCAAGCCGCCTTCATCAACAGCTTTATGCCACAGAAAAAATAATACTGTCATCTCTTTAGTGCATTTCACTCTACCTGTTCTGTAGAATCAAACATACAGAATATGAGTGTGAAATGCACTTATCTACTAAGTCTCTCACTTCTCTACTCCTGACTCTTTTAAATAGCACGCTAGACCTAAGAGGGGGGGGATTTAAGAACATATTCATTCAACAACTAATCTGTAAAATCTGCGCTATAATAATGATTTTACAGCTCGTTCAGAGCGACTTATTAGACATCTTGCATAACCACAATTCCCTGCCCCTGCCCTTGCCCTTGCCCTTGCCCGATTAGTATTTTTTTTGAGCCATTTTCACTAGCATGGACACGATACTAATCAGCAGCTCTCGCCCTTTGACATATCGTTCTTCATTCACAAGCTGTAATCGTTGACATACATCCAAAATTCCTGCG
>JBGSSB010000026.1:0-15699 GCA_041737255.1 Chlamydiales bacterium | reverse complement strand
TTTGCTTCTCGGCCTCTTTGACTATTGAGGTCATTTGTACAAAAGTCTCCTTTCGCACTCCCGTTAACCTTCTAAATTCAATGGATGAAAGTTTCTGTATCGCTTTGTATTTCTGCATAGATGACAGACAATAAATTTGAGAATCAGATCTTTATATTTAAAATCAGCATTGTGAGCCATAAGTTTTTCAAACATTTCCGGGCAAGGGCAAGGGCAGGGGCAGGGGATTGTGGTTATGCAAGATGTCTGTTACAGTCCGTTACTTATGATATTTTTTGCATTCTTAGCTTATTTCGCCTGTCCTTCGTCTGATTCAAGCCAAACTGTTGTGAGGTTTCGGCCGCAGAGTTTGTCTCGACGATAGGAGTAAAAAGTATCTGCATTTGAGTAGGTGCAAAGCTTTGCAAGTTCTATATTTTGAGGCAGAACACCTTCGGTTTCTAGTTGCCAACGAGCAAGTTCCCACAAATTAAAGTAGTTGTTTTTTGTTTGGAAACGCCAAAAAGGTTCGGGAAATTCTGTTTTGTAGTGGATGAACTCAGCTTTTTCAGGTCCAAGGCTTGGGGATATACATACAATAAGGTTGCTGGCTTTAGAGCCAAACTCTTCATGCATCTTATCGATCGTATTTTTGTATATATTTAGACAGTTACCTTTCCAGCCAGAGTGCACACATCCAATTGCATTTGATACGGGGTCGAAAAAAATAGCTGCCTGGCAGTCGGCATGCTGTATGGCAAGTGTTAGCTTATTTGTATTTGTAATAAGTGAATCACAGTTTGGAGCCTTCTCGTCGACTGCCTTATATACGGCTTGCACGCGGGCGCCATGTACTTGATGGGCGGTGACTAGGGGTGTTGGGTGGCTAAGTGCTAAAAATGCCTTGTGGCGGTTTTGGTTGACATGTAGCGGATTGTCTCCTACCGTGTCGCTTAGGTTAAGTCCTAAATAGGGGCCGCAGCTTACGCCACCTTGTCTGCAAAAGATAGCGTGGCGGATTTGTTTGAAGTCTTGAAGCTTTTCAAACTCGAGCCAAGTAATGCCTTTGTATTCTTTTTTCAACATATGTTTGCTAGAAAGTAGAGTTGCTCAGTAGGATAGAGGAAAGGTAGAGTTTAGCTAAATGAAAATACGCACACTATCAATAGTACTTCTTGTTCTTTGCACCGGGTGTTTTTCGAATTCTTCAAAACGCAAAAGCTATACTGTGTTTCGTTCAAATAACATTGAGGGTATTAACCTTCAGGGTAAAGAGACAAGTATTCAAGGATTTACAAACGATCTTTTATTTGAAATTGCTCGCGTAAAAGATGTTCATATTATGGTCTCCACTTTCGATCACGGCAAAACGGGCGCGATGCTAGAGATGAAAGGTGCAGATGGTGTTGTTGGAGTAGTTGATGAGAGCTTAGAGAATCGAAGGCAGTACACTATATCGGATCCTTTTTTTACTTTTGGGCCTGTTGTGGTGATGCGCAAGGGTGAAAAATATGTAAATGTTGATTCATTACGGAATAAAGTTGTTGGCTTTGATCGGGCATATGCTGGTCTTGTGCGAAATAGAGAGGACTTACTTTTTATCTTAAAGCCTTATGATCAGGTTACTTATGCTATGGAAGACTTGGTGAATGGCAAGATTGATGCTGTAATCCTCGATTCTATCCGGGCCTATCAGCTTGTAGGGAATTTTTATGCCACCAAACTTAAAGTAGCAAGCTCACCTCTTATCGTTACCAATTTTTGTTTAGTCATAAACAAGAGCGAACACATAGAGCTTGTTAAGCTATTTAATGATGGTCTAAAGCAGCTTAAAGCCAAAGGCATCTACCAGAAAATGCTAGATTACTGGGGCCTTGTAGATCCGCTTTATAAGAGAGAAAGAGGCGTGCTCTCTAAGTAGGCTCTTTTTACGCGGTCGAATAGCTGTGAATCAATAGGACAAGGCGAGATGTCCCAGATGTTTTTGCAGTACTCTAAAATCGACCTATCAGTTGAAAATTTACCCATACCAGCTATGTTATGGATGGCAAACTCAGCCCATTTAAGTGGGGTTTTATAGAGGTTGTCGACCTGTATTTGGGTTTCATAGTAGCTTTTAAGGTCTTTTAAGACAAAAAAGCGATCAGGCTGCGATCCATAGCCTCCTTCAAGCAGGGTATAGTAAAGTGAGCTTAAAGACTGATGCTCAGTTTCGTGAGAAATTAAAGACCGATCACGAAGTGAATCTACGGCTCGTTTTATTTTTGGATCAGACTGGTAGATCTCCCAAGCGTTGTAATTTTGTTTTGCTTTCATGGCTGCAATTTCGTCACTTAGGCAGCCAAATCGAAATGGCCACCATTTATCCGTAACTTCTTGGCGCATTTCTATGTTGGCACCATCCTCTGTTCCAATAGTAAGTGCGCCATTCATAGCAAATTTCATGTTACCGGTACCTGATGCTTCCATTCCGGCAGTCGATATTTGTTCCGACAAATCTGTTGCAGGAATGATGATTTCAGCTTTTGATACGTTGTAGTTTTCGATGTAGACAACGTTTAAAAACTGACTTACAATAGGGTCTGAGTTAATTTTTTTTGCAATACAGCATATGAGGTGAATAATAGTTTTTGCAGTCTCGTAGCTGGCGGCTGCTTTTCCTCCAAAAACAACGAGCCGTTTTACATGGGCTCCTGTTGGGTTATCCTGGATTTCATGATAGCGTATAATGAGATGTAGGGCATTTAGTAGCTGACGCTTATATTCGTGTACGCGCTTTATTTGCGTATCAAAGAGCGCACTTGAGTCAATCGTTACATCAGAGCGTATTTGGTTTCCTGAGGAATCTCTTGGACGGCCTTCGTCGTGTATAAAATCAAGAAGTGCTTGTTTGTTTTTTCGCTTTATATCCAAGAAAGCTTTTTGAGTGGCTTCATCAGAGGCAAATTTGCTAAATTTTTCTATTTGACTAAAGTCACAAATCCATTCGTCGCCAATGCGTTCTGTAATAAGGGCTGCAAGATCAGGATTTGCGTTGAGAAGCCACCTTCTATGGGTCACGCCGTTTGTAACGTTTACAAATTTTTCTGGCCAAAGTTCATAAAAATCTTTAAATAAGGTCTTTTTAATGATTTCGGTGTGCAGCGCGGCTACACCATTTACTCTATGGCTACCTATAACGGCAAGATTTGCCATGCGCACCATATTATTTTCGAGGATAGACAGCCTGTGCACGCGACTTTCGTCAGCGGGGTATTTAGTTCGTAGAGAATTGCAAAAGTCTAGGTTGATACGTTCTATAATTTTATACTGGCGAGGCAAAAGATAGCGAAAGAGCCCTTGGTCCCACTGCTCTAGAGCTTCTGAGAGTATTGTATGGTTTGTATAGCTCGTGCAGCTTTCAGTTATTTCCCACGCCTTTTTCCATGGTAAATTGTAGTGAGCAGTAAGTTGGCGCATGAGTTCGGCAACTAACATTGCTGGGTGTGTGTCGTTTATTTGAATGCGTACTTTGTCTTGGAATTCGTTGATGTCGCTGTTTGTGCTGAAGTAGTATCTCAGTATGTCTTTAAGTGAAGCTGATACCATTAAAAACTCTTGCTTAAGACGTATCCGTTTACCGACTTCGGTGACATCGCTTGGGTAGAGGACATCGGTAAGCGTAGTGTTTTCTGCGGCTTGGTCGAGGCGCCCTGCGTTATAGCGCTGCAGCTGAAAGTTTCTTGGAGACTCTTTGGTCGTCCAAAGGCGCATTGTGACAACAGCAAAGTCATCTTTAGGACTATAGCCTACAATAGGAATGTCGTAGGGCATGGCTGAGACATCCTCGGGCTCTGCTAGGTCATAGACTTCATCGCCGATCTCATTTGCACGTACAATGGGGTTACCGCAGAAATTTACTACCTGGCGGCGCTGATCGCGTCTAAATTCCCAAGGGTTTTCAGAAAGAAGCCATAAATCGGGTTTTTCGATTTGAACACCATCTAGTAGTTGCTGTTCAAATAGCCCATATTGATATCGTAACCCATAGCCCCTAGAGGGCACTTTAAGAGTGGCAAGAGAATCTAAAAAGCAAGAGGCAAGCCTTCCTAGCCCCCCATTGCCAAGGCCGGGGTCATATTCGTGGGCAATAATGTCATGAAGAGTCCGGCCAGTTTTTTTGAGAACCAGCTTTACAACATCAAGGTTTTTGATGTTGTTGAGGTTGTTGTTAAGAAAACGACCAGGCAAAAATTCAAGTGACATGTAAAAGACGATACGTGCATTTTTTTTGTGCCACGTGTCAGCTGTTGCCTGCCAGTTAATCATAATCTGTTCGCGTATAGAGTAGCAAAGAGCCCTGTAAAACTCTTCAGAATTAGCCTCTTCAAGGACGCGGCCGATTGTGGTGATTAGATAGTGTTTAATTTTTTGGATAAGGATAGCAGCCTGTTCTTCGGTAGAAAAGGTGTTTTGTAGTGGTGTCGACATGAAGAGGTCCTTGCTTGAAAAGTTCACTATACTGCATATATATCGAAACACAAATTTTCGTGTATATAATAGTGAAAAAATAGTGATATCGCATATATCTCTGTAGCGATAACGCATTTGTAACGGCAAGAGAAATGAAAAAAAATGGACCTTTGAGCTTTCTTCTTCGTATTTTTACCTGGAGCATCGTGTGTGCACTACTTGCAATGCTCTATTGGTCATCTCAGATTCAAGAGCAAAGGCTTGCTGTTATCAATAAGCAATTAAAGCTTTTGCAAAAAGAGCTTAAAAATAGAGCTAAAGTGGAATCTCCCCCCTTTCCTGCTATCAAAAAGCACCTTAACAGCAGTAAACGACCTCATATCGATCCAAAGCTTAAAAATCTTTTAGAAGAAGATCCCTTTTTTACTCAAACGATGCCAAAACTTGTTGGTTCAAATTATGTGCCAAGTGGCACATTCCGTTTGGCAACAATAGGCACCCCGCAAAATCTACATCCTTTTAGTCAATGGCAGCAAGTGAGCGAGTGGACGGGATACTGCGAAGGCTCTGTAGCCTCACAAAAATTTGGATTTTATGAGCGTATGGCTCAAGATTTTGCCATAAAGATGGAAGAGCGTAAAACAGATAGGCCAGACCGTGTTGCTTTTTGGGTACACCTTAGAAAAGATCTTGTTTGGCAGCCCCTAGAGCAGCGACATTTTCCTGAGGATGTAGCTCTAGCCCCTCATTTTTTGCGTAAAACCCCGGTTACAGCGCATGACTTTGAATTTTTTTGGGACGCGCTTGCAAATACGCACGTTGACGTGCCTGATGCGGTAACATTGCGATTTTTATTGCGTGATATAGACAAAGTTGAGGTAATTGACGACTACACCTTCGTTGTGACATGTAAGCTTTCGACGCATCTTGATGAAAAGGGCAAACCCGTTTTATCGCTTCCCTATGCAGCTCCCTTTTATGTTTCACAGCTTCGTCCTTTAGCGTGCTTTGTTTATAAATATAATGCTGATGGAACAAAAATCTGCCCTGAAGATGAAACAATTGGTTTTTATAGAGCAAGCTCTACATGGGCTCAAAGCTTTTCGTCTCATTTTGCCTCACGGGTAATTGTCTCTTGCGGCCCCTGGATTTTTGATGGTATCAGCGATAGGCAGATTCGTTTTCGCCGCAACCCCGATTATTACAACAAGGTTCAGGCGCTGTATGAAGCGATGGAAGTTTATTTCTTAGAGACAACAGAAGCGCTCTTTCGCGACTTTCTTTCTCAAAAAATAGACATTTGTATTGTCAATCCGCAAAGCCTTGTCGAGCTTGATCGCTTTTTAGAGTCTGATGAGTATAAAAAGCTCAATGACAAGGGAAATTATATACGCAGGCTCGACTTTTTACAGAGAGCCTACACCTACATTGGCTGGAATCAAAAGCGAGAACTATTTTCGCATAAAAAGACAAGACAAGCCCTTACTATGGCTATTGATCGTTCACGACTTATTCGTCAAAACCTTAATGGTCAGGGAGTTGAAGTTACAGGGCCATTTTTTTATGGCTCAAATGAATATGACTCTTCATTGCCGGCATACCCGTACGATCCTGATGCCGCAAAACTTATGCTAGCAGAAGAGGGTTGGTATGACTCTGTGGGTGATGGCATTCTGCATAAAGTCATTAATGGTAAGAAAGAGGCGTTTAGCTTTACCCTTTCTTATTTTGTAAAAAATACGATAGCTAAGGTTAACTGCGAGCAGATTGCTCAGTCGCTAAAAGAAATTGGGGTAGACTGCCGCTTAAATGGCGTAGATCTTGCAGATCTGTCGAGTGCTTTTGAGGAAAAAAACTTTGATGCGATTTACCTTGCCTGGAGCCTGGCATCTCCGCCTGAAGATCCACGGCAGCTTTGGCACTCAGAGGGCGCAAACTCAAAGGGCTCCTCAAATATGATTGGGTTTCAGAATGTTCTTGTGGATCGCCTCATCGAACGATTGCAGTTTGAAAAAAATCGCGAAACGCGAAAAGAGCTTTTTAAAAAGCTTCATGGCCTGATTTATGATGAACAGCCCTACACTTTTCTTTTTAGTCCAACAAATACCCTTTTGTGGTGGAGCTGGATCAACAATATTTTTATCCCAAAAGAGAGACAGGATTTAGTTCCCGGTGCAACCGTTGAGCAACCGGCGTATATGTATTCATGGAAGAAAGAGTAAGAATATGTTTCGCTACATCGTCTACAGGCTTTTGCTACTTCCTCTTACGCTATTTGCCATTGTGTTTGTTAATTTTGTAATTATAAACCTGGCTCCAGGTGAGCCCGTTACTGTTTCTGCGATAGGTGTGGGAGGCGATGCAAGCCGTTATGCAGGTGGAAATATGGTGGGTCCTGAGGATCGCTATTTGCAGTTTCGTGAATTTTTTGGCCTTACGCTTCCAATACTCTATAACAACTGGCCCTCCAGTGCAAAACGACAAATAATCTCAGATCTTGAGGTGTTGAGAACAAAGCATAAGCCAAATGAAGTAGAGGAGCTGGGTGCAAAAAAGTACTCAGAGCTTCGCGTCGAGATGAGTGATAAGGCTCGGTTTATTTTGCCGCAGCTCGAGAGTATAGCGAAAGATGTTCAAGTACCATTTGAAACGAGAAAGCTTGCTCTTTATTTTTTCTTACGCGGAGCTACGAGATTTACTACTACTCGAGCAAAACTTACAGCTGAGGAGCGCCTAGAAAACCAGCAGATTGCAAAAAACAACCTATTTTTAGATTCTTTTAGGGAGCACCAACCTAAAACCATTGAAGAGCTCACGCAGCAGGTAAAAATACTCTCTAACTGGTATGCGGAGCACCCTGAAGGGCTTACCTTTGCACAGGATGGGCCTCAGTACTTACGTACGGCACTTTTTAAGACGCGTCTTGCACGCTACCTTAAAAGAGCTTTAAGTTTGGATTTTGGAGTTATGCGAAATGACCCAAACCGTACGGTTATTAGCGAAGTTACCTCTCGGTTAAAAATTTCTCTTACGCTTTCGGTTTTGCCAATGTTAGGCACATTTTTATTGTGTCAGCTTTTTGGCATGCTTATGGCAATTTATAGTAAAAGCGTTTTTGACAGGGGCTTCAATCTTCTCTTTTTACTTCTTTGGGCGACCCCTGTTTTTGTTGTAGCCCCATTTTTAATACAAAAAATAGCCCTGCATCACAACTATCCATTTACAGATATACCCTTTCCTATTAGAGGGTTCTCAAGTCAAGAGTCGGTGTATGCAACATTTTCTTCGTGGGAGCGCTTGCTGGACATAGCAAGACATATCACCTTGCCACTTATCGCTATTTTTTTGGGGAGTATGGCTGTACAGACGCGGTTATCTAGAGCCGTGTTTTTGGACTGTTTAGGACAAGACTATGTACGAACTGCCCGGGCTAAAGGAGTTGGGCCTGTTGCACTTTATTGTAGACATGTCGGCAAAAATGCGGCTATTCCCATCATAACATCTGTAGCAGGATCATTAGGGATTATTATTGGTGGCTCGGTAATTATTGAGACCATTTTTGAGATTCATGGTTTTGGGAAGTTTTTTTATGACGCTATATTAAATCGCGACTACAACGTAATGATGTTTTCCTCTCTTATGGGTTCATTTTTAGCTCTTTTGGGCTACCTTGTAGCGGATCTTAGCTATATGGCACTAGATCCTCGAGTTACCCTTGGGGCCAAAAAATGAAACAAATAATGAAACATAACACCTACCTACTAACGGTATGGCAAAATTTTATAAGGCGCCCCCTTGGGATAGTTGGCCTTGTTCTGCTTTTTCTGTTCATTTTTATCGCTCTGTATGCTCCTTTTTTTGCCTCGAGTAAGCCCTTGTGTGTTGTCTATGATGGCACGGTCTACTTCCCTCTTTTTCGCTACCTGTTTTCAAGCTTTTTCTACACAAAAAAGATTGATCTTTTTTTTAACATGTTGGGATTGTTTATTCCTCTTTATGTGGTAGTAAGTTTATTCAATCCTATCCGAAAACAGTTCTTACGGGCGGTTTTTTGTATTCTTTTTGCCATAGCGTTTAGCTATTTTGGATTTTTTGTTTCTTTGGATCCGGCAAATTCTGTACGGTTGAATGAACAAAAAGCGGCCCTGATTTTGCAACTGGAGGCAAGAATTCCGGACGAAGGAAACGACAGAGCTCGCTCACTTCTTCCCTCTTGGGATATAGATCTTGAGTACATGAATGAGTATGCTAAGCTAAATCTTTTGCTTTCAAACTACAATAAGCGCTCTACACATGAGGCTATTGATGCCGCTCTAAACCACCCTGAGGAAACTCCCTACACACTATATTCACAAGAGATGGAACGTGAAAAAAATGAAGTCGCAAGGCTACAAAAAATGCTTTTGGATGAAAAGCCACGCTATCTAAGCTTGATCGATGAAGAGGAGCGTCTAAAAGAGGAGATTGAAGGAGCCTCTGGCAGACGACTAACGCGCCTTCGGCAAAAAAGTCTGCAGATCGAGCAAGAAAATGAAGAATATGAAGAGCAGCAAAACCGATTGGAGTTTATCAAACAAAGACGTGAGTGGATTAAACGTAACGAAGCTCTTATTTCATTTATTGTGATGCCCTTATTTAGCAACCACCACTGGGAAGATGATGTAGGTGGAGAGCAGGCATTAAACATTAAGCTTCCGTTTACCGAAGATACGCGTATAAACCGCAAAGATTTGCTCTCGGCACTTATTTTTGGCTGCCGAATTTCACTATTTGTTGGCTTTGGGGCAACTCTGTTGGCCCTGGGCATTGGGCTGCCTCTAGGGCTTGTCTCAGGCTATTATGGATCTCGACTTGATATGGTGCTTTGTCGCTTTGTAGAGGTGTGGGAGTCGATGCCGGTGTTTTTTATGCTGTTACTTATTGTGAGTATACTGCAGACAAAATCAATTTTTGTTGTAATTACAGTGATCTCGATTTTTAGCTGGATGGGCTCGTTTCGCTTTGTTCGTGCTGAAACCTTTCGCCAGCGCGAGATGCTGTATGTTGATGCTTCAAAGGCTATAGGCTTTCCTGATAGCTTTATCCTGCTTCGACACATTCTTCCTAATAGCATACTGGCTGTGCTTGCCTTGTTGCCCTTTGACATCATGGCGGCAGTAACACGAGAGGCAGCTCTTGCCTTTTTGGGCCTAGGTGAGGAGCAGTCTTGTTCATGGGGTGTATTGATGGACGAAGGTAGGTCGGCCTTTCCGGCAGACAGCGACCTTCTCTGGCCACCTGCAATTGTTCTAACGCTCCTTCTTGTAGCCATAGCCTTTGTTGGCCAGGCCCTACATGGGGCTATGGACCCTAAAGCTGAAGAGTAGATGTTCTTAAAAAAACGCATGCTGTAGCAGCAATTTGTGATGAAGGCGTTGTGAAAGAGCCCGGCCAGGGCGAATTATTATAGCCCATTGCGAATGTAGGGAGCTGTGGGGAAGATCAAACAATAGATGGGAGTCCGGCTGAGGACGATTCAAATCACATCCGTTCATTTCAATTTTGCCAGATCGTGTGATTGAATTGCCCTGATGAGGGCTCAAGGATTGGTCTGAAGCATTCCCACAGTTCACTTAACGGTCAATGGGGGCTCTAAAACAAAAAAGCCAGCAGAAAGATATCGCTGGCTTTTTTGTTTAGAGCCTGTTGTAAAGCTGGGGTGTCAACAGCAGGCTTTTTAATTAATGATGTTTTGTTTTTATCTGTTCAGAGGCATTACTTAGTTGGTCCGTGCAGATTGAAAAAGTGTTGCTAGCACAAACCTTGAATACGTACGAGGTATTTGGAGTCAGTCCAGTTACCGTCCATTCCAAATCGGTAGTTTCTACTAAATTGACGTAAGGTTCTCGGATCGCGCCCTTGTATAGGCTTGGATCTGTATTTGCTAATGTAGTAGAGTCGATTACGGTACCATCGTCATAAGTCACCGCTTTTGTAACAGGATCTACAGTGCCGACAAATACCGTATACTCTTGAATATCAAGAAGCGCCATGTCGGTATTATCGTAGTTGTACCCAAGGTTTTTTGGTAAGTGCAAGCGCAATTTTACTGAGGTTGCCTTTGGCTTACCAATAATCTTCGGCGCCCGTAGTTTTGATGGTTCGGTAGGTAAGTAAAATGGCTTATCATGATCAAGGCTTTCTTGCCCATATACTCGTAATAATCCATCTATGAAGCAGGGACCTTCAGCCAAAAAGTTATGCGTGTCGCCATATCTTCCTGGAAGAGTCTCTTTAATTAGTAAAAATGGTGAGTCGAAGTTGTTGCCATTATACAAAGTAAAACCATGGCTTATCAGGTAGTTTTCGTCAATAATTGCTGTTGTCTTATATGTAAGATTAAGCCCTTCAATTGAATCTATTCCATATTGATAGTACACCTTCATGCCCCCGGAATTCATAACTTTGGCTAAATTGGTGTCATCCCAAGCAGACACGGAATCTGGCAGCCCATTAGCGGCATAATAAGGCGATACTGCATTGTATCCTACAGCCGATCGTATGATATATTTACTGGCAAATTCAGGTTTCAAAAACATAACCCTGCCCACAAAATTTCCACCGGCAGAGGCTCCTGATAATATGGTGTGCTCGCGGTCAGGCAGCGTACGAAATACTGCATCAATATTTGGCTTTACTGTTTCTGTGAGGAAACTTACTTGCGCCGCAAGAACGGAGAGAGTGGGATCAACAAAATAATCAAAAAGCGTCGAGCGGAAATTTCTATTTGGATCAGCTTGTGTGTACTGGTTCGGTATTGCTACCAAGATAAACTCGCCGATACCATGTTTTAAAGCTTTTTTAACAGATGTGTTGGCAAGCATTTCATCTATTTCGATCTCACTTTTAGTGTATGGACGTGTATCAGAAGTGAAGTCATCGAAGGCCCATTGTCCGTCGTAAAAATAGACTACAGGATAACGCTTATTACACTTTTTCGAGTAGGATTCTGGTACAAGAACTTTAATAGGGACGGTGATTCCTGTTTCAATTACAGTAAATTGGTCAGGATCAAAGTCGGGTCCTGGATTAACCATTGGAAACGAATATACCCTGCCTTTAACGTTGGGTAGGGTTCCTGGTGCATCAAGCGCTTTTGCTTTTGCTATGGCTGGAGGATACCCGTGCCAAGGTGTTAGGTTTGATGGTGAGCAGTCGCATCCACAGCTGCTTGAGGCGCTATGTGATTTGTGTTTTTTATCTGCCATCGCTTCTGTTTGCATAGCTGTCAGAAAAAAACTAGTGCTAAGTATACATGTAAGAAAATGAGAGGATCGCATTGTTTACTGCCTTTGTTAAATTAAAAAATTGAACATTTGTTCGTGTCTATACTTTTTAATATATTGCACGATTGAATGCACACTTTTTTGGTTCAGTAAAAGGATTCTGTCTTGTGATGTCTGGGTTTGGGAAAATGCCGATTAAAGTCAGTAAAAAATAGTGGGTGAAATTTCAAGATTTTAGACCTGTTGGGGCTGATGGATCTATATAAAGTGCCAGCTTAAAAGATGGCATCTATGATGTAGTAGCAGATGATTGCTATGGCAGCACCGGCTGGGATTGTGACAATCCAGGCAAGTATGATGTCGCGGATCATACGTAGGTTTATTGCCCCAAGTCCCCCGGCAAGGCCTACGCCTAAAACCGCACCAACAAGAGTGTGTGTTGTTGACACTGGAAAGCCAAGGCGTGATGCGAGTAGCACGGTGAGTGCCGCTGCAAATTCTGCAGAGAAGCCACGGCTTGGGGTGAGTTCAGTAATTTTTTTACCGATAGTTTCTATGACGCGCCAGCCCCATGTGGCAAGGCCCGCTACAATGCCAAGGCCGCCAAGCACCAGCACCCATGTTGGAATTGTTGCCTGAAAGTTTGTGCTGCCAGTTTCTGTGATGTTTATGATGGCAGCGAGTGGCCCTATAGCATTTGCTACGTCATTTGCTCCATGAGAGAAAGCCATAAGGCAGGCACTAAAAATTTGTAACGAACCAAATATTTTCTCTACCCGATGAAATTCACCGTGAATACCGTCAGAGGCTTTTTCTGGAACCTTCATGTAGCGGCAATAAAGTATTGTGAGCAAAGCTCCTAAGATGGCCATTGAAAAAATAATCACGAGCTTGTCCGCCATGTCGCCGTTGGGCGCTATGACATTCCATAAGCCAACGAGAGAAAATACAATTACTAAGCATGCAACGATCCATGGCAATATTTTCTTTGTAGCTGTAAGTGGGTTGGCATTATAAAACACTCGTTTTCTCAGAACAGAAAAAAAGACAAATCCAGCGGCAGCGCCGATTAGTGGTGAGGCTACCCAGCTGCCAGCAATTGAAAAGACCTCATCCCAGTATATTGCGCCAGTGCCACCGACGACAGCTCCAAAGCCTACTATAGCACCAACTATAGCGTGTGTTGTTGACACGGGAAGTCCGAGAAATGTTGCAAGCTGAAGCCAGATACCGCAGGCAAGAAGAGATGCCAGCATGCCATTTACAAGGATACTAGGGTTGTCAGCGAAAACCTGAGGGTTAATAAGGCCATGTTGCAGTGTTTCTGAAACATGCGATCCAAAAAAAACCGCGCCGCAAAACTCAAAGATAGCAGCTATGACTACTGCTTGGCGAATCGTAAGTGCCTTTGATCCAACAGATGTACCCATGGCATTAGAGACATCATTGGCCCCTATGTTCCATGAAGCGTAAAATCCAAAGAGAAGGCTGATGAGAAGAATTGGTTCGTAATCGGTCATTTTACATCTAGTGTCATGCGTATGCTGTCGGCAAGTTTTTCTGAGATATTAGATATTGCGCCCGTTGCTTCAAATATCTTATCCCAAAGTCCAAAGACGCCGTAGGAGATAGTCTCTTCCGAGCGATATAGGCAGCCTAAAAGCTCGTGCTGTATGTTATCGGCTTCATGTTCTAAGTAAGCTACTTTATCGCACATAGCTTTTACATCTTCGGCTTCAACACCACCAAAGGATGACTCTAAGAGCTCGTTAAGTTCTTGGATTATTTTGCGGCTTTCTTGAAAGCACTCAATGTTTTTTGTTAAAAAACGCTCAAAGGGTTCTTTGATGGCATCGTGTAGTTCAAGTGGTCGTATGGTAAGAAGCACGGAGATATCTTCTGCCCTATCAGCTATTTTGTCTTGCATCTTCAAAATTTCTAAAAAAGTACTGCGGTCAATCGACAAAAAGAGATTGGAGGGCAAGTTGTTGCGGATATTGCTTTTCATGATATCGGCTTGATGTTCGATATCAGAAATTTGCTTAGCAATCTCTTGAAGGCGGCTAAAGTCTTTTTGCTTGAGTGCCAAGAAAAGGTCATTAAGTAGCTGCACGCACTCAGCCACTTTTTCCATATGGCTTTGCAGCGGAGCAAAAGGTGATCGAGCAAACAAGTTAAGAATATGAAGCATATCGCAAAAACCGTATAGTTTGGAAATAACTATAACTAGTAAAGGTATTATTGTCTCTAATGGAAAATTCTTCACTTCTACATGTTGAGGCTTTGTCGGTGGCAATAGGTGGGCGTCCCCTTGTGCGCAACATAAGCTTTCGTATAGCCGCTGGCAAGACACTTTGTCTTGTGGGGGAGTCAGGTTCTGGCAAAACAACAGCGTCGCTTGCTTGCATGGGGCTTTTGTCAAAAAAACGAGGGTTTACAGTTACAGGTAAGGTTTTTTATGAAGGCAAGCAGCTGCTTGATTGCTCCGACCGTGCGATGAGATCATTGCGCGGGGTGGACATTTCTATGATCTTCCAAGATCCATCTGCAAGTTTAAACCCTATTTTCACTGTTGGAGAGCAGATTTCTGAAATGCTCGAAATTCATACCGACCTCTCTGATGAAGAAATTCAAGCCAAAACCCTTGAGGCTCTTGCTAGTGTAGGTTTGGCAGAGCTGCATAATCCTTTTGAAGTCTATCCACATGAGCTATCAGGTGGCATGAAGCAGCGAGTTATGATTGCAATGAGTCTTTGTTTGGGCCCGAAGCTGCTTATTGCAGATGAGCCGACAAGTGCACTTGACGTAACAGTTCAAAAGGATATTCTTGAGTTATTGAAAAAGTTTCAAGGAGCTATGCTTCTTATTACCCATGACTTTGGCGTGGTAGCTCAAATGGCAGATGACGTTGCGGTATTGTATCGCGGAGAAATTGTGGAATATAAGAGCGCTCAGGAAATGTTTTCTAATCCTTCACATCCCTATACAAAAGCGCTGCTTGCTTCAAGGCCAACTAAAGAAAATCGCAGAAAAATATTACCTGTCGTAGAGGGGGTTTTATGAAAAGTAACGTGCCACTTTTATCTTGCTCGCAGCTTTGTAAGTTTTATCCGATGGCAAGTGGGTTTTTCAGAAAGCAGGTAGGCGTTGTAAAGGCTCTAAACGATGTATCTTTGCAGGTTGGAGAAAAAGAAATTGTCGGAGTTATCGGTGAATCTGGATCAGGAAAAACTACCCTTGCGCGCGCACTTACTCGTTTGATTGAGCCAACCTCGGGGCAGATACTTTTTGATAACATTGATATTACTCATATGGCATCAAGTGAGCTGCGGCCATACCGAAAAGCCTTTCAGATAGTCTTTCAAAATCCTGCATCTTCTCTTAATCCACGTATGACGATTGCTCAGGCTCTTCGGGAAGTAATTGTCTTTCATCAGATGGCAGAAGATGTTTATGAGTATTCTTGTAGTCTTATGAAAAAAGTTGGGCTAGATCAGGAATATCTCGAGCGCTTCCCTCATGAGTTGTCAATTGGCCAGCAGCAGCGGGTCTGCTTAGCGCGTGCACTAGTTACTCGGCCGCGACTTTTGGTGCTTGACGAATGCGTATCGGCTCTTGACATATCTGTACAGGCACAGGTGCTTAACCTTTTGCTTGAGCTTTATGAAGAGCTAGGTATGAGCTATCTTTTTATTTCGCACGACATCAGTGTAGTCAGTCATCTTGCCGATAGAGTTATTGTTATGAATAAAGGCGAAATCGTAGAGCAAGGCCCTGTAGATAAGGTTTTGGAGGACCCGTCACATCCCTACACAAAGCTGTTGCTTTCGTCGGCGTTGCCAGCTTCTTTGTGATCTTTTTGTTGCGTTTCAAAGCGGACTGAGTAGTATTGAAAAAGCTCTTCGGCAAGCTCTTGTGCTTGGAGGGTGTGGGTGTCGTTTGATGGGGTGTTGTTGAAAAGGTTTATTTCGTCGTTGATCACTTTTATTAGGTGCTTTTGCAG
>JBGSSB010000025.1:0-4566 GCA_041737255.1 Chlamydiales bacterium | reverse complement strand
GTAGCAAATCTGTTCTTGAGCTTTAGCTCCCTGGAGTGCGTGCGCAGTATGCGTCGCTCTCAATTTCATCGTAAACTTTTACCTCGATAGATTCAAAGCAACACGCCCCTTTCTCTAGCCTCGAGTCTTTTTATGAAAAAGGCTCGGTTAAAAATGAGAGCGGTGCATTACTGCACCGACACTCCAGAGAGCTTCGCTCAAGGGCAAGTTTTGCATAAAAGCCATTCTTTGAAAAAGCCCTTAAATCAACCCCCTAGGCCGGGCTCTGGTGCGAAATGAAAGGGGTCCGATACTCTGAAAGGGACCAGATGAAATAGTTCTTCCTTTTTATAAATCGTAAATCGCACTAATCGTATTATCCGGCCCCTTTCACTCATTGGTAAAACAAGTACCGCTGAGTCGCAAGAAAAAATTGGCATCGACATAGGCCCTTCGTCAATAACCTACAACCACACCTGGTTTGGAGGCATCTCCTACCAGGGCTCTGAGCCCCGACCTTGTGGTAATAGTAGTATACCAGCGCTACGGCCGCGAGGTAGCGCCTTTAGCTGCCCAAGTGATCAAAAAGTGGCGAGAAATTCGTGAAAGAAATTGATTTTGGGCGATAAAAAAAGCCCGTGTTATTCACACGGGCTTTTTGGGTTATGGATTGCTCTAAAAATTGCTACACAAACCGCTTATTCTTCAACAGCGGCAAGTATGGCCTGTTCGAGCCAGCTGTCACGCCATGTGCAGCGCTTCTTTTTGCGAGGCTTTTCCTTGTGTATTTTTTTAGAGAAATGGCCTTTTGGTGGTTTTGTAAAACCAAGGTCTGGCCATACGGTGTTATTCCAGTCGTTTGGCAGAGGTGCGCCGCCTGCTGTACCTGTAAGCGAAGGTGCAAACGAGGGAGCAATCTCTGGTAGCTGCTGGTTATAAAATGTTTCTGTTAACCCGTTAATCAATACGCCAAAAGCGAAATCTGCGCGGAAGTTAATAGGCGAAACTGGGTTGCCACTTGGACTTTTTAGAAAGCTTGAAGAGGCACTTACCGGCACCGGCATATAGGCAGTTGCAGAGCCTTTAAGTCTGCCATCAATATCGCCTATAATTTTGCAGGTTGTATAGGAGCCTATGTTGCCATCTAAATTTTCACCTAAGAATAAGTGAGGGAATAGATCCCCGCCGCTTGCAGCGCCGTTATCAGTTAAGACAATAACTTTTTTTGGCCGTTCTGCAGTTCCTTTAAAAATAGCTCCTGGGCCATAATTGGTCTCATTTTGCTGCACGTAAAAGTTTGCAAATGAATCCGAGATCAATTCTGCATTGTTGTTATAAAATGAATAGCTACTTGAGTCTGTTAGGTCAATCAGGCCCGAGTTGCCATCATCTTTTTTGGAGAAGAGCCTTGTATATGCAGCCCTGTCATCACCAAAAAATTCAGCTAGTGTAGTACCTGCCCAAAAACTGCCCCCATTATTTCCACGGACATCAAGTATTACAGCATCGCAGTCAAGATCTGTCTGCAGATATTTTGTAAAGTTAGAATATACCTTGCAGGCAGCTTCACGTGCAAATTTTACTGTCACAGGGACATCCGGATGGAATGTCGATGATGATAGGTAGTCAAAGGGGTCACTTGCAAGTTCATCGATAAAACGCAAATATCCAACGCGCTTGCCTTTCGTTAAGCTTGGATCTATTAATCCAACGTAATACGAATTTGAATCGTATGTGTCACTTTGGGGTCGTGTGTCAAACGCTGGCGTAAGTAGCGAATAGTGGGTAGGATCTGGGTTTTGCGGCTGTGGTATGCCATCAACCACAACAATATCACCGAGTGCTCCTACAAACTCTGCCGGGTGGCCACCAGGTATGGCCGGTTTGTAGCCTACATCTACCGGATCAAATTGGGTAGGGCCAGTAGGTGTTCCTTTAATTGCCCAGTATACATTTTTAGCCGCTGTAACGTAGTTTCCCAGCACTATATTATAGTTATACTTTGATTCAGGGTCTTGCGTGATACCAAACGGGTCGTTGTATGTTGTTACTAAACGCCGTGCGAGCACTGCGTTATTATAAAATGAGCTTCCAAGAGCTTGCGTAGTACGCGTTCTTAAATTTCTAAGTCCAGGATAGACTGCACTTCCCCAAAAATTATTCGTCGCGACTGCAGTTTTTACTTCATCCCATGTGTCAATTAAAAACATGGAACCAGGATAAAAAAATCCTTGATGCGAATTGTGCTGCGATACCTTATAGAGAGCAAAAAACATCGCACGTATTGCGGCTACAAACTCTGGGTACTCCATATCTGGGGTAAAGCGGTGGGTAACCTTTACTGTTGGGCAGCCTTCAATGTCTTTTGCCCAGCCATCCTTTGTTCTTGGGAACTCCTTTTTATTGCTGGAGTCAAAATCAAGCATAAAGTGGTTGTATACATTGCGGAATGTCCCTTTTTTAGGTGTGGTGCTCGATGATACATCTACATGTAGAGGGCTAGGGGAGAGTATGCCGTCCACCTCAGTAATCGCCACGCCATTTACATAGGTGCCGTTAAGCTTTTTCCACTTACCTTCAAAGCCGCTAAGTTCAACGGTTGAGCCAATGGTGGCAAAAGAGTAGCCATCGGTAAAGATATCTGTTAAGCGATCTTCACTTGAATAGTCAAGAAATTCGGCACTAAAGTGGGTTCCGGGCCGTGTTACTCGAATCTTACGGATTTTTGTTTCATAGGTAATTCCTTCGTTTAGCATTTTTTGAAAGAGCGCTTCTGCATCAAAAAAGTTTAGGTATTCACCATCGTTAAAGTTGATGTTTTGCGGGTCGTTATGATTCAACATCAGGCTGTTGCGGATGTACTTGGCTATTTCTACCGGGTTGTTCACATCTGTAAAGCCTGAGTCTGCATCGTTATATGGCCGTACAGGCATTTGTGGGCCATCAACTTTGCGAAATAGCGAGACACCAGGCGGGTTATAGCCTTGGTCTGAAGGCTGTGAAGCTGAGCTTGCCGCTAACGTTTGGCCATCTTCTTGTAGACTCAATGACCATAAGCTTTGGTAGAAGGTAGGGTCAAAAAATGGGCCACCAAAAGCCAATGCGTTCACAAGCTCAGTTGCACTCGGCAGATAGTAGATATTCGCCTCTATTGCCCCTCCATCAATATCACGGATCGTGCATTCCCTTGGATATGTTGGAGTGCCGCATAGCGTGTTAATAATGACGTAGGGGAAGTTTTCTGGGTCATGTTGATCTAGGTCAATATAGATGTAGGAATCGATATCTTGAGTTAATGCTCCAAAGCCAAAGCCGTCTAGTGATCCGCGCGTTACCATTTGCCACCAGCCACCAAGAGCTGGGTCTGGAGCTACAAGTGCCTCTTTTACTTTGGCGCTTTTAGGTGTAGTTTTGAGGGCTTGCAGTTTTGTCTGTAGGCGCTCTTTTTGTTTGGGTGTAAGGGCCTTGCGGTTTTGTAGGCTGCTAGCGTCAGTTTGAGACATAGCAGTAAGAGCTAAAACCGCGCTCAAACCAAATTTGAGAATAGATTTTGTAAACATAGATTTCCTCTTGTCGGTGCGCTTGAAAAGGGCTTTATCCCTTGTCAACGATTGGCAAGTGATAAAACAGAAAGAGCAAGCGAATTTCTGTTTTACTTCTTATACGGGGGGGGGGGGTTGTTTGCAATATTTTATGCTCACTAAATATGAAAGGGGTGAAAGGGGCTGTGAAAGGGGCCGGATACCGGTGCGAAACGAACTTTTCTAGTGAGCAATTAGGGAAGATGCTGTGTAAATGATGAGGGAAAGTCCCTCGGCTCGGCTTTCAGGAGCAGAGTCAAACCACCTTAAGCTGCGAAGGCAAATTGCCGCACGTGGTGAGCATTAAGGGAAAAGGGGTGACTATGATCACTTCAGGTGTGTGTTAAGGAGATGATCGAAAGAGAACCATCGTCTGAAAATGTCGAAAGGCCCATGGGCGTCGTCAAAACTGGGAGCTACAGGTCGCAACCAGGACAAAGTTCAAGAGAAACCTGAGTACTGCTAGAGCGGCGACCGGCATAGAGATGGCATGAACGTAACACGAGCATTTACAGTGAACGTTTGAACTCGTCGCTGCAATGCTAAGAGAGAAGTTCGAGTGGAGGACCCATTAGGATGAGAGTATCGATGCGGAACACGGGGGCGGATCAACTCGTAGTAGTGTAGAAGTCCTTGTAATGAGGATGGAGCAAAGGAGTTGACTTGTTCGCTTTAAGATATAGAAGGTCAATCGAAAGAGAGGAACCTTTTTAACTAAGAGAGTACCCGGTGGGGTATTACGAGCAAGAAGAGCCGTATGAATCGAGAGATTCACGTACGGATCTGTGAGAGCCCAAGGGTGAGATTCCCTTGGGCCACTCGACTCACAACAAAGCTCATGTAAATTACCTATACAGGAGGCCTATTGCGTTTCAAAGCGGACTGAGTAGTATTGAAAAAGCTCTTCGGCAAGCTCTTGTGCTTGGAGGGTGTGGGTGTCGTTTGATGGGGTGTTGTTGAAAAGGTTTATTTCGTCGTTGATCACTTTTATTAGGTGCTTTTGCAG
>JBGSSB010000104.1:0-5712 GCA_041737255.1 Chlamydiales bacterium | reverse complement strand
TTGCAAGAATGTTTAGCAGTCTGTAGGACTGCGTTATAGTAAACTTTATCGCACATTTCAGCTATAACGCAGTCCTACAGACTGCAATTCATTCGACACATAACCCAAGGCGATGCCCTGGACTTTTATATTCAAGCCCTTCAGGCTTTTAAAAATTGAGTCTTTAAAGGACGAATCTTGCAGAAAAATTATCTTTGGAAAAAAGGCTTAAATCAACACCCTAGGACAGGCCCCTTTTTCCACCCTCGGTCTAAATAAATGCGTAGAGGTCGGGGCTGGCGTTCTTTTGTAGGAGAGCATGGAGTTTACTTCCCCCAAGTTCATCCCAAGATAGTCCGTGTTCGTCGTGCAGAATCCGAAGCATCCAGAATGACGCTAGATTCCTGTACTTTAGATTCAAGAGGTCGTACGCATGGTCGGGAGTTTGTAGTTCTAGTTCTCTTTCATCGGCTAGAAGCCCCTTAATCCTTTTGACTAAATCCTGCTCAGAACCGTAGATTAAATCGAGCGCCTTCTCCAATCCATGTACTTGCTCCAAGTCGGTTTTGAGTCGTCCGGAAGCGTCCGTTATGGCCGGTCCTTTTTGCCAGTCTATGTCGGGGAGTGAATTCACTCTAAGTGCTTTCAATACATGGTTTTTTTCGGTTTCAGATGCAAATTCTTTTTCCTTCAAATTGCCCTCACCGTGAGAGAGAGGTTTTCTTAGGCGGACTCTATCTTTCGTGGTGATGGTTCCCTCCCATGTTCTACCAGTAGAAAGAACATGTTCTGCTGCCACTGTTGCAGTAAGTGCAGCTGGCATATCAAACCACTCATGTGCACGGTTGGAGTAGCTGTGCGTTAAAGCTGTAATATCCTTTCCAAGGGACTCATCGACCTTTTTTGGATGTACCCATATTCCCAAACCCCTCCCATTTGCTAAGGGGTAGCCCCGACGTAGGCCACTGGACCAAGCTTTAAGGTAATAAAGTCCGCCACCATGCTGAACTCGCCGCACCTTCCCTATCACTTGTTTCTGTCTTTCTTCTTTCGCTTTATCCAACAAATCATGTAGCTGTTGTTCACGGGGGCTAACTTTCGTTCTGATGAGCTGAGCAAAAATATCATCACCTTGAAGCTCTCTCAGTTCATTCTTTGCTTCTTCTTCTATTGGGCTGGCAGTCTGTTCGTCACTCGCCAACCATAATGAAGAATCGGGCGCCAGTACTTCCGTCAAATTGGTCTCGAGCTGATTTTTGTTGGAGAACTCCCGAACCATACCAAAGGTGTCGCGAAGTACGAATGCGAAATCCCGCGCAGGGACTTCGGGAAGATAAAGCAGATGCTTTAGTAGCTCTCCTTTCGTTGCGTACAGATCCTTCTGAGCTTGGAGTTCTTTATCGCCGTCTTTTACATAAAATTGTATTGCACTTCCCATCACATAGGCTGTTAACCTCTGAAGGCCGACGCGATTTTCCATGATGGAACAGTGTTCAATACAAGCGTCGATCATCTTATCGTAGGTGCCATTAATGATCAGTTGTGGATCAGCTCGTTCGAGCTCTCGAAGTGCGTCTTGAAATGCGCTAAGCCTCAATGCCGTTGGTTTATTGCGAAGAAATCTCTTACGCACCACCGTTTGAATACGGACCACCGTTATGTGTTCATTCAATCGGACCATTACAGCATCATGGGCATCTTCGATTCTTTCATTAACAGACTTGGCCGTTTTCTGTACGTCAGACTTCGCTCTCTTTACACCGAGCTTCGCAGGAATTACTGCGTCACTAACCACCTGAATGGCTTCCGCCGAGGAATCCTCGTCAAGAACTACTGAAACAGCTTTAGCTGCCGCATTAATACGGCCGGAAAAATGACCCGCCAGTTCCTGGATTGGTTTATTGATAGCAGGAATAGTTATGACAGGTGAGACAACAGGAACTAGCGTCTTTTTTACTACAGCAGGCACTTTAGCAGCCTTCTTATTTGAAGCTGTATTATTAGGAGAAGTCGTTTTGTGAAATATTTCCTTCACACCCTCTACTTGTCTTCCCTTTCCTGTAACAGAAGCCTTCCAAGTCCAAGCAACGTTTTTAATTAGTAGCGCGAGACCTAATGAAAAGGTAATCGCAAAAAATGTCGCAACCCCACGGGTAACTCTCCATTTGATACTGTAGACACGTTGGTAGGTTCGAACTTCAAGTTTCTGCCCATGCTCCACGCGATTTTCGCACCTGAGTAACTGATATTTTGAATTTGCGTTATATCTATCTATAGAGTTCATAAAACCTCTTATTATTAAACAAAGACTTTACACGGAGCTAATTATTTTGTCAAGTTTTTAATTTGATTTTTTTCGCAAAGGGCCTGTGCGTCGAGTGGCCCAAGGGAATCTCACCCTTGGGCCACTCGAGTTATAAAACCATATTTAAACTGATTTATTATTTCATCCAGCACTAGTACATTGTCATTTAACCCATAACGGCAATGTACGCCTCTTGGACCTTGTGAAACTTAGCAATAGCCTTGTCTAACCTTTTTTGGTACGCTTCATCTGATTCATTCTCATGTTTGATTACTTTGTCAGGGTGATACTTCAGTCGCAGCTCGTTAAATCTTTTCTTTTTCTCGGCAATAGAAGCCCCTGAAGGAAGGCCTAACAATTCATATGCATCATCACCGCCAATTTTGCGTTTAAAACTAAAACCTGAAGTCTTCGATGAAGGATCCTCTTCCTTTATAGTGAAATGCCTTTTAAACACTTCTAATGTGGCATATTTAGAGGCAATATTTCTAAGATGGCAAATCACATATTCATTATCACCGGTTTTAAAAGCATCTTTTATTTCAGAGAGATACTGCTCTACTATAAAAATGCCAAACATTCGAATTCGTGCCATTTGGTTTACATTTTTGCTAAACGCGCGATCCACTCCATTGATTGAAAATTCATTTTGCAAAATCAAATAAAAAAGCTTATTTATGCATTTTTTTGCATTTTCATGGTCGCCGGCTTTTTCATAAGTATCAAAAATCGGGCAATATAAAGCCTCTATCTCCTCACGTAGAGCCGCTGTTTCAAAAATAGTAAAGTGCCCCAAAATCTCAAAAGCCTGATCAAGATTTCCTGCGTAGCGACAATGGCTAACTAATTCTGAAACTAGCTGGGCCTTTGCCTTTTCATCATGAACGATTTCCTTTATGGCAAGCTCTGCATATTTCCACTGCTGAGCAGTAATGCAATGTGTTACTAAGACACCCAGGCGCTTTTCTCTTTCATCTCCAAAATTCTTGTCGTCAATTTGCCTGTAGAAATTCAACGCTTCACGTATATTTTCCAATTCAAGGTATCTGTCACCAAGTCGCATAAGTAGATGGTTTTTGTGCTTACTTCTGCCTCCAATGGAAGAAATACAATCGTAGACAGAGTCATATTTTTCCTGTACAAAATAGGCTTCAGCCAAATTAAAAAGCAGGCTATTTCTCTGAATTTCCACGTCACTAATTTTTTGATGATGCCAGCTCTTGCCGCAAAAAAGCTTCATCGCCGTTGCTCTTGCGCGCTCAAGCTCTCCCGAATCAAAAAACAACTTAGCAGATGTATGAGCAAAAGAATTAAATGCATCAGTTGTACTATGTGCCTTATAAAAGGCATCGATAACCTTGACACGATCATGTAATTCTAGGTCTAGCTCGGCTAACGTGACAAAGGCCTGTTTGCTTTTTTCTGAATCTTGAAGTGTATCTATGTAGGCCAGCTTGTCATCGAGCGTGCCAATTGCAAGCAGCTCAACACGGGCTGTAAGTGCATCGACCTCTGGATCCGGCGGCAAAGCCTTAATTTCTGGCTCTCGAGAATAAAATAAACGCGGACACCAACTCAACCAACTCATAAACCCCCATGCTAAAACATCTTATATTATAGAAAGGCAAAGAGTATATGACGTTTATTTCTTAAATACAACGGCGTTATACTTAATTACTTTCAAGAATCCTTTTATATAGAGCGAGACATTCGTCCAGTGAACAATCTATATATAAAGGATAGGAAGAACAAGTGGGTGTGAGCCTTTCCCCTAGGGGGAAGGGCTCACACCCACTTAACCCTATTATAATTTTTGGCCGCAAAATCTGCTAGATCCGAGCTTCAGAAAACAGTGTAACGATGCCGTGCAAAAAATCAGAAAAGTACTAGGTCTTTAGCCTGTTTAGATAAACCATTCATATCACCTACCAGCTTGCTTGCACTCTTTTGTATCACCGTATATAGACAATAAAAAGCCTGGGTATTTGCATGGAACGCTTGCTGGAAATTTTAAAAAAAGAACTAAAAAGTGAAGTGCACTCTGATATTGTATCCAAGAGGCTTTATAGTAGCGACGCATCTATTTACGAAGTTGAACCCCTAGCCATATTAATTCCTCGCTCCAAGATTGAGCTTGTGAGAGCCATTGAGCTATGCTCACAGTATGCAGTAAGTATTATTCCACGAGGTGCAGCAACTGGCATTGCAGGAGGCTGCCTAGGTCGTGGACTTGTTGTTGATACCTCAAAACACCTAAACCGCATTGTAGAAATAGACGTTGCCAACCATTTAGCCGTGGTGCAGCCTGGGGTTATTCCCGACAGGCTCAACGAGCAGCTCTTTACTCATGGCCTCTACTTTGCCCCAGAAATTTCAACAAGCAACCGCGCGACTATTGGTGGAATGGTAGCCTCTAATGCCGCTGGATCAAACTCGCTTGAGGTAGGTAAAATCCAAGATCATGTACAAGAGGTCGAACTTGTATTGTGGAACGGTGAGGTTATGCGCTTTTCAAGTGTCGATGAAGAAACCTGGAAAGAAAAAATAAAAGCCAGCGGAACCGAGGGCAAAATTTTTCGACACCTTGAACGTATTCGAAAAGAGTTTGCCAACGACATAGCGCACGATTTTCCCAAAACCCCACGAAGAGCCTCGGGCTATAACCTAGATGCCCTCTTTGATAATGGCCACATAAACGTTGCAGCGCTTATTTGCGGCTCAGAAGGAACTCTTGGCTTTATCTCAGAAATTACGCTACGACTCACGCCCCTTAAAAAACCTAAAACCCTAGTAGTCGTAGGGTATAAAGATATGCAAAGCGCGCTTGTTTCTTCTAACGAATGGCTATACCTGCAACCTGCAGTTGTGGAGATGATAGACAACAAAATCATCGAAGCTGGCCGAAAAAGCCCTTCTATGCGCGATAAACTTGACTGGCTAGAGGCAAACCCCAATACCCTTATCATGTGGGAATTTGAGCAAGCCAATAAGGCAAAAGAGCTTTGCTCTCTTGCTAAAAGCCATCCACAGGTGCTTTTTGCAAAAGAGATTGCAAATCCACTACAAGTCAAACATGTGTGGGATCTACGAAAAGCAGGACTCGGCCTACTTCTTTCTCAAAGAAGTTACTCAAGAGCTATTGCTTTTATCGAAGATGTTGCCGTACCTCCTGAACAAGTCGCCCCGTTTGTCGCCAAGCTCGATCACCTCTTGGCTAAATTTGGCAAAGAAGTTGGCATCTATGGACACATCGGTGCTGGCTGCTTACATGTACGCCCATATATAGATTTACGGCGCCCAGAAGAGCTTGCTGTCATGAAGCAGATTACCGATGAGGTAGCTGACATGCTTTTAGCCTGTGGTGGCGTTTTTTCTGGCGAACATGGTGATGGCCGCGTGCGTTCATGGACAACACAAAAAATGTTTGG
>JBGSSB010000027.1:0-32261 GCA_041737255.1 Chlamydiales bacterium | reverse complement strand
TTTTCACCAAACTTAACCCCTTCTAACTCATCTTTAACCCATTTACTAACCATAGTCCAGCCTCGAATTGATATTTTTCAAGACAGAGTACATGGTTTGGATTTTTGTCAAAAAAACTTATGCGTAAAAGTATGTTTGTGCCTTTGTGTTTCAATTATTATTGTAATGATACTGGGCACAAAGGGCCGGGCCTGCATTAGGCATTATGACTCAGGGGCACAAAGGGCCGGGCCTGCATTAGGCATTATGACTCAGCGTTGCAGAACAAAATTAAGTGAAATTCGCACGCAAATCACGTGCGGCTTCATCAAAACAGCGCTGAAACTCTGCCATCACTATATCCTTACTCGCCTCATAGTTTTCTAATCCCACCAAAATACGCCCAGGACACCCTCCGTCTACATTCAATGCATATTCAGATGATTGATTGATGTACCTCTTAAACAAATTATCGGCTCCAATTTCGGTTGGATTATCTTTCCAAACAGAAAAATCGCGAATAAAGTAATAGAGCTCAGATGAGTGCTGATTTTTACAGTAGACTTCAAGCTCTTCAGCTCTGTTTGTATCTCGCAAAACATTTTCAAAAACAGTCGTTGACAAATCTTGGCTTCTAAACTGTATTTTTAAATCCCTCTTAGACTCTGCGGTCATATGATTTTCTTGAATCACTGGCAAAACAGCAAGTGAATCCATTCTTCTGAAACAACATGCCATTGTCTACACTCCTATATTGTATCCGTAATTATATTCCATGAACCAATAAAACTCAAAAAGCCTTATTTCCTCAGTTTTTGTATATAAATAACTAATGTTCACCCCCACTCCGCCTACCAAAACCTTGTAAATATATCTCAAAACAATCATATGTAAAACATAATTGTGGGGAATAGAGCATGAAAGAGTTTGAAAAGCCCGGAGCATTTTACCTAGGAAAAAATATAGATCGTAAAACAGGCGATACCCTGGACGAGTACGCTATGCTCAACTCCAAAGACCTTACCACCCATGCCGTATGCGTTGGTATGACAGGTAGCGGCAAAACCGGCCTTGGCATAACGCTTCTGGAAGAGGCCGCCCTCGATAAAATACCCGCTATCATCATTGATCCAAAGGGGGATCTTGCTGACCTTCTACTTACCTTTCCAACCCTCAGTGCAGAAGAATTTAAGCCATGGATAGACACAAGCGAAGCTGAAAGAAAAGGCATGAGTACAGATCAATACTCTGAACAGCTGGCCAAAACATGGAAGGAGGGTTTAGCAAGCTGGGAACAAACACCTGACAGAATTCATAATCTAAAAACTTCCGTTGAAATGGCCATTTATACACCCGCCAGTACTATGGGAATTGGCTTATCCATTGTAAATTCCTTTACGGCACCCCCACAAGAAGAACAAAAAGATAGCGGCAGCATGCGTGACAGGGTTCAATCCATAACATCTAGCTTACTTGGTCTTATCGGGATTACGTCAGATCCAATCAAAAGCCGCGAGCATATACTCATTGCAACAATTGTTGATCAGTCATGGAAAGAGGGGAAGGATTTATCTATAACAAGTCTGATTCAGCAGATACAAAAACCGCCCTTTACAATGATTGGCGCCTTAGATATCGACACCTTTTATCCTCCAAAAGATCGCATGGAGCTTGCAATTACATTGAACAACCTGCTGGCATCACCAGGATTTAGTGCCTGGATGCAAGGAGAGCCTTTAGATATCCAAAGACTGCTGTATACCACTGAGGGAAAGCCAAGGCTTTCTATTATTTCTATTGCCCACCTATCTGATTCTGAGCGTATGTTTTTTGTAACGCTGCTCTTAAATGAGTTTATTACATGGATGAGACAGCAGCCGGGAACTTCAAGCTTGCGTGCACTCCTTTATATGGACGAAATTTTTGGCTACTTCCCGCCAACAGCCATGCCTCCATCAAAGCTACCGATGCTTACACTTTTAAAGCAGGCAAGAGCCTTTGGCGTTGGCATTGTACTTGTCACCCAAAACCCTGTGGATTTAGATTACAAAGGCCTAGCAAACTGCGGTACATGGTTTATCGGCAAACTACAAACACAGCGCGATAAAATGAGGGTTATAGAAGGACTTACCCTTGCTTCAAACGGTGAGATCGATTCCAATACACTCGATACTATGCTTGCGATGACAGGTAATAGAACATTTATTATGAGAAGCATATACACAAAGGAACCCTCCCTTTTTCAAACTAGATGGACGTTATCCTACTTAAAAGGACCACTCACACTCAACCAAATCGCATCACTTACAATAAAGCCTCCAGAAACTGCTATCGATGAAACAGCAACAACAACTATCAAGCCAACTATAGCCCCTGGAATCATAGAATATTTTGCAACCAAGCCACCCACTCACATGCCCGTCCACTACCTACCAAAAGTTATGGGTGTGGCAAAACTGCACTACGTAAACTCAAAAAACAACGTAGACATCTGGGATACAGTCACCTTTGCCCTTCCAGCAAGTGATGATGGAAAAATTGTAGACTGGGGTGATGGGCTGAACATGCCCCACCTAGAAAATACAGTATCAAGCGAGCCAATGCCAAATTGCACGTATGAAGAGATACCTTTAGGGCTTATGCAAGAAAAAAGCTACGCTACCTTTGCAAAGGCTCTTGCCGCATCTCTTTATCAAAATGAACGATACGAGATTTATAAAGCCAAAGATGTTGATATAACTTCAAAACCCGCAGAATCCGAGGGTGATTTCAGGTCACGAGCTGCACTAAGCATGCGTGAGCTACGAGATGAAAAAATTAAAAAGCTACGAGATGCCTACCAAGATAAAATAGAAACATTAACAGAAAAAATGAAAAAGGCTCTGGCAAAAGCCGAAGAAAAGAAACAAAAATCTTTTATCAATAAAGCCCAAACATTCATCTCATTTATAACCACTCTGCTAGGAGCTTTTATGGGCAGAGGACGAATTACGCAAACCACAATATCTCAAGCTGGAACATCACTAAAAAGAGCTGGCAAGATTGGTAGAGACAGCCAAGATACTGTGCGCGCGCAAGAAACCTACGAAGAGCTTCAGCAACAGCTACAAGAGCTGCAGCGTCAGATGGATCAAGAGCTATCACAAATGGATCTGAACGTGGATCCACAAAGCCTTATCTTAGAGACTATATCCATACCACCTCGCAAAGCTGATATCGCGGTAGAAAAAGTAGCCCTTTTATGGTGGCCAACATAAGTTTGATGAATTAAGAAAATAAAGATCCCCCATGTACATGGGGGATCTCGATAGCAGAAAAGTACTATTTAGACAGCTTCGTAAATCAGAATGGCGCTGTGCATGCAAGCGTCCTGATACGGTGAGAAATCTAAATCCCTATACTTTTTAGTAGGTGATTTAAGTACAGAAACGCGGTCATCATCATATAATACCCAGCCGCCTTTTTCGACAACATAGGTATACGCATGCCAGTAAGGCGTGCATGTAACCACTGACACAAGTTTGTACTTAACATTTTTCCCATTGGTCAGCACCGGTATGCCAAGTGGTGAAACAGGATCTATTGAAGCTAATGAATAGCCCTTTTTTTTGCCACTTGAGCTTTTTAGTCTCGGTCTATCAACGAAGATAGGCAAAAACTTTGGCACTTTATCTTCTGAAACAAAAGCAATTTTGCTGTCTTTAATTATTTCTTGAAGCGTTTTCTTCTTAGTAGATTCAGAAAATTTAATATTGAGCATTTGCTCTTTTCTATTTTTAGAACCTTCTTGATACTGAACCCCTTTAGTTTTAAGTTCTTTTAAAAGAAACTTCAAAAATGTCCCTTGGTGAAAACCATTGTCCATTTTTGCTGGAAGACCTTTATCTATTATCATGCGCTTAAAATTTTTGATTTCATTAGAACGCACTACTCTTCTTTTCTGACCATTTTTACCTTCTGCAATATCAAAGAGATTAAACAGTTCTTTTTTTATTGCATTTTTCTCATCTTTTTTTGGAGCAAATTCTTTTCTAAACGCTTCTGATGCACGTATAGATTGAATAACACTTGTTAACCAACAAGATGCTTCACCATGGTTCGTCATGCCTTCTGAATCAGAATCATACTCAGACCCTGAGTCAGATTTTGATTTAGATTTGGATTTAGATTTCGAATCAGATTTGGCTTTAGGACCTACTAGAAATGATGATTGATCTCTGTATCGACCCGCATTTGCATCTATATTATAAACTACTTCTGTTTTATTTTCTTGATAGTTGTCTACGTTTATGTCTACTGGTTCAAACATATGTTCTCCTATTTTATTATTAGAACATCTGAAAGTATACACATATCGTAAATTAACCATAAACAACTTACAGCCTCTTTTTTTCGACATCTCTCCATTATAAAAATTGATAAGCAAAATACTAAACAAAAACTAGCTCTTTATTTGCGGATTATTCTCAAACTTTTTTTCCTTTCGAAAACATTCTTCAACAATTAATCGCGAATGTTTTCATAATTCTCTTCAAGATTCATGCAAAAATGCATCAAGCTACTTCTGCCAGACTATGCAATACTTCGAAAGAAAAAAATGGTCGTGGCACAGTTTTTGCTTGATGCTTTCTGCAACAAGAATACGCACCCGAATATAGGTTGAAGTAAAGGATCAAAATTTTCTATAGAGGACTTATCATGAACAATCATTTATGGAGAATCAGATGGATATAGTAAACCTACTCATCACGTTAGTGGGTGGAGCAATTGGAGGTAACGTTGCAGGACCCGCAACTCAAGATAAAAACCTAGGCGCAATAGCCAATACCATTTCAGGATTAATTGGAGGCCCTCTTGGCAGCTACATTCTACAGGCATTAGGTCTACTTGGTGCAGCAACCGCAACAGACGGTGCCATTACAAGCGCTGATGTTATGGACTGGTCTGCTCTACTCAAAAACTTAGCAGCCGGCGGTGGAGGCGGCGCAATCCTTACAGCTCTTTTAACCTATGCAAAAAGCGCCATGGGAAAATAGAAGCGCTGATTACAGGCAGATCAGCAAAGGTCTGCCTGGATACTCCCATTTGACCGTTCACAAAAAAATGTAACGTATAGCTTGCATTTCTTTAGACAATCTGGCAATCAAAAGAAAATTATACCTGGAGAACTAACATGAATGCCGCTGCATTTTTTTCTTTTTTTATGCTACTATGCACAAACGCCTTCGCACAAGAAACCGTCCAAATGCCAAAATACCTTCTTGCAAACAACAACGAAGACTACAACCTTGAAGGACGTCACTTTGATTTTGGCGTAGGCTACACCACCGTCACTCAGTATGACTCAGTTGTAAAAATTACCGCAGAACAGCGATTTTCAGATAACGAGTTGCTTGTTATTGTTTTTCCTCAAGAAATGGGCATTTCCTTTCATATTGACAATGTACGCATTGGAAAAGCTCCTCACTACAATCTTCAAGGCAACGTAGCTAAAGTAACGGGCACGTTTATCGCAGAGGTAAATATGAGCAATCCTATACGAGTGAACATGACTGTACCAGTACAGATTTCACCAGTAAGTGACTTTACGGTAAGTTCTGATGAAGCTCTTATTCAAGGTAATCAGTTTTATCAAAAAAAACTCGATACGATGGTAACGGGAGACGAGCCTTAGTTAAACACCGACAGCTGAAAATGGTAAATCTTATTACCGTTTAAAACTGCCGGATTTAGGTTGATGACTATTCGCCAATAATTTTAATGAGGACATTTTTTGGTCTCTGACCATCAAATTCGCCATAGTAAAGCTGCTCCCATGTTCCAAAATCAGCTTTTCCTCCGGTTACTGCAACAACAACTTCTCTACCCATTAACTGCCGCTTTAAATGAGCATCACCATTTTCTTCGCCTGACTCATTATGCTTCCACAACGTCAACGGCTCATGCGGAGCCATGCGATCAACCCACTTTGTTAAGTCTTGAATTGAGCCTTTTTCATTGTCTCCAACAAAACATGAAGCAGTTACGTGCAGGGCACAAACTAGCGCTAGCCCTTCCATGATACCGCTTTCTCTTATAACATCCTCAACCTGTTCGGTGATGTTGACAAAGGCAACACGTGTTTCTGTTTCAAAGGTTAATTCTCTACGAAAGCTTTTCATAATTTTTCTACCAATGCTCCATTTACAGATCCAATAATTTGACTATTCCCGGCAAGAACAACTCTGCCATTTCCAGATTCAAAGATAATAGGTCCTTTGCAAATTGTCTTATCAGAAAGTTCTACCACCTGCTTACCAAAAGACCAAAAAGGCTTTTTTATTACAAGCTGATCTATGCTACAACCGGAAAATCTTATCCTTTGTGCCGATACAACAACGTCCGAGCGAAAGGTAGTGTTGATTGCCGTTAAGAACCCCGTAATATCCGTTTTACCCTCTACAGTGCAATCAGAGAGGCTAGCTCGACCATTTACCCTGAGCAGATTGATTTTTGCTTTATTTGCGTTAAGGTTGCCGTTAACATGCAACGCTTTACGAACAAAAGTTCCGTCTAAAGTTACATATCCATTCGCTTCAACTGAAGCAAGAGTCTCGCTGCCATAATTTACAAACCCAAAACTTTCATTATTCATCTCGACAGTAGTGCTTTGACCAGATGTCGGAACATAGGTATAGTAAGAATAGCAAAGCACAAGTGCAAGTAGCACCAGGACCATATACTTCATGACGTTAACTCCTTTTCCTTGCATAATACAAATTCTCACTTATTTAGGTAAAAAAATATGGCAAAAAAGAAAAGCTCCTTCTTCGGCAAACTCATCAAAAAATTCATTTTTCTTGGCGTTTTAGCGCTTGTTGTTGCTGGAGGCATTTGGGCTCTAGAAGAGCGCCCAGACATTAGTCAATACTTAGATTTTGGCCTGACTGAATCTCCGGTTCAAACTTTTGAAGTGGCATACACGCCAGAGACCATCATGCAAAAGCACAAACAAGATCTTTTGAGAACATCTGAGCACTCTTTTGGCGAGCCCTACATGCAGTTTTCTCCCTTGCTACTACTACACGTAAAATTTACCCCAAATCAAAAGCAAACTGAAGAGGCTGACTGCCTTTGGGATCAAACGACTGCAGAAATGATCCTCGACACTTCCACCTTTGAAACGACACACGGTTTTGAAGACTGCGTAAACTCACAAGCAACAGATGAAGACTTCCGCCTTCTGCATGCCCTTTCAAAGCGCGGTGGCTCGCTTAACAAGGACACCCTTGCACAAGAGCTTGGCGTGGGCAATGATGTTCTTACGCTGCAGTTAAACAGCCTTCGCAAGAAACACCTTATCGTACAAAAGCTCGACACTATATCTCTTCACTTTCAAAGCCCCACTTTGCAAGTAGCACCAAGAACCCTAATAGCGCAAAACTTTGTAGATAAGGAAATACAAAAAGAGGCAAAAATCTCGCCAAACTACAGCAAAAGCCAAATTCAAAAAATGGCACAGGATGCATTTGGAGCAGATTTTGCAATACGCTCATCAAAAGAAGTCTATTTGCCAGTAGTAGTAATAGTTGTGCAAAACCCAGATGGCTCACAGCTAAAAACCTCTTTCAATGGCATAACAGGCGCACGCCTGGGATAAAATTAGATAGCGGATGTTGGGATTAGCTTGAGGCAAATCTGAACGGTAAAACGATAGAACGATAACAACGATAAAAACAAAAAAAGAATTCAGACTTAGTCTACTGGTAAACTTTCGCAATGGAAAGCTTGAACGCAAAAGACTGTAGAGCCACGAAGAATGACTTGATGAAGAGAAAACAACACAAAAGCTATCGATTGTTTGATTTTTTTATCGTTCTAATCGTTCCATCGTTTTAATCTTTGAGACAGCAATGGGCGGATATCTATGATCGCATCCATAATTTTCAACGCTCTTTCGTATCCTGCTTGTCATGCCCGCGCTAGCGGATCTTGCATATCCTGTTTGCTTTTTCTACTGTAACCACATTTAAAACACCTTTCTCACCATGAGCAAGGTGTTTTATGTCATTTTACTCGGGAATAACTGGACAAGCGACGCGCAAGGCATCTTTTAAGGCCTGACAGCCGTCGCCACTTGCAGCAGAAATTGGGAAAATTCTATCTTCGTACTTAGAAAAACCCATCATAAAGTCTTTTTGGTGATCTTCAGCACCCTCTAGGTCTATTTTATTTAGAACAATAAAGAATGGTCTTTTAAGAAGGCTTGGATCGTAGGCTCTAAGCTCTTCGCGAAGTACCGTAAAATCAGCAATAGGGGATCTTCCTTCCCAGCCGGCAATGTCAATTACAAATACAAGTACTTTTGTGCGTTCGATGTGGCGTAAAAATTCAAGCCCCAAACCACGGTCCCTATGGGCACCTTCGATAATCCCAGGAATATCAGCAATTAAAAGACGTGATCTATCAGGATATTTCATAACGCCAATATTTGGGTGCAGCGTTGTAAATGGATAGGCTCCAATTACTACATCCCGTTTGGCTAGCTCTGAAATGAGTGTAGACTTACCGGCATTAGGAAACCCTACTAGGCCAATATCCGCGATAAGTTTAAGTTCGAGTTCTACTTCTTTTTCTTCTCCGGCAGTGCCGGGAGTGCAGATGTTTGGCGCGCGGTTTGTAGCGGTACGAAAAACAAAGTTTCCTTTGCCACCTTTTCCACCCTTACAAAGAACAACCTTTTCGCCGTGCGTTGTTAAGTCGAACAGCACATCGCCTGTGACAACATCTTTAACTAATGTCCCACAAGGAACCTTTAAGATAAGGGTTTCACCATTTCCACCCTGCTTGCAACCGCCCGCACCTTGTACGCCATTTTTAGCTTTACAGATTCGGCTATTAGCAAACCATTCTAAGGATGATGAGTTATTGTCAGCCTGAAGTACAACAGAGCCACCGTTGCCACCGTTGCCACCTGATGGGCCACCTTTAGGAATATACTTTTCGCGACGCCATGCGATAACTCCGTTACCACCCTTGCCCGCGATACACTGAATTTTAATTCTATCTACAAACATTGTTAATCCAAATGAATAGCCGGAAGTATTCGCAAAACGCGCTCTTTCCTACGCTTTCTAAAAAAAATTTTTAGCTGTAACTCACGGAGTGAAAATTTGTTTTAGGAAGAGGGGAAAACTACGGATTTACCTGTTTTTTCTTACGGGCAGATCGGCTTAGTAGCCGCACAGATGATTTCTCTTTCTGTGCGACTAATAAGATAGTTTAGCTTTGGGCTGGAAGAATAGAGACGTATGTTTTGTCCGTTTTCTTAAAATGAACAATTCCGTCATATAGAGCGAAGAGCGTATCATCTTTAGCACGTCTGACACACTTTCCAGGATGCCATTTTGTACCACGCTGGCGCACAAGAATGCTACCTGCTGAAACAAGCTCGCCTTGACCTACTTTTACACCCAGACGCTTCGATATTGAGTCGCGTCCGTTTCTTGTTGAACCTTGACCTTTCTTATGGGCCATTAGAGCACCTCTTAACCTTGGATATCTGTAATTTTAACTTGTGAGTAGCGCTGGCGATGGCCAAACTTGCGATACTGGTTTTTGCGTTTTTTGTACTTGAGGGATTCGATTTTCGGACCCTTAGCCTCTTGTACATACTGGCCAATAACTTTGGACCCTGCCACAACTGGCATGCCAACTTTCACCTGGCCAGAGCTGTCAGCAATGAGTAATACATCGCTAAATTCAACTGATTGACCTGGTTCAGATTCTAAAAGTTCGACTTGAATAACGTCGTCTTTTTTAACCTTATACTGTTTGCTTCCACTACGAATAATTGCGTACATAGGATTTCCCCATTGATCTTAAGTAGCGACTATAGTAGCGGAAGCCAGCATTTTCCTCAATTGCCAATTTTAGTTATTTTTGGACTTATCTAGCTCCAGTGAAGGATTTTAGCCTTCATAGACTTGCCAGTGCTAAGATTAAGCAGAATAAATCGCTTCTTATCTTTTGTCTTTAGAACACGAATCGAGTGTTGAGGCTGCCAATCTTCGGTAATTTTAGCGTCGTGATCATGAGCAGGCTCGTAAAAAATATTATTTGACAGAATAATGCTTTTTTTCGCGCCCCTTCCCAACATCACAAAATCACCATGCTTTTTACCAGTGCTGGTAGCGCTTATAGAGCTCTTTTCCCCGCCAGGAGTCCTGATATCTTTCGCTTGCAATCCAGCCACAGAGCTAACACAAACGGCTCCAAGCACCAATATTGAGGATACTTTCATAATTCAATCCTTTTCATTTACTAAAAAATTTAATGCCAAGAGAAAATTCGCGTTTTGATTGACTCTCCCGTACGCATATTTGCAAGAACGTATCTACGGTCTTGTTTAGTCTTAAGCACGCGAATAGGGTCATTAATTTTCCAATTACGAATAAGCTTTGCCTCTTTTTCACGAGTCGGCTGGTAATAGTAGTTATTAGATAAATAGACACTGCTTTTTGCACCTAGGCCAAGCATCACAAAATCACCATGCTTTTTGCCATGTTTATCCACGCTGATACTTGTAGAGGGGGTTGAATCAACGTAAAGAGCGCTAAGGCTACTAAACCCTGCAAGTGAGGCCATTACACCGAAAAAAACAACAAATATGTTCATAAAATTTTCCTTCTTTTTTCCTTTGATATGGATCTTCCCATTGTTTTTTACAAGAAAATCTTCGTGGGTAAGGAAATATACAGGATGAAGGATCAGCGCGAGGACTTCTTTAGCAGCCCAGAGAATCTGAGGTTTGTTCAATAAGATCGTGTATTTATTAAAAAAAGAAAGTGGCCAGAACTGGAATCGAACCAGCGACACAAGGATTTTCAGTCCTCTGCTCTACCATCTGAGCTATCTGGCCACAGAATTGATAGAAAGAAGATACCCAAAATGGTCCCTTTTTTTCAATCACTTAAGTTGATTAAATCTTTCGTGATGCTAATTGCCTCTTGTAGCTGCATGTTGAGCAGGGTTTGGCGAGCCGCTCTTTGATCTAACGGGATCTTTTTATTGACCGAACCGTGCATTTCGATAAGATAAAAGTCACCATTAATGAGATTTTGGTAGTTTTTGTTAGCCGCTATCCGGGCCTTACTCTTTTTTTCAAGCGTAGGAATCCACTCGCGGTACTTATTGCTTTTTTGCTCAAGAAAGGGGAGGTAGTAATGCTGATACCATGCTCTATCGGCATCAGGAACATCAGAAAGGGTATCGTTATAAGATGGGCGTATAGTATCAGATTTGATTGTATCAGACAGATATGCCTCTCCAACTTTTTTCTCCGCTATAAACCCTGGAATTACTATGTCTGATGTCACCCCCTGAAACTGCGTTGAGTTTCCTGAAACACTATAATAGCGCCCCACAGTAACTTTAAAATAGGATCCTGACTCTGCATTACCAGTAACCGTTTGCGTCTGAATAGAGCCCTTGCCATAAGTCTGGCGCGCCCCAACTACAATAGCCACCCCATAGTCTTTTAAGGCATCAGCTACTATTTCGGCAGCAGATGCCGTTTCTTGAGATACTAAAATAGTTAACGGCCCCTGATAAGCAACACTGGGATCTGTATCTCTAAAATACCGAAGTGACCCATCAGAATATTTAGCCGCCACAATAACCCCTGACTTAATGAACAACCCCGCAACCTTTACTGCCTGAAGTAAAAAGCCCCCTCTATTATCACGAAGATCTAGGACGAGTCCTTTAATTTTACCTCGCTTTGACAGAGCCTTAAGCGCTGCTTTTACATCATCTTCACTAGTAACAGATCCCGACCCCTGATAAAACGAATGGAGCTGAATCACCCCTAAAACACCGCCTGGGACTTCTGTAAAGGTTGTATCCACCCGCCCCTCTTGTATTGTAATCTGCTTTCTTTCAAGCAATACATAAAAAGGCCTTTGTCCATCGCGTTTAAAGCCAAGGTCAACATACGTACCTGTTTTGCCTGCGAGCATTTCCTCAACTTGCCTAAGCGTAAGTGAGTCGGTTTTTGTTTGATCAATCGACACAAGCTCATCGCCTAAAATAATTCTACCGCTTTGCGCCGCGCTTGAACCCTTCACAATAGAGGAGACTAAAAAAGCATTACCTCCCGCTTCAAGCCCAACGCCTAAGCCTTGATACTCTTTTTCAAGCTTCATCTTAAGGTTTTGAGCCTCTTTAGAATTAAAAAACTCAGAGTGCACATCAAGGCTCGCTGTTAGTGCCTTTAAAATCCGCAAAGACAAAAGCTGTTCTTTCTCACTAACGCTAAGACTTTTACCGCTTCTACTTAAATATAGATAGCTGTTTTCAAAACCTTCTAGCTCTAGCTCCACATTATTCACAGCACCTGTAAATGTTAGCGACCTATTGAGTGCTTTATAACTTTCAAGTTCCTTCCCAACAAGGCGCGCCATATAGACTGCATGAATTTTTTGCAGCTCAACCTGATTTTTAGCAAACGTGCCAACATCCCCCTGATTTACCTCTGTGATATCAGGTAGTGACTTTTGTGAAAGATCTCGAAAGCGCTCAATATCTACCACCATAGTCCGCCGGAAGAGCCGAAGCTTTCTAATCGCCTCTTGAATTTGGGTGTTTATCTTTTCAAAAATAGAGTAATCTTGCCTTTCATATGCCTCTGCAAGTCGATTTAGCGAATAGCTACTCATTGTCAAGAAAGGCTCTACCTCATCTTGCATCAAATAAACATGGTAAGGGTCGAACTGGTTAATATAGTGCACCATAGCCCGCGCCATAATTTCGCCCGTCATCTTATTTCGGGTAATATGCTCTAAGAAAAATTTTTGCATTTCTTGATGTATTACAGGCAACTTAGTACGAGACACTTCCTGGATTTCAGCAAAAAGCCCCACAGAAAAAAGACAAAAAATAATGATACGGGCTAACATATACGAAAATCCTGCTTGATAACTCTTGTCGTCTGTATTACCTTTTATGTTATTTTTGGCAAGCTATGTGTATTACTATTGATGAACTACTCCTACAGGTCCAGAAGAAGGAGGTCGAAATTTTCGATCTTTCTCTTACTGACCTTGCACGCGAATTTCGCCAAAACGAGTGCGCCCTATACCCTGGCGCTCGCTTTATCGCCGGCCTTGCCCACCTCATCTACCTTAAAGCCCAAGGCCTCGTTCCTCCTGAGGTTGAAGCCATAGAAGAAGAAGACTTTGAAGCCATGCGCCTTCAGTCTATCGAGGAATATGCCATCTTTCGCGATACAGCAAAAAGCTTTTCTTTGAAAGAAAGAGAACAGTCCGAAAGCTACTGGCGCCCACCAACGCACATTCCCGAAGAAATTCCACGCCCTTTTCATGTGCCGCTTGACCTAGAAGAGTTTTCGCGATTATTCATGAACATTTGGCAACAAGCTAAAGATCGCTCCGTTTCAATATACGAAGAAGAATGGAGCGTTGCAGACGCTCTTAAAATTGTTCGCCTTCAGCTGGAACAAAAACGGCTCTCTATTCATGAACTCTTCCCTCTGGATTTTTCAAAAGAGCAGCTTATAGTAACATTTTTAGCCGTCTTGGAGCTTTTGAAAAATCAAGAAGCTTCCCTAATTAAAGAACAAAACACCTGGTATCTAACATGTCAGTCTCTGTAATTGAAGTTAAACGCATTGTCGAAGCCCTATTATTTGCCTCATCAGAGCCCGTGCCCCTGCAAAAAATACGTGAAATCGTCGAATCCAGCCACCCTATAAGCACAAAAGAGCTCAAAGTTCTTATTGAAATGATGCAAGCTGAGTACAAAGATCAACAAAGATCCTTTTGCCTTGAAAATATCGCAGACGGATATGTGCTTCGAACTGAGCCAACTTACTCTCCCTACGTAAAGATGCTCTTTGCCAACCGAAAAAAAGAACGTCTATCTCAAGCATCCCTTGAAACTCTTGCAATCATTGCCTACAAACAGCCTGTTACTAAAGCACAAGTAGAACTAATCCGCGGTGTTGATTGCTCAGGAGTGTTGCACCACCTGCAAGAACGAGCTCTTATAGAAATTACAGATAAATTAGATGCACCCGGCAGGCCCTCTCTTTTTGGAACGACAAAAGAATTTTTAAAACACTTCGGCTTACGTAGCCTTGCAGACCTTCCTCCCCACACCCAAGAAACAACTAATTCCTCTAATGAGTAACATTTCCAGCTGGCAACAGAAAAAAACTTTGAGTTTAACTCGGTTAGTTTGATATCCTTAAGCCGCGTTTTTATAGTTAAGGAGTAAAAAACATTCATGCCAACTATTAACCAGCTGGTACGACAAGGTCGCACTCAAAAAGTAGTAAAGAGCAAATCACCCGCTCTAAAAGCTTGCCCACAGAAACGTGGCGTGTGCGTCCAAGTAAAAACAAAAACCCCTAAAAAGCCTAACTCAGCTCTTCGAAAAGTAGCTTGGGTTCGTCTTTCAACGGGTCAAGAGGTGATTGCATACATCGGCGGCGAAGGCCACAACCTACAGGAACACAGCATTGTGCTTGTTCGTGGCGGTAGAGTAAAGGACCTTCCTGGCGTGCGCTATCACATCGTTCGTGGCTGTCTCGACTGTGCACCAGTCAAAGACAGAAAGAAAAGTAGATCGAAGTACGGGGCTAAAAAGCCTAAGTAACACTGGGATATTTTTGTAAATATCCTGGTACAGGATATGCGCTTTTTTAGCAAAAGCGCATTTCTTGCACAGGTTTTATACAAACATAACTTTGAGCACTACTGCCCAAAGTTATTTATAAAAACCAGGTGAATCATTCGATCAACCTAACTGATTCATTCAATTATTTTTTGGAATAAACTATGTCAAGAAGACACAGAGCAGAAACAAGGGCCATTGATCCAGACCCACTTTACGGCAGCAAAGTGCTAGCCAAGTTTATCAATAAGATCATGGAAGGTGGAAAAAAGTCCACTTCGCGCCGCATTGTGTACAATGCATTGCAAAAGTTATCAAATCGAGTAAAGGTCGAAGACCCGCTCGAAGCTTTTGAACAAGCATTAGACAACGCTAAGCCATCGCTCGAGGTAAAATCTCGCCGTATCGGTGGTGCTACCTACCAGGTGCCCGTCGAAATCCCTTCCGCACGCCAGACATCGCTTGCAATGCGATGGATTATTGCAAACTCACGCAATAAGCCTGGAAAGTCTATGGAAGAGGCGCTTTCGCTTGAGCTTTCAGATTGCTTCAACAATCAAGGCTCAACTATTAAGAAAAAAGATGACACCCACCGTATGGCAGAAGCTAACAAAGCCTTTGCCCACTACAAGTGGTAACCCACGATACACTTTGAGGCTATAAAGCATGGCAAGAGCACCTGAAGAAAAATTAAAGAACGTTCGTAACCTCGGCATCATGGCCCACATTGATGCAGGTAAAACGACGACAACCGAACGTATCTTGTACTATACTGGCCGCTTACACAAAATGGGTGAGGTGCATGAAGGCGCCGCAACTATGGACTGGATGGCTCAGGAACAAGAACGCGGTATTACAATTACCTCTGCTTGCACAACGGTATTCTGGAAACCCCATGATTCCGATCAGCTAGCAAGAATTAACATTATCGATACCCCTGGCCACGTTGACTTTACGATTGAAGTAGAGAGATCACTTCGCGTACTAGACGGAGCAGTTGCGGTATTTGATGCTGTATCCGGTGTTGAACCACAATCTGAAACTGTGTGGCGTCAAGCTGACAAGTATGGAGTGCCTCGCATTGCATTTGTCAACAAGATGGACCGCGTAGGTGCCGATTACTTTGAAGCAATTAGCAGCATTAAAGAAAAACTTGGGGCAAATGCATTTCCTGTGCATTACCCACTTGGTGCTGAAAGCCAATTCAAAGGCATGGTTGACCTTGTTAAGATGAAAGCTCTTTGGTTCCACGATGAAACCTTAGGCGCTGACTGGGAAGAATCTGAAATCCCGGCCGACATTCTTGATGAGTGCAAAGCCCTCCGCCAAGAACTCTTGGAAGAGCTTGCAACACTTGATGAAACTGACGAAACATTCATGCACCGTGTGCTTGAAAATCCAGATTCTGTTACAGCAGCAGAAATACATCCTCGTATTCGCAAAGGCGTATGCGCCCTTAAAATTACACCTGTACTTTGCGGTACAGCGTTTAAAAACAAAGGCGTGCAGCAGCTTCTTGATGCAGTTGTTAACTGGTTGCCATCACCACTTGATCGAGGCGAAATTAAAGCCTTTGATATTAAAGGTGAAAGCAAAGAGATTATTCTTCATCCAGAAGACGATGGCAGATTTGCTGCTCTTGCGTTTAAAATTATGTCCGACCCTTATGTTGGCCGTATCACCTACATCCGTATCTACAGTGGCACGTTGGTAAAGGGAACTACCATTCTCAACTCCACTAAAGATACAAGAGAGCGTGTATCCCGACTTCTTGAGATGCATGCAAACCAAAGAAAAGAACGAGATGAGTTCTATGCCGGTGACATCGCAGCTTGCGTTGGCTTGAAAAAGGCAACGACAGGTGATTCACTTTGCAGCGAAGATCATCCAATTCTTCTTGAGAAGATGGAGTTTCCAGAACCTGTAATTTCGATGGCTATTGAACCTAAGTCTAAAGGTGACCGTGAGAAGCTAGCTTTTGCTCTTTCCTCACTGTCAGACGAAGACCCGACGTTCCGAGTCAACACAAATGAAGAGACTGGCCAAACCATCATCCGTGGTATGGGCGAGCTTCACCTTGAAATTTTGTACGACCGCATGCTACGTGAATTTAACGTGCAAGCCAATGTTGGCGCCCCTCAGGTTGCCTACAAAGAAACGATCATGTCCCCAAGCTCTTGCCAAACAAAGTTTGTCAAGCAAAGCGGTGGCCGTGGTCAGTACGCTCACGTTGACCTTGAAATTACACCTAACGAACGCGGCAAAGGCAACGAAGTTGTCAGCAAGATCGTTGGTGGTTCAATTCCAAGAGAATATGTTCCAGCGGTTATCAAAGGCGTTGAGGAAGGCCTAACCACAGGTATTTTAGCAGGATTCCCACTTGTTGACGTTAAGGTAGCAATCGTTTACGGTTCCTACCACGAGGTTGACTCGAGTGAACTTGCCTTTAAGATCTGCGGCTCCATGGCTATCAAAGACGCGGCGAAAAAAGCCAGCCCCTATATTCTTGAACCAATTATGCGCGTTGACGTTATATGCCCAGAAGCATGCGTCGGTGATGTGCTTGGCGACCTTAGCCGTCGTCGTGGCCGCGTTTTAGGACAAGAGTCACTAAAAGGTGGAATGGTAATGCTGCACTCTGAGGTGCCACTAAGCGAAATGTTTGGATACTCAACACAGCTACGCTCGATCACATCAGGTCGTGGAACGTACGTGATGGAACCATGCAATTTCGAAAAGGTTCCTACAAAGATTCAAGAAGAAATCATTAAGAAGTAAGGTATTTGCTCATGGCAAAACAAGAAAAAACAGATAAGCAAGTAAAGACTGAGAAGAAAGACGCCTCACGCGTGGTACGTCAGAAAATACGCATCCGCCTTAAGGCTTATGACGCTCGTCTTTTAGACAGATCTGTGTTAGATATCGTAGAAACTGCAAAGCGCTCAGGTGCTGCAGTTGTTGGGCCAATTCCATTGCCAACAAAACGCGAAATCTACACAGTACTACGCTCGCCAAACATCGACAGAAAGTCACGCGAGCAGTTTGAAATTCGCACACATAAGCGTTTGGTTGATATCCTCAACCCAACAGCAAAAACTATCGACGCACTCAAAACATTGACCCTGCCTGCAGGTGTTGATATTAAGATTCGCGCCGCATAACCGTAGTTTTTGTGAACGATTCGGAAGCCCGTAGCTTGTTGATAAAACGATCTACGGGCTTCTTTTTTTAGAGAGCTTTTTTTAAGCCAGAACCGCTTTTACGCAGCTACTCGCTATAGTAAGGCTCGTCATTAGCCAACGAAGATACATCAACAAATGTACGTTTACGACAACAATCTGATATCGCACCAGTACTAAAATATCGATGCGCAATACACCCAACCCCTGCAAAAAAAATTACGGGTGCTATCCACGAAAAAAGAGGCAATACCACCTCCTCTCTTGCTACAAGCCTTCCTAGTGGACCGCAGGTCATAAGTCCAGTCGGGGTTGTAACAGGCTCTCCATGATTAGGACAATATGTTGCATAGGCTACAGCGGTTTTTACAGCTGTTGTTGACATAACGCCATTTACTAAACAAAACACAGCTCCTGTGCCGGCCGCTAGAAGCCCATAGATGCCCTTAGCTCTATCAGAACATAATGCTGATACCATATAATACCGCTCCTTTAGAAATCGTCGTTCTGGCTTGATGGTTTAAATTCTCGTTCAACGGGTAACTGGTTACTTTGAATTGGTTCATACCCACGTCTTCTGCAGCACCCCCCACTTGCGATGTTTCTTGCAATAAATATGGTTGCTGCAAGACCCACAACAGGAAGAGTCCATGCAAACATTGGCACAAGTACACTTTCTGCGCGCACAAGACTGGCCAAATCTGTACAAGTCATATTTCCAAATGGAGTAATGGCAGTCGCAGCTTTGTTCCTAATGCACTCTTTAACAAAGACCGTTGCCGACTTTGATGCTGTATGCGCAAAGACCAACGAAGTAACATACGCAGCGCCGCATAGAGTGGCACCCACATACCCACATATATTTTTTACACTTTCGCCGCCTATATTTGATAACGAACTCGTCATATTAGATATACCTTATTTAAATACTAATCAAACTGAACCGAAGATTCACTTTGATATCACGATAAGGTCTTTTTCGTCTTGAATTTGTGAGATGTTATGTAAGAATCTCATAACAGCACTTGGGGAGACTTTTGGAACGCTCTTGGGAAAGTATAAAAAAGCATACGTTGCGGGGATTCGTAATAGCCCCGCAACGTACCTATTTTACCCGGGGGCACCACTGCAACAGATGTTCGATCCGGAAACTGCAGGACTCCCAGGCGGTTGTGCTGGGCTTACATCGTTGCAGTCCACAACTCTATTGTTACACGCAGTGTTAAAAAAGGTCATGGTAGAGCCGTCAGTATTCCCGAAAATTCCGTTTTCATTTCCATACACATTGTTATGCAAGAAAAAGTTCTCTGTCATAGCAGGTACGCTATCAATTAGTCCAAACGCACCATTGGAAAAAATCTGACAATCCTCTACAAAATTTGATCCACCTAATGCTGTGTTTAGATAAACACCAGAGCCGGCACTATTAGAAATCCATGAATTTTTAATACCAGAACTTATTGCATAATCGTTTATAAAGACGTTCGCAGTTGATCCGTCAGTAATTTGGCATCCCTCGAAAACTGCATTGGTGCTGCTTTCTAGATGTAGTCCTATATAGTTAACTCCTTTAATAATGCAATTCCTCCCAAATAAATTACTGTAGGATTCGCAACCGGATATACCTACATGAATTCCCGCGGGGAAATACTGACCTTCTCCAAGCTCTGCCGACTGTGTATCAACCATCAAATTTTCAAGAAGGCAACCAGAGCCGCCTACGAAAAGTAGACCATCAACACCATCAACAGACCCTTTATAAATAAAGCTTGAATCCCTAACGATGACGTCATTTGCCTCATCCCCCTCATCGCAGCTTCCAAACTGTGCAACATTGAGACTGGAATTAACAGAGGCCACAGCTACGCAATGGTCAATAAGCAACCCATTTACGCTTAATGCATGAATAGAGCCTAGTAAATTTGTAAAAGTGCTGTTCGTTACTGTAATATTTTCAGAGGTTGCTTCAATATGTAACCCAAAGGCTGTTCTGTCTGGCGCAAATTCCAAATCGGCACCAACAAATGTGCAATACTCTATTGTTACACCTTTTGAATTTGCCACCCACACACCAGCACCATTACCTGTTCCGGCAAGGGTTGCAGGACTCGGGAAAACTACTTCAACTTCCCCTTCATGAGAATCAAACTGCGAATACTGTAAAAGAACATCTATTGAGTTTTCGATCCAAACACCTTTTGTCGTGTTTTTTGTATAGATATTGTTGATTGTCGCTTTGTTCACATTATTCAGATGCACAGCGGCGCTTGTTTCTGATGTGCAAATTGTTGAATTTTCGATGATGTCATTTTCGAGCGTAAATTCATTTACATTTTCAGCAAGCACGCCTTGAGCCCCACAATTTGTTAAGGTAAGGCTGTGGTTATGAAAGTTAATCGATACATTATCAGCTGCAACAGTGATAGCTGCGCCGTTACCTGTATATACTAAATCACATGTAACGCAGTATTTACCCGATTCATTAAGCACAACAGGCACGGTGCAAATAGGGATCATTGCATCACATGGAAGCTTCTCATGCAAAAAGTTTACAATGTCAATAAGCTGCTGTTTAATATCATCGCAGCACTCTTCAACTTCTGACTCTATTTCACTAATTTCACTGCGAGCATTGCAAGACTTATGATGGGAGAGGCTTGAATGGCCTGAGTGGCTTGAGTGATGATCGGCCTCTACCTTTTTTTGCTTTATAGCAGCCAAAGCTTTTTGCACAGTGCTAAGTGCCGTTTCAGCATATTCAGGTGCCAAGTCGTTGCCAGGTTTGGTTACGGCACTCACTTGTTTAAGCGCTTTATTCACAAGCTTAACAAGCTCAGGATCTTTAATCTGTTTTGATGCAGACTTAAGGCGCCGAGCTGCCACTTTAAGTGTGTCAGGCTTTGGGCTTTCTTGCGCAGCTTGCAGTGTTGCCACCGATGTAAAGGCACTAAAAAATAATGCTATAAGGGTTACATATCCCCGGAAGCGTGTGTTCATTGTACTAACTCCTCGTATAATTTGTTTTATCACGGTGTGCAGCAAATATTTGACCCGGCAACAGAAGGTGTGAATCCCGGTGGCTGCTCAGGCACTACACCTATACAGTTATCAGCTGCATTGTTACATGAAATATTGAAATAGGTAGCTGTTGTTACATCTAAGTTTTCAATACCGTAGCTTCCGTTACCAAACACACTATTACCATTAATGTGGTTGTTATATGCATACTGTGCTATGACAAGGCCGTTATTGCCATTGTGACTGATATCATTTTTTATAACAGCATTCGCATCAGCACCAGAATTAATCAGCACACCCTGACCCGTTCCCGTTGCATCGGTAATGGTAGAGTCTTGAATAACGCAGCCATAGGCTCCATAAAGACTTTCGTGAGTATCCGGATCAACTGCTCCATTTAAATAGACATTCACAAGCGATGCCCCTCGAAACTGGCTATCAACAAAGGTTATAAAAGAGCCATTTTCGACAAACAGTCCATACTCATTTTGACCTTTTACAATGCAACTTTTTGCAAGAATATTGCTATAAGCTAAATATGGATCACAGCTTACGTGACCATTTACTGCACACCCAATGTGGATGGCACCTGGGAAGTATGGATTATCATCCCCATCGTTAACTGTTGCAACATCGACAATAACATTTTCCATAAGACAGCCTGAGCCATTTAAAAAGAATAGGCCATCAAACCCTGGAACTTGCGTTGCTTGTCTAAATGTAGTGTTACGAATGATGATGTCATTTGCCTGCTGCTCCATTGAACCAACCTGAAGGAGGTTGTTTGCAGAAAGTGATGAAGCTACGGCCTCGCAGTTTTCAATAAGAACCCCTGTTACCTGGTTAAGGGTAATAGTACTTAGCCAGTTATTGAAATTGCTATTTTTAACTGTGATAGCCTCAGATGCCCCTTGAACATAAAGAGCATTTGATGCCTCTGCCTCAGGAAGTGGCTCTTCTAATGCAGCCCCAACAAAGGTGCAGCCATCTATAGTTACGGCAATAGATGTATCTATCCAAACACCAGCACCAATAGTTGCCGTAGTTGGCATAGAAAGTCCCTCGTGCCACTGCATAAGTGAATTTTCGATACGGACATCAGTTGAATTTTCAATTTTCACACCTTTTGTCGTGTTAAAGGTATAAATATTGCTGAGCGTTGCTTTTTCAACATTTACAAGCCAAACAGCCGCACTTGTTGCAGTTTTAAAAGGTGAGGCTCCTTTAATGATGTCATTTTCAAGCACAAACTCTGATACATTTTCAGCCTTAACGCCTTGAGCGCCTGGTTGATTTATAGTAAGGCTGTGGTTATGAAAGTTTAGGGTAACGTTATCTGCTGCTACAGTAATTGCAGCCATGGTGCCGTTATAGACAAGATCACATGTCACGCAGTATTTACCAGACTCTGTAATGGTATAAGGAACGCAGCTAATCGGCGTTGGTGAATCACAAGGAAACTCTTCTTTCAAATAGCGAAGTAAATCATAAATTTGTGCTTTGATCGCTTTACAGCACTTTGAAACTTCAGATTCTAGGTGACTCAACTCTGAGCAAACATCACATCCATCAATACCAATTGAGCTTATGCTCGAATAGTGCTCTTTTAGACGTATCTGCTTTTGCTTAAGAAAATCGAGTAATTTTTTAACAGAATTTAGGGATTTTTTTACAGCAAAGGGGTCTGCATGAGAGCCTTTGTTTACAACGTCCTGAGCATCATCGATCACTTCACCAATCATCTTGCTCAAAGGAATGTTCTTTGGCCCTTGAAATTGCGGACCTAACTCTTTAAGAGTCTCTAAATTTAAAGAAAGCGATGTAAACTGAGTTCGCTGAGTAGGGCTTTTTTTGCTAGTATGTTTTTTGTCTTCTTTTTTCACAAAGACATTGGGTGATGCCTGCAGCGTGGCTACTGAAGTAAACACAGCGAGCAACATTCCAACAAAGCGGTACTTTCCTCGTATAAAATTATTCATCATCGTCATCCTTCTCTTGGTATAAGTAATAAGCAGCGTGGGCGACTTAACGAGACACGCATGGCATTATTTTGCACAATGAGTAATTTGCGATTTAATTTGAACAAAGATTTTACAAAATCTTCAAAAAAACGAATTTAAAAAAATTTAGACGAATATACCTTGGTGCATCTCAGCCACTGTGATCAGTCAGCGAGTTTGATTTGTGCAACAGCGCTATTGCAGTAAAGGTCTAATAAAAAACCATCGAATTCTGCCATTTTAGAGTCCGCCTAGGACGACTTATTAAAGCCCACTGTGACCAACGGGAACGGTGGGGAAGTGGAAAAATAGATGGAGTCCAGCTGAGGACGATTCAACTCACATACGCTTATTTCAATTTTGCCAGAGCGTGTGATTGATTCGCCCTGATGAGGTCTCTAAGGTGGGCGTGCGGCATTGCCACAGTTCCCTTAAAGGTCACTGTGGGCTATAATAAGTCGTCCTGCGGACTCAAAAACAAAAAGAAGAAGGTCATGCAATAAAAATTAACATTGACGTCTATACAATTGTCTCCGAAGAGCTCGAAAACAAGATTCAAAAATCACCAAGGCTACTATATACTACTACGGACCAATGAATTGAATTGAGTTCGTGACTTCTTCTTTTACTTTTTTCTCAATCACTTTGTCATTTTCAACCACAAGAATATAGCGGCGAAACGCCTCGCGTGCATCACCTAAGGGTATGCGCTCGATATAGATATATTCCTGCTTACTGCTAGATAGCTCTTTTACTTCATAAGGGCGTCCTAGCTGCACCTGCACATCAGCAATACTCTCACCTATAGCGATTCTATGATAATCGTCGTAACTCATAAATTTGCTTGCACTACATGACAGCAAAAAGCAGAGTGCAAAAAGTGGTAAAAATAGTTTATTCATTCTCTTCGTTTTCATCTGATAACATCTCACTTGCTTTCCAAATTTTTCCCGAAATACGGGTTCTTGCCGCGTCACTTGAAAGATACTCTGCATGCATAGCATACTCTTCGTCATGCAGCTTCTCATACACCTCATAGCCCTCAAAGGTGCCTACGCTGCGAAACTCCCAAGCTACAAGATTCTCTTCTAGTACTCCCGTTCCGCTAAAAACACCTAAAATCTCATTTTGCAGCACTATGTCAAACGATACTTTATTGATAGGCTTGATGGTGAATATATTTACCATCCTGTCGCCGCCTATAATTTCCACCGTCTGGGTGCACTGATAAGCTTCCTCATCAGCACGCACGCACGACCACTTCGTACGAAAATACAAAAGCTCAGGGCTTACACTAAAAGTCACTTGGCCTGTACCTAGCCACTCTCCTGGTTCAAACATAAAGCGGTGATTAAACATTAAAACATAAACCTCCGGCTATAAATACTCTGCAAAATGCCCAACGCCATCATAGTACTTAGTACACTAGAACCCCCATAGCTTACAAGCACTAAAGGAACACCTGTAATGGGTAAAATACCACACATCATACCAATATTTACGGTGATGTGGACGGCTATAAACACCGAAATACCTGCTGCTAGCACCCTCCCAAAAGGATCTTTTGCAACGGCACTTACCTGAAAGCTAAAGTAAATCAGACCATAAAAAAGAACAAGCAACAAAACAAGCCCTATAAACCCAAACTCCTCACCAAATGCAGGAAACGCCGAGTCGGTGTATGGTACAGGAAGCGAGCCTCCACGAGTATATTCACTCTGCTTAAAACCAACACCAGTAATACCACCAATTGCTACTGCCGTAGCCGCCGCATTTTGGTGGTGAGTGTTTGGGTTTAGCCTTTCATACTGGTATTCTTTAATCACTTTTAAAAAGACAGGCCGCGCCTCATCGTGAGAGATTATGCCACTAAAAAACAAAAACACAACGCCAACGGCGACCAAACCACAAAACATCATAGCTCTCACAAGCCAGGGAGCTATATCTCCAAAATAAAAGATAACTAACGTCATGGGATAGAGCACAAGAGCCGTGCCAAGATCTGGCTGCTTTAAAATACACAAAAAGGGAATAGCAAAAATTAAAAGCCCACCTAGGGCGGTACTAAGACTACGAGATGAAGAAGAGCGCCTTTCCAAAAACCAGCTTAATGCAATAACAAGAGTGAGTTTTGCATACTCTGATGGCTGAAAACTATATGAAATAAGGGGGATTCGATACCATCGATGGACATTTTGAATAGACTCTGTAAAAAAGAGCCCGATCAAAGATATGATACTAGCGACATAAAGAATCCATGCCCACTCTCGCAACTTGTTATAGTCGAACCCGGCACAAAATAAAAAAACAGCCCAACCAATGGCAAACCACTGAATTTGTGTTTTTACCATAGGAGTTAAAAATGGCTCTTCGATATAGTCACTTGTAAGGTTAGACGAATAAGAAGAAATTATAAGGCAACTTATAGCCATAAGCATAATAATTGCAAAAACAGCGCGAAAATCAATTCTTGTTAAATACTTAGCTGACCACATGGAGCCCCATGAAAATTCGATACTATCATTTACCAACAGTCACATCTACTAACACCTGGGCAAAAGAGCACGCAGGTGAGTTTGCCCAAGATGAAGTAACAGCTATTACAGCTGACACCCAAACTCACGGCAGAGGCCGCTATTCTCGTGTGTGGCTATCTCCAGAAGGCAAAAACTTATACCTAAGTCTTGCCTTTTTTCTTGAAGACAACAACATTAAGCCATTTGCCCTTTGCCAATTAGCCTCACTTACACTCGAAGAGTTTTTACAGATACACGGTATCAGCGCCAAGATAAAATGGCCCAACGACCTCTTAGTAAATGGCAAAAAAATCGTAGGTGTACTCACCGAGCGTACGGAAGTAAACGGCGTGCCCTTTATTGTGCTGGGTATAGGCCTGAATGTCAATATGAATGCCGAAGAGATCGCCCAAATTCCACAAAGTGCAACATCGATGTCACTAGAAAAAAACCACACGTTTTCAGTAGAAGCTGTAAAAGAATTTTACGTTAGACTATTTGTAAAGCGGCTCAATGAAGCAATAGAAACAGGCTTTTCTCATGTGTGGGGTCATTGGCAAAAAAGCCTTGCATGGATGCTTGAGCACCCTGTCTGCATACAAACTACAGCACAACGTCTTCAAGGCAAGGTGCTCGCCTTAGAAGGTGACGGAAGCCTCCTTTTAGAAGGCTCCGATGGCTTAAAGCACACTATTCACAGTGCCGACGTAAACCTGTAGCTTTATTTTTCGTTAGATAAAATAAATCGAGCCATGTCATACACAAAGTTGACATCTGAAGAGCTACCCGCCGTAATGCGTGCACGTGGCTGGGGAATACTAACCATTAGCTGCTCATCGCCTGTAGATTTTGCAAGGAGTTGCTCTATAGCACTCTTGGCAAGTCTGTGAATTTCCTCATGGCTTTTAAGATCTTGCTCACGATGCGACATCTTTTTGCAGGCAACTTCTAAAACTGCCTCAGCAATGATAGAGTCTACAATCTGTGTATTTTTGGCCTTGGGCTCTCGATCTAAGTGCAGTGCAAGCTCAGATTTAACGCCGAAGAACTTCGCAAAAAATCGGGGTTTATTTGTTTCTAGCACCTCTGCCTTTACCTCGGCCTTAATTACTTCGGCTGTTTGCTCATCAATAGAGACGTACTGCAGTAGGTGGTAGAGCTTCCCATGTAAGTAGGCCTGGCGGCAAAGCTCGCCAAAGGCATCTTTATAGCCTTTTTGTAAAAAGGGTATAAACCGACCACGCGTAAAAGACTCTAAAGCAGCTTCAATTTGCTGGTAAGATAAGTGATGCATCCAGTCGGGGAGCAGAGACGCCAAACTATGCATCTCCCAGAACGTAAGAGACTTAGAGTAGTTTTTTGCCCTTTCAACAAGAGATAAAAATGTGCCATACTTTTGTTTTTGCAGCTCAGCTCTAGTACTTGGCGAGTCATCTGCCACACTATTGGTTGCACCATACATGAGAGGCCCCTTCTATAGTATTTAGGTATACCTCTCCTACTACATTATCTTATAATTAAAGGAAAGTTTTACATGTTTGGGGTTACATCCAAGTCAGGATGCACTCTAGCTCGCAACACCTGCTGGATAAACGATAGCGTAGCTCCTGTAGCTGAATAACATGAGGTACAACTGCCCTGATAGGCAATAATGACCTCTTTGTCATTAAGGAGGTTAATAACCTCAACACCGCCTGCATCAAGTTCGATATAGGGACGAATTTCTTTTGCTATAACTTCTTCAATAACAGCAAGTTTTTGCTTGAGGCCAAGCTCACTCCATCCAGGATAGCCACCATCTACAATGTCGATGTCTCTATTTGTAATAGGCGGGGCAACGTAGGTTTGACTAAGGGGAATACCTTTACAGTCAGCTCCTGCTTTATCCAGGGCCTCTAGTGCAAAGTTAAGATCAGAGTAGCTCTCCTCAGGAAACGCCGCAATGTCATTTTTATCGCGAACATGCCTATCGATGAGCTCGGCTGTTATACGGCTTGCCTGGTCATAGTTTCTGCCTATAACAAGCTCACAAACAACCTCTGCGGCACCTATAAGAGCAGAGCGGCCAAAGGCCTGAAAGCGACTATCAATAATCACGCCATCTTGTTTATCTACGAGCCAATAAAACTCTATAAAAGAACCCTCTGTAACAGAACCGTTAGCCCCCCTTGCCACATGCACATCACGCTCTTGGGCATCTTTATCTGAAAAAGCCCCCACGCAGTATGGGTTTTCAATACGAAGCGCTAATTTTTTACTGTAGCGGCTCCAAAAAAAGGGTTTAACATCCGCTAAATTTGTCATAACACTTCCTTTGATAGGCGGCGAAGGCGCTTTGTCACATCACCAATAATTTCGCTTGCCCGCTCAAGTTCCTGCTCTTGTGTTTCGCTTGATATGCTGAAAGCAAGGGCTGTTCTTGCAAGCTCAGCATCAATCCCGCACAATTGCAGCACCTTATCCAGCGGCTGAAAAGGTGTTCCACCCATGCTGGCACATATACCCTTACGGTTTAACGCATAGGCAAGAAGCTCCGCATGAATACCAGAAAATGCTATAGCACTTATGTGCGGCACTCGCTCCTCATCAGCAAAAAGAACTGTTGCCTCAGGATAAAGCCTGCTAATATTTTCTTCAAAGCCATCTCGCAGTCTGGCGACTTCCGTACAGTATAAACTTTGAGTTTCTAAGGCAAGATGCGCACTTTGACCAAGAGCCACAATCATCGGGACATTTAAAGGAGCACCAAAAACATTTGGACGCACCGCTATATGCTTTTTAGCAAAAAGCCCCCCTGTACCAATAGGAGCCTGCAAACCATGCCCACTAAACGTAAGAATATCTATGGGAAGTTCACTAAAGGGAATGTTGAGCTTACCAACAACGTGTGTAGCATCCACATGCAACCATATTGCACGCTCTTTACAGACCTCAGCAATTTCATCTAGCGGCTGAATCACCCCTGTAAGGCCACATGCCCAAGAAACAGATACAAGCGCCGTACGTGGCGACAGCGCCTCAATAAGGGCATCCTTTGTAATAAACCCGCGCTTTGAAGTAGGAGCTAGCTTGAGGTAGCACCCCTCTTCTTCAAGATTCGATATAGCAAGTACAGTGGGCGCCTCATCGATAGAGCGCGCTGTAAAATGATTTTTTCCACCAAGCTTTGTTAGAGCATGATAAGCTGAGTGTACAGCAATGCTGCATGCTTCAGCCCCACTAGAGCAAAAGACAAATTGATCATCAGCTGCTGCCCCAAAAAGCTCATAAATCTGCTTCTTTGCATCTTCTACATGACTGAAGAGCTCATATCCTGCCTTATAAGGCGATGCAATACTTGCAAAGCTCTCCTCATAAAAGGGTAAAGAGGCAGTAAGCGAGCTTCTACAAGCAGGCGATGCTGTACTATGATCTAAGTAAATTCGCTCAGACATATGCGTGCTTGCGGTGAAACTTATCGCCATCCCACTCATAAATAATTGGCTCACCTGTTGCTATTTCAAGAGATACCACTTCTTCATCCGTTAGTCCCTCAATATCTTTTACGCAAGCTCGAAGTGAGTTGCCATGAGCTGAAATGAGCACATTTTTTTCCGCTCGAATTTCTGGCATGATTTTACTTTCAAAATAGGGGATTGTGCGCTTTGTTGTAAGCTCTAAGCTCTCTCCATTCGGCGGACAAACAGCAAAGCTGCGACGCCAGAGTTTTACCTGCTCATCTCCAAAGGTATCCCTTGTCTCTTGCTTGTTTAACCCCTGAAGCTCACCATACATGCGCTCATTAAGCTCATCGGCACAAATAACAGGGACAGTTTGGGCAAGAGCTGCCTCGGAATAAATTTTTGACCAACTCTGTAGCTTGCCTGCATTATGTTGCACCACAGGCGTTTTGCCCTCATGATGTACAGCCATAGCAAGCATTGCCGTCATAAGCCCTCGTACAAGAGTAGAGGAAAAAATAATATCTATAGGGATGCCAGCCAGTCTCTGGCCAGCATTAGTTGCTTCAAGAATCCCTTTTTCAGAGAGAGGAACATCAACCCACCCTGTAAAGAGATTTTTTTTATTCCACATAGACTCACCGTGGCGAAGTAAGATCAAATAACTCATAATAGTCTCTCCAAAATAGGTTCAGCGCAGCTCGAGTTTGCAATTTAATAGCGATCGAATTGTCCTCAGCGGGCATTTAGCTCCAATTAAATTTATTCTAATAGGCTTATCCTCGCCATTTTAATAAATTAAATTAGAGCTGGAGGCCTGATGTGGAGAAGGCGCCGCCATAAAGTTGCAAGGTCGAGCGTAGCACACTCTACTTTATTTTGCATTCTGAGTGAAAATAAGGTATACTTTTTCGCAAGGCTTTAAAAACTAGGGACATTTGTGGCAACTCAACGATTAAGTAAAATATTAGCGCAAGCAGGCGTGGCATCAAGACGTGCAGCAGAAGAGCTCATTTTTCAGGGACTCGTAACTGTAAACGGCAAGACTGTACTTATTCCGCAGACAATGGTTGACATTGAGCGTGATAAGGTCATCTGCGAGGGCAAGCGAATACAACTAGAGCAAAAAGTGTATTTCGTTTTGAACAAACCTGCCGGTTATATCTGCAGTAATGCTCCCGGTAAAAAACGAGCAATCGACCTTATTGGCCCTTGCAACTATCGCCTCTACACTGTTGGTCGACTCGATAGAGACACAGCCGGTCTTATTATCATTACAAACGATGGCCATTTTGCAAATAGCGTTATCCACCCATCCAAAAGAGTCCCTAAAGAGTACGTAGTAAAAGTAGATAAAGAAGTGCTTCACGAACACCTTGTAGCTATATCTGATGGCATGTGGATTGAAGGCGTTTATGTAAAACCACACAGCGTAACAAAAGTTCGCCGTGGCACAATCAAGATTGTCCTTTGTGATGGACGCAATCGCGAAGTTCGTCGCCTTGTTGAAAAAGCAGGCCTCGAAACTGTTGAACTTACACGTATACGCATTGGCGGCCTTGTACTCGGCCAGATGCCAGAAGGACATTTTCGCGAGCTCTCGCTTCGCGAACGCGAACTTTTACTTGAAACACAGAAAGTAGCCAAGAAAAGCCCCAAGCAAAAACCTCAAGCAAAAGCCCCAAGTAAAAGCGCAGCAAAAAAACAACCCAAGAAGGAATCTGAATGAACTTTCCAAGACTCCCTCAGTTAGCTAAAGAAAAAATCACTGCAGCAAAAGCGGAGCTTGAGGCCATTGACAAAGAGCAACAGGAAGTAAAACCCCCTATTGAAAAATCTTTTACCGTAAGATATTTTCCCTATATTTCTCAAATAAACGCAGCCGCGTGGACCAACAGTTTGGGTATGGGTACATATGAAAGAAGACACTATTGCCGACATTGAGCGCGCTATTGAAAATGTGCGACTCTTTAACGAACAGCAAAAAAAACCCTCCCAGGCAAGCGCTGACTCGCTTCAAAAATCTATCGACCTTCTAAAAGTGTACACCTCCGCAGCTCCAAAACTGCAGCAAGGCACAGAAAAAGAGCAGCAGCTTGCCAAACAGGTTGTAGATGCCGCGAAAAAATATAACGACATTGTACGCAAAAAAAAGCTACCTCCTTCCACCATAGGAAGCATCTTAAAGCAGTTTTTTTTGCGGATGTCCGGAAAAGCTAATAATCCAGATCTCATACACCATGAAATTCACATACCATACTTAGTAACAACCCAAGAGGCAATTTCCCCCTATAAAATCACTATAAACGAACATGCACAAGACAAAATTCGCAGTGTTCTGCAGTCTGTACAAAGAAATACCACCGCAAATTACGACGTGCCTAAACAAGCCGAACTCGATCTTTTCCGTACAAAAACCCTCTCGTTACTTCTAGAACAAAATGTATTTCCCATTGCGCTAGAAGAGGCCCTCACGCTCATAAAAAAAAGCCCCATCAGTCATATTATAGAAGAAGGCACATACTTATTACATAACAGTATACTGCACCTTCACCAAAAAATATGCCCTTTTCCAGGCATAGAAACTGAAACGACAGGCGCCTTTGAGAGAGACCCTTTTCATCCAGAAGTTGTTGCGCCTGTTAAAGGAAGTTTCCACAATAAAACGCACATATCACAAACTGGCCTCTCTTACCCCGTGCAGCATATAGGCATAGGGCTGCATGAAAAACTTATCCCCAACTGCCTGCTACGCCCTCAGATGTGCCCGAAATTCAAAAAATTCATTAGAGAAAAAGAATTACTTTCTCAAAAGCTCCTTCCCAGCGGATCACTGTATCAGAAAGCAAAGGCTCTTTTACAAAAAAAAATAGCCCTTTACAATACAAGTCAGGAGTTATTTTTATCAACAAAATCACTCTTAAAAGCTCACCACAATGCAGCTGCAGCACCCTTTCAAGAAATTGCCTATTCTCCAAACTGGTATGAAGAGCTCAGCTACAACTGCACCCAATTTTTGGACAAAATATTTGGCGCACCTATTAATTCACTACAAGAAGAATGGCTCTTAAAGCAAAATAAAAACATCCTCACATCACCATATGAACAAGGCTTTGTGATTATGAACCAAACACTGCAAGATGCACTAAAAGAGGAACTGTTACCTTACTCTAAAGAGGCCACCTACTCCTTTGGCAGAGCTGGCATTTCCCTTCACCTGATGCAGCTATCAGAGCACCTTAACTTTGAGCCCCATGACCTTACGAACTTTGAAAAAACGCTCCTCACATCACTCTTTCGCCAGCAGCTTATTTTCTCTTACGAGCTACAAGAGCTCGATGAAAAACAACTGCAAAAGCACCTAATAAAAGTGATCAACGACGAAATAAACCTTTTCAACAACACCCCATCAAACGACACCCACACCCTCCAAGCACAAGAGCTTGCCGAAGA
>JBGSSB010000024.1:0-27045 GCA_041737255.1 Chlamydiales bacterium | reverse complement strand
AGCCTTTTTTCACCAAACTTAACCCCTTCTAACTCATCTTTAACCCATTTACTAACCATAGTCCAGCCTCGAATTGATATTTTTCAAGACAGAGTACATGGTTTGGATTTTTGTCAAAAAAACTTATGCGTAAAAGTATGTTTGTGTCTTTGTGTTTATTTTTTGGCGACCGGAAATTTTAGAGACAAGATGAACAAGGGCCAATACCCCGAACAGAATTACTCTGCATCCTTTAGCTCAACTTCGCCTTTGCCTGCATTTAAAAAGGCGTGAACCTCATTCTTTGGCACAACGCGTGTTAGGGCATAAAATGGCTCGACGCGATCTGGTAGCACAAGTCTGTAGCGCCCAAGCAAGGCTCGCGAATGAAAAGCTGCAACAACATCCTCTTCATCGCCCCCTAGGGCCCACAGAAAGCAGGCATTGGTTTTGCCGCCGCGATCAATGTTTTCTTTGCAGGCGTTTGTAACCATTACCTTACCACCCGTGTCTGCAAAATCCTCGGCCGTCTTCTCCTGATTTAACTTCACAACACCCATGAGAACAAGCTCTCTAAATGCCGCCTTTTGATACCAGTTCCACTGCTCTTGTGTGATACCTTCTGGCGGTTGCTTATTTTTCACCAAATCAAAGGCGCGATCTACAACTGCTTTACACTCTTTTTTCCACTGCTCCTTTTCAGCACCTTTCACATGAAAATAGTAGCCTCCTCCCGGATTTTTTCTTCGTTTAGCAAAGGTGAAGTTAGAATCGTGAATAAGCTCTGCAAGCTGCGTTTGGGTGTACCGTTCGTCTATAGGATTTTCATCATGAATAGCTTGTTGGATTTTCTTTTCGTTATGCCCATGAACACCTGCTCGATAAAAGCGAGAATCCTGGGTCACAGTAATGCCTCTAAATGACAATGGAAATTCATCGTTTAAGCGCATTATACGTGCCGAGCGTTTACCCTCAGCTGATGATGCGATATCTTGAAGGTTTGTATAGTTCCACACAACGTAAGGATATGGATCAGCTTGCAAAGACTCTTTGCTCATAAATTTCCTGTTTTCCATAGCCTGCAAGATGCCTTTAGCCTCTGGAGCGACTTTATCGCCTATTGTTGGAGATGGGGTGTAGACAGTTCTTAACGTTACTGTTTTATCACCAACTTTCATTGTTTCGTCGTAAAGAGCTCCTGTATTATTTCCGAGCTCACCTCGTGGATCATAAGCTTTGCCAAAAATAGCACCCAACTTTTTGCCAGCTTTGGTACTCAAAAATGCACCCACAAGCTGTTTAAAGTAGCTTGCAACATACCGCAGAGACTTATCATTTTTTATTAAGCCACGCATGTATCCATCATCTCTTGCCTCTTTGAGCCGCTCGTTAAGTGGAGCCCCCTTACGCTCGTTTTGATGAAGGCTTTTACCGAGCTTGTGAAAAGCATGCATCACCTTAGGCTCGGCGTACGATGCAAGACATAACCGATGAATCATTGTAACTGCCGGATGTCCCTCTGCATGTTTGATCAGTTGATAGGCACGACTATCCAGGGCTTTTCTCATCAGCATTAATATCTTTTTATTTGCAGCTTGCAAGTTTTTAGGGTTGGCGTTAGTCAGGTCCTGAATTTGCTTAAGGGTCTCTAAAAGTTTGCCATACTCTGCCTTGAAACTGACCGATTCATAAAGCTCAAGTGCTGGTTTAAGATCGTGAAGGATGTTTCGTATGGCTCTGTCGTCTAATCTAGCCCATTCTAATAGCCTGGCTAAATCCCCACTCTCAAAAGGGCCTTCTATAATGGAATTAACCATGTTTGTTACTACTATCAGATCAAAATTCGAATGACTTCTTGCATGCTCACGAGCAATATAGCGAACAATCTGTAGGTTTAAACACACCTTCTGACTAGGTGTAGGGGCTATGGAGATATTTTCAGCGGGCACAGCTGCTTTAAGAGCAGAAAAGACTTCTTCACCCTCCACCTTTTTTGCAGCATGAACTTCTTGTCTAAGCGTTAGCTGCTTTGCTTTAGGTTCTACAGGATGTGGATGAGCCGGCTTTGAAGCCTCTTTAATTACTGTTATTGCCACTCTAGCGGCGGTTGGTAATTTAGTGTCACTTTTATTACTGATAGGCTCGCGAGGCATAGAAGGTGTAGTTGACAGAGGTTCGACCATGATAGCTATCACTCTTATTTAAAATATATTATTCAACTATATCATAAAGTAAAATATTTTGTCACAATTGAAATCAAACCCCGATTTCTCTACACTATTTGCCATGTACATACTTGGAATTGAAACTACCTGCGACGAAACCTCATGCGCCGTTGTAAAAGACGGAGTTGAAATCTTATCCAATGTCATCAGCTCGCAAATTGATTTGCACAAGGAGTTTGGCGGCGTGGTGCCAGAGCTAGCTTGCAGACGCCATATCGATGTTATCGTGCCTGTACTCCAGGAGGCTTTAGCTATAAGCGGCTGCAAACTGCAGGATATCGACCGTATCGCTGTTGCAAAAGGCCCCGGACTTGTAGGCGCCCTACTTATAGGCATGCACTTTGCAAAATCGCTTGCCTGGAGCCAAAATATTCCGCTTATCGCTGTAAACCACATTGAAGCACATCTTTATGCCGCTGTGATGTCTCATCCAACACCAATGCTACCTGCACTTGGTGTTGTTTTATCTGGCGGACACACAAGTCTTGTGCGCATGGACCAAATAGGCAGCTACTCACTACTTGCCCAAACCATAGATGATGCCATAGGTGAGTCCTTTGATAAGGTGGCTAAAATGCTGGGCCTTCCCTATCCAGGTGGCCCCTATATCGAAAAAGAGGCCTTGGGAGGCGACCCACTGCGTTTTGCCTTTAAAGCTGGCCGCGTAAAGGCAAACCCCCTTGATTTTTCATTTAGCGGCATAAAAACATCGGTACTCTACACCATACGCGATATGCCAAAGCCTCTTACTGCACAAGATATCAAAGATATTTCGGCCTCCTTTCAAGAAGCTGTATTTTCTGACGTACAAAAAAAGATGACTCATGTTTTAGAGCACGGAACCTATAGCGCGATTTATCTAGGTGGTGGAGTTACACAAAACAAACGCCTCAGGGCACTTCTTGCAGAAAAAATTTCTCTGCCCATATTTTGGCCAGGAAAAGACCTATGCCTTGACAACGCCGCGATGATTGCAGGGCTAGGATTTCACAAAACGCCGCTTGACTCATACGACCTTGATCCTGAAACAAGAATCCCCTTTACCCGAGCAAACCCGTAAAATCCTCTCAGAAAATTGTTGAATTAAAATCCAAAATTTCCTACGAATGAAAAAAACCATTTCGTGGAGTTTGTATATGAAAAATCGTGATATCGTAATTCTTGTAATTGTACTTTTAGGAATAGGCTGGCTTTTCTATGACAATTATCAAAGAAATTCTACGCCAGAAAAAACACCTATGAAGATAGAGCAGCTTAAGCCAATTGCAAAATAGGAACTTTTTTCCTTTTGGAAATTTTCCATCTTTGCTAAATTTCAGGCTTACATAATGAGTTATACATGAAAAATCGCTCTAGTAAGACACTTGGAATTATCATTGGATGCCTAATCATTATCGGGGTTGTTCTTTGCGTCGTTCTTGCTGGACTTACAATGCCAACAGCAAAGGAAACCCCTGTGAATATACATACCGACAAAAAAGCCCTACAGACAACTCCATCAGGCTTGCGCTTTCAAATTTTAAAGGTTGCCCCTGAGGGCGCTTCAAAACCAAAAAAAGGCCAACAAGTATATGTTCAGTATACCGGCTGGCTTAACAGCGACGACCAGCCAGGCAAAAAATTTGACTCAAGCTACGATCGCAACGAGCCCTTTACCTTTATCGTTGGTACAAACCAAGTGATAAAAGGATGGGACGAATCCTTGCTACAAATGAAAGTAGGCGAAAAACGCCGTGTAATCCTACCTCCTGAGCTTGCCTACGGAAGCCGCGCTGTAGCAAACCTTATTCCTGCAAACTCATCGCTACTCTTTGATATTGAACTGCTAGAGATTGGTTCTAACTGATTTTAATAGGTCAATATGTGACGCCACTACTGTTGCCGGGTCAAATAATGGCATTAGCTCTACGTCTACCTTATCGATAAAGCCATAAGCTGCACCCTTTGAGGAATCAATCGCCATACTAAGTAGCCCACCTGGCAGCAGATAAAACACCGACACTCCAGATAACTCACGTGTAAGCTCGGTCGTTTGTACGTGATAGCCTTCCATCGAAAGAGTAACCACATGATCACTGGCCCGTAAAATACGCACGGTAGAGGGAGTTTTGCCAACTTCTTCTCCATCAATGGCAACATCAGCACCGCTTGGTTTTGAGAGAATTGTTATTTCTTGATCAGGACCGTTAATAATACTTGCACAACTAGAAAACACCAAACAAATAAAAATTGCTATTAACCGCATACATTCTCCTTGATAAGTGAACATTGTAGTTAATAAATTAGTTTATGGCAATATTAAATTTAGCTCTATATAGTTACACAAATGGGCCAACAATCTCTTTCGATGACGAAAAAAAATGAAGTCGCAAGCGATTGAGAGCGCTTGCGACCACGCTCTTATCGGTGGTGATGATGATAATCGTCACGAACTGTAGTGCGGTTGCATGCTGATACAACAGCAAAAACAGCAATAAGGGCAAGTAGTGATAAAAATGCGCTTTTCATAGGTTCCTCCATATAAAAATTACACTACTCACACATCTGTAAATTATGCAAATTATTTTTTCATGAAATATTCACCATGCAACCCGTAGGGAATATGATGTGGCACCTCAAGCCGGCCAACCTCTTTAAACTTGCGGGCATCTAGTATAAGCAAAAAAGAGTGTCGCTTTTTTGTGTCGAGGACAACTGCCAAGACTACACCATCATCCTCAGCTGTTGCACCTGGTCTTTGGACAAACAAAGGCTCGTCAGCAATGCACCCATCCTCTTGCCAAACAATCGCATGTTTTGTTTTTGCATCAACTTTTAATAGCCCACGCTTTTTAAGGGTGTCTTGTGGGCGGCTATCATCATAGCCATAAACAAAGTTATAGGGTTTGCCGTTAAAGGTGTCGTAGTTAATACGAGGCATCTCAAGTGATGGGCCTACCTGCTCTTTTATCACCTTTTTGGAGGCTAGATCTATCTTATAGCGAACAAAGCGCGCTACTCGTTTTTGCTCAGGGTCTGCACCATCATCTTGCTGTAAAAAGGTTGTAGCATCTTGATAGCCGGCCAGGTCAATAACAAGAGTGCCTGCATCCTCAAAGCTGTTGATGTGATGCCAGGCAAAGATAGGTTCGGCAAAATACTCCCCTGCCATCTCCCCTGTTTTGCGGCTCACGGTGAGTATGCGCATTTTTTTTGTCTCTTTCCATTTATAGTGGCTGCTAAAGCTACCACCCTTCAAAATATCTTGAGGGTTAATAAAAAGCGGAAACTCAACTAAAATCACATAATTTGGCGTAATGGCAAAGCTGTGCATGTAGGCAGGCTCAGCAACAGGGATTTGGGCAATAACCTCGCGTGTTTTTGACCCTTTTTTCATGCGATAAATAACATATTTTGCCTCAGGAAAAAACTGCACCTGGTAATTAAGTACCTCGCCTGTTTCGGCGTCATGCTGTGGATGGGCACATTCCCAAATGCGGCTTTTAGGCAAGGAGTCATCATAGGGAAAATGGCCAACTGTATTGAGTGTTGTTAGGTCAAAAACTACAGGAAGTGGGGTCTCTGTTAAGGCCACATAGTTGTTGGCAAATCTTGCCACGTTAACGTTGGCGTTTGGTAAAAACACCGATTCATTTTTTGCCCCTGCTTGCCCAAACCCAGGAAAATCAAGGCTTTTATTAACAAACACCTGCTCATAAGCCGATGTACGCAAAAACTTATTTTGGTAATAGACTTCACCCTTTAAAAAGCGAAAGGCATGGAGCATTGCAAGCCCATCAAACCAATGAGGCACGTAGGTATCGCCTATATTAAATAAGGCCGGACCATTGCGAACAAGAGTACCATCAAGCCAAATTGGAACATCACCGCTATTCATAAGCCTAGTGTTAGGTATCTCGGATGTAAGCGACGTAAGCCCAAGAGGCCGGTCAGCCTGTAAAAACAAAGGTGGGCAAAGGAGTATAAGTAGTAGAATTTTTCTCATGAAGCCCTTTCTTTTTCATGTTTAATCTTTTTCATGTTTAACAAGGAACGCTGCAACCAAGCTGGGAGATAGCGTCCCTCCATATACCTAAGTAACTATCAACGTATCGCACCTACAGCAAAAGAGTCACGACCTATTTCATGACAAAGGCTATAAAAGCGTGCTTAAATCAACACCCTAGCCCGGGCCCAATGGTGTCAACTTAAGCTATTGGACAGCTTCAGCAGTCCGATTCTTTTTCTCCTAGAATAACATTTCCAGAAATTTCGCGAACAAATCGTCCTGCGGAATCTACAACAAAAAGAAGAAACCTAGCTAACCCTATTGGAAAAATCAGGCCTCACAGCTCTTCTGAGATGTGAAGCCTGATACTTTTGTCCATTTTTTCTTGTTCCATCTATCTCATTCTCACACGCTTTTTAGTGAATACGATAGATAAAGATAATTATTTAAACAAGCCTGTGTTGCAAAAGGATTTAAACCCAAACAAAATGACTTGACTTCCCAAAACAAAAAACCCTACCATGAAATTCACTATGCAACGATGAAGTATACAAATTGTAAATTTCATTGTGATGTGACTAATTCGACATAACTATCGGCTGTAAAAATCTGAAACAAAAGGTTGAATATGTCCACCCCACCCTCTTTGGCAACTTCTAACAGATATAGTTCTTACAATAACTCTTCCGGTGAAGAAATTGACGACACTGCCCCTCCGGCTAGAAAACCTCCAGCTGCTTGGGTGAAGGTACACCGTCAGGAAAGTCCAGCTACAACTCCAACAATGCTTACTAAGCATCGACATGTAGAACAAAAACCCTACAAATTATGTGATGTTTCTGAAGAAAAAATGGCCGACATTAGAAAATTGCTTGAGCGCCATCCTGAATTTACTGCAAATTATGATTTTCAAGTCAGAAGCGTGACTCATAAAGTCTTAGATGCTCAATTTGAAAACAAAATAGCCGCTTTAAGTCTAGCCGATAACCAAGCATTAATAGGCTCCTGGCAAAACACGCAAGAGAAAGATATTAGATCAAGTGTCATAAAATCAATTGATGAAAAGAAAAAACCGACACAATCTAAAAATGTATACACCCTTACAGCTTTTCATGCGACAAAGACGCAATTTCAGAGTGCTGTCCTCCGATCAGGACTCCATGCCTTAGCAAAAACTGATCAAGGATATTTTGGACAAGGCATCTATTTTACCACGTACCCTGAGTATAGCGTTCTATATGGAGGACGAGAGGGTGGTGTAATATTGATTTGTGAGATAGCTTTTCGTACTCTTTTTCCTGTGGCAACATGCGACGAACTAATGGGCAGACCTATCAAAACCGGATTTGATGGTCACGCTGTTCATGTTGTTCCTAAAACTGATAATCCCAAAGAAATGATGTATGTTTGCAGGGCCCCTGAGCAAAAGGCGAAATTTGATGAAATCGTTGTTCACGACGCTTCTCAAACTGTTATTCGCTATGTACTTGAATATAAACCTAAAACGCATTTTGCTGCCGAGATAAAAGAAAATCGAACACGAAAAAGTCTTGGTGAACTACTTGAAACATACATCCGAAACCATCCTTTTAGTGATCAAATCATGGCATTGAGTGAGAAGCTTGATGTACTTGATTGTTCATCTGAAACTCCATTAGATTCAGGCGAAGTGGAACTGTACACCTACCTTCAGCGATCTAAGGGCGAGGACGATGCCTCAACAATAAGAAATTTAGAAGAAAGAATGCAGCGGCTTCTGCTCAAAGATGATGCCCCGGAATTTTTAATAACTAAGTATCCAGCCTCTTTCTTAGAAGATCTAGAAAGTAAAGAAAAAAAAGACCCAGATCTTGAAAGTGCAGACGCCTACTTCAATCAAGAGGACTATCGAAAAGCCCTTTTAGCCTATAAAAAAGCCCTCGAGACATCCGGGCAATCTTTTCGAGCAAATGTAGGCTGTGGCAAAATTTTTTTTCGGGAACAAAACTGGGAAAAAGTTATTTTTCATTTTAAAGAAGCCCTAAAGATTAAGCCCACTGATCAAGATGCCTGCGTAAACTATGTCTACGCACTACTACAAAGAGTAAAAAAAATCATTAAAATAGATTCTGATGCTGCAGCAAGAGATTTACATGAAGCTTTACAGTACCAACCCACACATCCTGAAGCTTTAGCTCTGCTTGCAAGCATTTACTTTCAGAAAGATGCATTCAATCAAGCCTATTGTATGGCAACCCGTGCATTACAATACAACCCACAGCATGTCCACGCCTTGAGGGTACGGGGAGCCTACTATACGACAGTGACTGGACGTGAACAATTAGCTTTAGCGGACCTTAACAAATCCCTTGAACTCCAGCCAAATAATAATACCTTTGCCTTACTCTATCGCGCACGGCTCTGCATTGCTCTTGGTGATTTACATAGAGCCGAAGAAGATTGTAATTCGTTATTAAAAAAAGATAAAAACAGCGTTCCAGGCCTACTACTGATGGCCAAAACATACTTAAAACTTAAAAAAACTACTAAAGCTGAAAAAGAACTTAAAAAAATTAAGTCAGATAGCTTTATTGTTCCCGCTTTATGTGGTGAAGTGTTTTTTCAAAAAAGCAACTTTGCAAGTGCATTAGAAAAGCTCAATGAGAGCATTGAACTCTATCGAGAATGGTCAAGAAAAGAGCAAAGAGAGCGGGTAAAAATCATCTTTGAAAGAGATCGTTTAGAGTATTATGATATCCTCTTATTAAGAGCGGAAGTTCATTCTAAAAGAAAAGCCATAGCAGATGCGCTTTCAGACTTTGAAGCAGCCATCATGCTCTTTCCAAATAAACCAGAGGCCTATCAAGGGCGAGGAACCTTCTATCAAAATAACTCAGATCCCATGAAAGCAAAAGAAGACTTTCAAACTGCTGAAAAACTTAAGAATAAGGAATAAATTAATGATTAGTAATACAACCCTTGCAGCACTTTCAAGTAGTGCTATATCTTCTTATGCCACATCAGCTAACCCTGCTAGCAGCTATCAGCTTGGTTCACCTCATGCCAACAATCTGGGTTACGGATTAGGCAGGTTGGCAAGAGGAGTTTTTGATAAAATTGCAGATGCGTGGCAAGGTTGGTGGAATCCCATTTCTGCAGAGCTTAAATCAAGAGTTTCTACATCACCTCCCCTCGTATCAACTAAAGTAGCACCTACTGCATCTGGTCTTTTACAAAAACAGCGATCTGTAGCTCAAAACCGACTAGCCGGCGACTGCGTTATACCAACTGATCTAACAATACCCGATCCAACAAAATTTTTTAAACTTGAAATTCAAGGAACCCTCAGCAATATAGCTCGAATTGGAGATATCAATGGCGACGGCAAATCAGATTTTGCCATAGGTGAGAAAACCGCCAACACACCAGGTGGAACTCAGGGTGCTGGAAGAGTTTGGATTATTTATGGGGGCACAGATGTTAGCTCTATTGATTTAACGAATGTACAAGCTAATCAGGGACTTGTATTTTATGGCACAGAGGCAAATGCAGCTTTAGGCCAAGCGGTTGTTGGATTAGGAGATTTTAATGGTGATGGAAAAGCTGATGTGGCCATAGGGGGACGCAAAAACATCTACATCCTGTTTGGCCCTGTCCAAAATCAGGTCGATTTAACAGCCTGTGATGGCGTTAAATGCGTTAAAATAATTGATGGGAGTGGTGGCAACTCTTTTAGTTGTTTAGCCGCAGGAAAAGACATCAACTCAGATCAAGTTCCAGATCTCATGATTGGAGCTTCAAGCCTCAATACATTTTTTGCACTCTTTGGCAAAACGGGACCATGGCCCGCTCAGCTGGATGTAAGAGCAATAGCGAGCCCCAACGGTTTTATTGGAACCGGACAAAGTTTGACTGGATGTCCAATAGCCATGGGCGATGTAAAAGACTCCCCAATTGCTGCATTTGCTGTTGGAGCTCAGGCAGTAAGTTCGCCTATTAATCAGGGTGGTGCCGTCTATTATCTCAACGGGCGATCTACCTGGCCCGGCTCTTTTGATGTGGCACAAGAGGCAGGATCAAATGGGTTTATTGCCTATGGCGGAACTCAGGAAAGAGTCCCTCAAGGGTTAGTCATTGGTGGAGATTTTAATGGAGATAATAAATCAGATATCTTGGTCACATCAAGAGACGTAAAGCTTTATGATATATTTGGCCAGCCCAGCACATCTCCCATACAACTTGGGAATTTAGAAACTGGTATGAAAGGGCACATTTTGCAAGAGCCTAACATTCCTTTTGGGTATTATTTTGGATCTCCGGCAGTAGATCTAATCGATATCAATAACGATGGTCAACTTGATATTGCAATGGCCCTGTCTAATTCAGGAAACGTCCAGCTTATTCTCGGGCAACCCGGCGGATTACCGGCAGAACTGAATGCAACCTCTACAAGTTCTGCTCCTATAATTGAAAAGCCTAGCATTGATAAGCTTGGAGTGCTTTTAGCCAACTTAGGAGATGTTAATGGGGATGGTCTTGATGATCTTGGAATGACAACTACATCCACCCTTTATGTTGTGCTTGGTCAACCAACAGTTTGCCCTACAGCTAGCCCTGGATCTGGCTCCAGCACAGGCGGAGGCTCTGGTAATAATGTTGCAGTCATTGCCGGTGTGGTTGGAGGGGTTGCAGCAGCTGCAGCATTAACTACTGGATCCATTTTATACCTACGACATGCAAAGAAAGGCTGTTTTGCAGAAGAGGAGTTGCCTAATCAAGCAAATGATGAGGGACTGTTTGACAATTTATAATTTTTAATAAAAGGAATTTATCTATATGCAACCTTCACCAGAATGGACCAATGTTAGGCCACAATCTACTGGAGACGGGTCTCCTTTGCTGGGATTTGGACGAAGAGGCAATCGCTCTTGTCTTGCCGATACTTCCGCTCGCAACTCTGTCTCTGAAATCGATGAGTTAGTGACGACGATGAGCCATTTAGAGCTCCGGAAGGGTTTTTCAGGGCAAAAGGTGCAATTGAATCTACTTGATCGCTGCTTGACACATTTGCACAAGTTGGGAAAAGAAGTTGTAAAAGTATGGATAGATCCAAATAGAGGGATGGGACGATATGATGCCAAGCTAGAACTATTTCAAAAAACAATCTGCGAAAAGGAAGAACAAAGAGCTACAGCTGTTGCAAAAGAGCTACGAAATTTTTTCCTAACCAATTGTAACCTAGGTACTGATACCCGGGATCTTGCACTCTTTCATTTGCATAAAATGGGTCAGAATCTTGTACATGGTTGGCAACAACCTGCTAGAGCAATACAAGAATTACTTAAAGAAGTAAAAGCCTTTGAAACCAACGTGCGACCTCGGTTGGAAAGTAAACTTTACGCAAAACAACAAACTCTAATCATTCAATCTCCAATAGCCCAAGCACAAGCTATATTTTTAGGCAATGTAGATACGCTTTTGCGAAAAAAACTTTTTTTAGATTTTGACAAACCTGTTTCTTCACCCGCAAATCGAAAAATTCTCCAGCAGCAACTTTCTGATTTTGATGCTATTTTCACAGAAATTGACGCAATTGGAAATGCTGATCAACTATCTGGATCAAAGCTTAAGGATTTAAGCTTAAAATTCTTAGGTTTTCGTAATATTGATCGAGCCTCAGAAATGGGTGAGGATAAATTAGCAAATGACTATGCCCTATTAGTTTGCGCACATCAACTTTGCCTGCAACATTTCACGCGAGTTGAAGAAATATGCCGTGAAATAGAACCCATACTATTTCAAAATGGGGTCTCATCAATTGAAATTGTCAATGAGATTGTAAAAGATATTGAGCGCCTCGCAAATGAGCAGCTAACTGATCCCTGGACAACAATGAACAGTGATGAGTCGGAAGTCAAAAAGAAATGGGCACAAGAAGTCATCGGGAAAATTAAATATAGATATTTAGATGCGTCTAAGCCTGCAATCATGGCCATGTATCGCAAAATGATTGTCGCAAACTTGCAAAGGCGTCCTGTAAAATATCACGATGAGACACTCTATACATCATTTGATCAGTTAACACAAAAACTGCTAAATATTTTTAATGGCAGGTTAAGTGCCCCTATTGATGTCGCCCGAGCGTTTACTCTTTTAGGCAACGTACACTGTCTCGTTGCTGCAAACGAAATAACGGCTGATGATAATCCTTGTAGCCGTTTTGATGCTTATCTACGAACTTGTGCTGCCTGTTTTGACGATAGTCAACTTTTTCTTGATCTTGCAAAAGAACTAGGGTTCCACTTCACCAAAAGAAAAACAGATCTGCAAAGTGAGTATCCAAAAATTTATAAGAAGCTTTTTGAAATGTCAGAGAAAGATGAGGCCACCTTAAAAAGAAAATTCGCACGACGCGGCACACCTGCCCTCTTTGATAAAATGATTAAATTTTTAAAAATATTTCAAAATGTTTTAGGGCAACAAGCACTCTATTTTTACACACACAATTTAATTGATGCAAGGCGTCAAAAATTTAAATTGAAAAGATTGGGTATAAAAGCAATCACAGATCAGGCTATCAAAAAAAATGACATAACAGTGCAAGTGGATGGAAATCGGTGCACAATTACAATCATTCGCTTCGATGGCATTACAGATCCCAGTGCCAGCGAATTAGGTCAAGATTCCACACTACTTCTAAGACAGCAATATTCCTTTACCATTGACGTTGAAGAAGATAGGATTTACCTTCCAACACGTGATGATCTTTTGCTAAGCATTGATACTCAACGCGGCATGCAAGATGACCCAGAAACCAACACTATACTCTTTGATTTACCAATGATCATGCAATCGTTGGAGTTTCCATCATTACAAATTAATGGGCAAGGTGTCTAATTTTAGGACAAATGAAATAGAAAAGAGAAAAAATCTTCTCAAACATAAAAGGGGCCGAGGCCAATGATATCAACTTAAGAAAATTTGCATTAAGTTTGAATGCTTTGTCCTCTGCCTCATCACGCTGAAAACGCTGTTAAATTCCCTTAAGTTGGCACCATATTGACTGCTACCTCTTTAACTGCGGTAGCAGTGCTTAGTAGGTAGCCCCGCGTGCAATGTCAGGCCGGCAGGCCTAAAAATGGAACGTGGGGTATCATGAAAAAACACACCCTAACTGCGGTAGCAGTGTAAGTTGCCGTGAATATAAAGACCTTTCAATACAGAAAATATTTCCTGGTAAATAATAAATCTCGTAAAAATCTTTTCATTATATTTACCTTTTCACTGTGTAGGACAATAATTTTACGCCCTATTCACACAGAGTACATTGTTTTAATTTAATCAGATCCACGAAACAGAGATGCTTTTTTGATTTTACCCGATGTCCAAGTACACCTTTATTCTTACATGGATGCTATTATTAAGAATCACTTGGAATAATTTTTTCGTAAAACCCTGAGCCCTTACACTGCTACCGCAGTTAGATTTTTCTACCGCATAACACCCCACGTTCCATTTTAGGCCTGCCGGCCTGACATTGCACGCGGGGCTACCCGCTAAACACTGCTTCCGCAGTGAAAACATACATAATAACAGCCTGCTTAAGTTAGCGCTTATGGGGTGAAGCTCTGCTGCAAAATCTCCTCTAATGGATACTTAGGACTGTTGCACTTAGCTCTTCAGATTTTAAAAAATAATGCTAAGCTTTCTTAAGTTGACACCACAGCCCCGGTCCCAATAATGTCAACTTAAGCTCTTCCCCCCTAATTTTGACATTGACCCTTATTCTTGTCGCTAAAATTTCCCGTCGCAAAAAAATTAAACACAAAGGCACAAAGACACAAAGCACTCAGTGGAGCTTACAATGATATATAGGTCACGCTTTGTGGCAGTTTTTTGAGAAAAAATACTCATCAGCTATAACATGATAAGAATTGCCGGCTTCGCGAGGAACTCTCTTTGTGTCTTTGTGTTTCAATTATTTTTGTAAAGATACTGTGGCGGGCGTAAAACTTGACTGAAAAGGTTAACAATGCCAGATCATTACTAGGAGAAAATAGCTTAAGTTGACGCCATTGGCCCCGGTCCCCTTGTTTATTTTTCTAGCTTAACAAGCGAAGCTGCAACCCAGCTGGGAGATGGCGTGCCTTCGTAAAGGGCAGATGTATCAACAATAGTCACATCGCACACTGTAGGACGCAAGTGTCCACGTAAATGACAAAGCATCGTACCTACGTCAAAAGAGTCGCTGCGTATCTCATGACAGTGGTTATAAAAGCGTGCTAAATCACCTGTTTGAAGTATCCCAAGGTGCTCTTGGATGGTCTTTTTAGCATAGCGAACAGCTTTGAGACCCGTTTTTGCCTGCTCTTTTGGTACGCCATAGGCAACGCCATGATGGCAAAAATCTGAGGTTGCAATAAGACAGGCATCTTTTGCCAAAGCCTCAAGCTCGTTAATTCCTGGAAGTGTTTTTGGATCTTTATTTACAAGGTAAGGAAAGCGAAGAGTTAGCTTTGGAGCTTTAATCCCTCGCCTTTTAACTTCTTCGTCCCATAAAAAAATAAAACTTAAAAGTGAGTACTCCTGCTGCCAATACTCCCCTCGATCAAGCCCTAAGCCATGAATACCTCTCAAGACACTATCTAAGAGGTCTTCTCCCACTTTTTCTTTAGCACGAGCAGCGCACAATACATCAATAAATGAATGCAAAACACCTAGGACAACCACATGGTCCGCACCACTATCTAATGCACCATGAACACATGCCGCTATATAAGCACCGCACTGGCTTATGTAGGTATGAGGAAAAATGGCTACGCCTCCGGAAGATAGGGTTTTTGAAAGATCCCACTTTCTTCCAGCATGCAAAATATCGTCTACTTGCTTTGACGATAGCCTGTCTCGTTCGTCTTGGTAGACATCTGCACAAAGACAGGCTATTGTTGAGGCTTGTACCATCTAGCAAATCCTCACACTAAATGTAGTAATTTAGCCCGTTACAACTTCCTCAGAAGCTGGTGAAAAAGTGTTACTATCAAGTGCAACACCCATAGCATGCATACCGCAGTCAACATAAAGCACTATACCCGTTACAGCAGATGCCAACGGTGACACTAAAAAGGCTGCAGAATTTGCAACTTCTTCAGGCACGATAGGTCTTTGTAGGGGTGAGTTAATGGCAGTATATTCAATCATGCGCTCAATAAAACCAATTGCCTTTGCTGCACGGCTGCCATGAGGACCAGCTGAAATAGTGTTAACGCGAATGCCGTAGCGTCTTCCGGCTTCATAGGCAAGAGTTTTTGTATCACTTTCTAGTGCTGCCTTAGCAGAGCTCATACCACCGCCGTAACCAGGTATTACCGTTTCGGAGGCTATGTAGGTAAGCGAAAGTGCCGATGCCCCTTTAGTCATAATAGGTGCAAAATGGGCAAGTAGGCTTATAAATGAATACGAGGATGAACTCATAGCTGCAAGATAGCCCTTGCGGCTTGTATCAAGAAGCGATTTTTTTACTTCTGGGGCATTTGCCAAGGAGTGAATAAGTATATCGATTTGACCGAAATCTTTTTTTACAGCTTCTGCAACTTCTGCAATTGTGTAGCCGGTTGCATCTTTATAGCGCTTATTTTCACGAATCTCTTCTGGAATGTCTTCTGGACAATCAAAAACAGCATCTAATGGATAGATTTTTGCAAAGTTAAGCATTGAGCCATCTGAGAGCTTTCTTGACTCATCAAACTTACCAGCTGCTAAGCTTTGAGTAAAAATTTTCATAATAGGCGTCCAGGTTCCAACCAAAACTTCAGCGCCAGCTTCAGCTAAGGCCTTGGCAATAGCCCAACCAAACCCTGCATCATCTCCTACGCCTGCAATAAAGGCTCGTTTGCCTCGAAGATCTAGTGATAGCATGTGATTGCTCCTTTTTTTGCAATAATCATACCTATTTTGCGTTAAAAACGCAAAATGGCAATTTATATGGCTTTGTTAAACCGTAATTAAAAATACTCACCGCAGAGATCTCTCTGCAAACAGCGTAAAAACAACAAAATGGTAAACTATTTCTATAATCCTAGGTGCACTTGCACTACTGTTGGCGTTGTGCCGCGAAGAGCGCGAAGAAATATTTGAACATCAGTGGCGGTATAACGCTCGTTGCAATGACCTGATCTGTTACCACGCACAATGTGTCCAACAAACTCCCCATCCCCAGATACACGAGTAAATGATAGTGGCATAGTTTTTTTGCCCAAAGTAACCTCTAAGGTATCTGAAAGCTCAAAACATGTTGCCTTTTGACCCAGCACCAAAACTCTATTATGAGGATGATCACTAAAGGAAAGGACTAAAGCCTTAGCCTTTTCTTTTTCTTCTAAAAAGACCTCTGGGGCAATTTCAAAAACTAGCTCAGTTTGGCTATGGCCAAATGGGGACTGAATAGCAAGCGAATGAGGCCCACAAACTAGGTAAAATGGGAAAAATCCTGGCATCTGCTCAGGGCTTTGACGACCAAAAAGTGTAGAGTAAGCAAAATCATCATACTGTTGCGCTTTCCAGGAAAAGCGGTCGTTACTACCCTCAACAACTGATGGATAGGTTATTTTTTCAAGTTCATGTACATTTGTTAAAAGTGCACAAAAAAGAGGATAATTATTTAGCTTATCAAGGGTTCCAGAAAAAAGAGCCATCGCCGCAAGAAGATGTGGGTGCTGAAACCCTAGTTTATAGGCCGGGCCTGCATACTGTTTTGATGGCTCATGCCACACCTGTGATAGATAGCTCCAAAATGGCTTCCAGTTACTTGAAGGATGAAGCTGGTAGGCTACAATAAGCTCAGCAAGGCATGCCGGATCACCCCATGTACGCAAATCTGACCTATCTTGTAAATCTGGCAGCTCAATAGTACTACCCAAACAAGCAGCACACGCGGCAAGTTTACATTTTGCCCAATAAGGAAGGCGCACCTGCTGCTGAATTGCCAAAAGAAAATCCATCAATTTTGCAATTGAGTTATCAAGTCTTTTTTTAAGCTCAGCGCCTAATATCGCAGAAAACTCCTTAACGATCCAAAGTTTTACTGTTAGGCAGCGAAGAGCCTGAAGATGGTCGCTACAGTGAGGATAATCACTTATATAGAGTGGATAGTTACCAAGTGATGGCACCTCAGCAAATAGCTGCTGAAAATAAAGCAGGCGCTCTAAAAGCTTTTTTGCTTCTAGTACATTGTCATGTGTTTTCGACCGAAACAAAGCCAAGCAAAATAGAAAATTGTCGTACACAGCAATTTTTTCATTTTCTGCTATAAAGCCAGTATCTGTTTGCCGTTTCTTAGCAGCAAGCAAGCATCTTTCATGGAGTAATCTGAAGGCATCGTCTTTCATAAGTAGATACAATATACCGCTAAAGAGCCATTTTTATCCATCGATACGCAAAATTGCCTGCTTGATTCCTTGAATGATACCATCATCTTTTGCTGAGGGGGCAATTATATCAGCCAACGATAGCACCTCACCCGGGGCTGACGCCATCACCACAGCTACATCAGCTTTTTTTAACATCGAGATATCGTTATGATCATCACCACAAGCAATAATTTTAGGCACTTCACCACAATGTGCAAGCACATGCTGCAATGCATGCCCCTTGCTAACCTGTGCATGAGTTACCTGAACAACAGAAAAACAGTCGTCATAAGAGTCTTTCATCATGGGTGCATGCAGTTTGGTTGTCTGCTCTATTAAAGCCCCAAGTTTTTTTGCTATATGAGGCAGGCAAAAAAGACGCATGCTCGCAAAACTATCTAACGGAAGATCCATGACATTCTCTACCTCCCCCCACGTTTCACAAACACCCTTTGCACGCGCTAACAGATGATTTACCAAAACATGCGAGGCATATTTTCGATACAAAAATGATTTATTTTGTCTATCGGGTGCACCATAAAAGGCAATACCAACATCTGCATCACGGATAAGATTTACCACCTGAAACACACGCTCAAGCGACAAAAAACACTTTTTCACCACTTTTTTTGCGGGACATTCTACTGTATAGGCACCATTAAAGACCGAAAGATAGTATTCAAAAGGCAGGCTATCTAAAAGTTTGCAGCTCCAATCAAGGGTTCGGCCTGTCACAAAAAGTAGCTTCCAGCCCTCTAGGCGCAACTGCTGCAAATAGTCCACCACATTTTGTGACAAAGAATCGCGCACCGCGGTAAGTGTGCCATCAATATCTATCGCTATCAGCCCTTTTGTCATATTGTTTCCTTTTACTTTGTTGAAATGTACGCTATTTTGGCATATTCATGAAGAATAACCATGACGAACAACGAGGCCCTATGAAAAAAATCATCTCCCTTCTTTTACTTTTTGCATGTGCAAGTGCACAACCTGTTTTTGCTGAAACCGCCTCAAAACCCACTCAGGAAGAGCCTGTGCCCGAAGCCCTACAGCAGTGGGAACAAGAAAATATCGGCCGTGAAGTTGCTGAAGACGAACGCTACGGTGAGCTTTGGAACAAAACACTCATGCTGTTAATTGTTGTGTTACTCGTACTCTTTGCGGGAACATGGTATCTAAAAAAATTTGGCGGTCTCAAGACTAATACTCAAGCCGCTGATAGCCGCATACAGATACTAGAACGGCGCCCATTGTCACCTAAAGCTATACTTTACCTGATTAGTATTGACGGACACAAAATTGCCATTTCTGAAACCCCTACCGGCATCTCTGTGCTGCAAGAGCTTTCTCAAATAAAACCCTTTTCACTACAAGAAAAAGCGCACTAATTGTACGTTTTAAGTGATTGAACTTTTTATCGCGTTTCTATAGATTTTCCCGAAAACTCATGGGAAATCATCATGAAACGCGTTCTTCTTCTCTTTTCCATTCTCTTTTCAAACTCACTTTTTGCTGCTACTCCATTTGTGATCGGCATATCAGGAGGAACTGGCTCGGGAAAAACTACGCTTGCAAAAAGACTTCAGACTACCTTAGGCATCAAAGTGGCTTTAATTGAGCAAGACTGCTACTACAAAGACCTTACACATCTATCAGCAAAAGAGCGTGAACGAGTTAACTTTGATCATCCCAATTCAATTGACTTTGACCTTTTATACCGAGATGTTTTAGCTCTCAAAAAGGGCAAGTCAATTAACAAACCCATCTACAGCTTTAAAACTCACTGCAGAGAAGAGGGCTCGATCCCTATGATAGGTGGCGATGTGATCATAGTTGAAGGCATACTTATTTTAACTGATGAGCGCCTGCGTAAACTCTTTGATCTCAAAATATTTGTTGAAGCTGAAGATGATGTGCGCATTTTACGAAGAATAGAGCGAGACATCAACGAACGCGGTCGCGACCTTAACGGTGTCATCGAACAGTATTTAACCACCGTCAAACCAATGCATAGACTCTTTGTAGAGCCTTGCATGAGACATGCAGATGTTATCATACCCGGAGAGTCCGACACCTCTAGTGTTGTAAAGCTCATACTAGCAGGCCTTCATCAAATTACCTTTGATCACAGAACTGCCTGTAGGTAAAGAAATTGCCTTTTATTAGGCAAGCATCAATACTAAACGAATTCACCACAGAGGCAATGTCTATGAACTATATTGTACTTGTTCCCCTTTTTCTTGTTGCACTTCTTGGCACAAGCTGCTACAGAATGCCTGAAGAGGGTGAAGTAAGCACCCTACCAAATACGAACAACCCAAGCCTTACTCGACACAAAGATACACCACTAATGCCAGGCATTAAGTACTAACAAAAGAGGACTACCATGAAAGTTAATCAGCACAATCTTCTACAGACACTTAAAACACTGAAACTCGAAGCACAGGTTCAGCCAGAAACCAATCAAATTTATATTATCTTTGAACACGAAGGCAACCAGTTTCCTCTTTTTATTCGTGAGTTACACGAAGGAGAGCTTCTTCAACTTTTAAGCTTTATCCCCTGCACTATCGAAAAAGAGCACATGAATGACCTTGGCCGTCTTTTACATATGCTAAATAAAGAGTTAGACATGCCAGGTTTCTGCCTTGACGAAACCTCTTCAACAGTCTTTTATCGCCTGATGATGCCTACTCTTAAAAAAGAATACCAAGAAGAGATCCTAGAGGCTCTTATCAACACATCACAAATGGTATGCAAGTCGTTTGCTACTGTCATTGAAGCATTAGCTACCGGCGCCATGACACTAGATGAGATTTTAAAAAAAGCTAACGAGTTAAAATCGACCTAATGGCGATGCGCCCTATATTTTTTGATACAGAGACTACTGGAGTAAACCCCAAATCAGATCGAATCGTAGAGCTTGCGGCTTATGATGCAGTCACTGGGAAGTCCTTTGAGCGCCTCATTAACCCTGGCATTCCAATACCTCCAGAAACGATGAGGATTCACCAAATCACTGACGCAATGGTTGAAAACGAGCCAGGCTTTGACATTATTGCCGCAGAGTTTTCTGCCTTTTGCGAAGGTGATGTGGTACTGATTGCCCATAATGGCGACGGCTTTGATGTTCCCTTTTTGCGTAATGAATATACGCGAAACAGCATGGAATTACCCTCCCATTGGCTTTTTTTAGATTCACTTAAATGGGCACGCAGGTATAGAAAAGACCTGCCTCGTCATAGCCTGCAGTTTTTACGCCAAACATACGGTATCACAGCAAACCAAGCCCACAGAGCCTTAAACGACGTAATGGTTTTGTGCGATGTATTTAAAGCGATGACTGACGATCTTTCATGTGAACAGATTCTCAGCCTCCTCAAACGAGGTGGCGGACCCAGCCTTGTGCCAGATGCACAAATGCAAACGTCAGAACAACCCGCCCCTGAACGTATATTAAATTTGTTTTAACATGGACATAGCTTTTTCTCCCTGCCCTAACGATACCTTTGCCTTTGATGCATGGGTACATGGAAAAATCTCTTCCTCAATAAAGCCAAACCCCATTGTTGCCGACATCCAGCAGCTTAACGCCTGGGCCTACAAAGCCCTTTATCCTGTAACTAAAGTTTCATGCTTTACCCTTGGAAAGATCACACATAATTATACAATGCTTCCATGTGGTGCTGCTATATGCCATGCAGGGCCTAAAATAATTGCAACCGAGCCTTTTTCTCTATCGGAGCTTGCAAATAAGCGCATATTAGTACCAGGACTTGATACTACAGCGTACCTGCTTCTTCGCACACTTTGTCCTGAACCCAAAGAAATTGGGGTTTGCCGCTACGATGAAATAGCCACAAAACTTGCAGCCAACGAAGCTGATTGTGGCCTTATCATCCATGAAACAAGATTCTGCTTTGAACAAGCTGGATTTGTAGAAATATGCGACTTGGGAGAGCTTTTTTCTCACAACTTTGACTGCCCTGTACCTTTAGGAGTTGTTGTAGCAAAAAAAGAAGCCTATAAAGAAGCTGCAAGTGCACTTAAAGCTTCAATCCAGTATGCCTTTGATTATCCCGAACAATCAAAAAAATACTCTCATAGCCTAAGCCAACAAAAAGATAGTCACATTATCCAGCAGCATATTCAAACCTACGTGACAAATGAGACCCTTCAAATATCTGCAGATGGAATGCGAGCTATCAGCACTCTCTTTCAGTTAGCTGTAGAACAAAAATTATTGCCAAGAGAGGCGCTCAACTTTTATGAAACTAATAACTTTTGCCACCATTGAAGAAGCTGAGGCAACACTTGCCAGCTTTAACGCAAAAACCCTGCAGCCTAGCCTTTTTTCATCTGACATAGGCCTGATTGCCATAACAGGTATAGGACCATTTGCTGCCTATGTTACGCTGAAGGCACTTGATAGCCAATTTGATACCATTATCAACATAGGCTTTGCTGGCTCCTTACGAAAAGAGCTTGAATGTGGCGCAATCTATCCCATAGCTACATGCAAAAAACATCTTTGGCACCCAAAAGGGGCTAGTGCTTCAAAACAATGCCTTGCAGCCTCTTTTGGTGAGCTTGTATTGAATCCAGAAGGGCTTCGTCTTTCAACTGTAGATTTCCCCCTATACAAAAACGCATCAAAGCTGTTACTAGAGAGCGACCTTGTAGACATGGAAGGATATGGCATAGCGCTTGGCGCTCAGGCTCTTGGAAAACAGTGCAACCTTTACAAACTTGTATCAGATTACTGCACAGACACAAGTGCATCGCTTATTAAAAATAATATGAGCTTATATTCACAAACAATATCCTCTTACTTAAAGACTCTATTTATTTGAATTGAAACGGCTCCAGGCCTGGGGTAGGGTGTTGATTTATGCCCTTTTTCAAAGAATAGTTTTTATGTAAAATCTGCCCTTGAGCGAAGCTCTCTGGAGTGGCGGTGCAGTATGCACCGCTCTCATTTTTGACCGAGACTTTTTCATGAAAAACCTCGAGGCTATAGTAAGGGGGATGTTGCTTTGGCTCTGTCGAGGTAAATATTTACGATGAAATTAAGAGCGGCGCATGCTGCGCGCGCACTCCAAAGAGCTAAAGCTCAAGAACAAATTTGTTGCTGCGTCCTTAGTATGAAAATGGGCTCAAATCAACCCCCTAGGCCTGGGGTGTAACAAACTTGCATTTTAAATAAGTAGTTATTGTTAATTTTTCCAGCCTATTCTCCTACTCTAAGTATAGAAAAATAGCGTATAGGATTTCGTAAGAGATACCCACTTTTTGCGCTTTTGGGTTTTTGCGTTTTTTGAGTTGAATCACTTATTAAAGCTCCGTAAATAAATAAAGCAACATACAATAAACCAGTATCCTCACAAGAGGCAAGCGGAATTAGTAAAGCCGCCGCTCACTTGGAGCCTCGTATGCAAAGATCAAAAGCGCTTGAGTTCGAAGTAAAAAATCTATTGAATGAGTATAGTTATTGTCCGGACCAAGTGTCATAGTGTCAGGCCTGAACTCAATACCGTTCACTTAAACTGAAAGCTTAACGATTCAAACGATGAAACGATCAAAACGATAGAAATATAAAAAACAAAACAGGCACCAAAAAGGAGCGATTTTTTTGAATTTTCATCGTTATTATCGTTCTATCGTTTGAATCGGTGAGAGCTTAAGTGAACGGTATTGGGGTCATGCTTGCCATTCGGTTGGATGACTCAGATGTATAGAAAAATTATAAACGGGGGGCTGGTGCATGCGATGTCCGATTCACTAAATGGTACAAGCCATTTTTTATTCTGTAGCAGCTCTTGCTAGTTCTTTGATTTCTGCGGCTAGTTGCTGCATTTCGAGGACTATTTCAGATGTGGGGGGTCAATTTTTTACAAAGCTTTTTTAAGCGGGTGCTCATTATCATAAAACTTTGTTTTTGAGAGGCGTATTCTTGCTTGAAGGCGGATAATTCTGCATTGGCAGCTGTTAGGGTGTCGATGGTCTGCTGCATCTGGGCAATTTGTGTTTCCAAAATAATAACTCGTTAGTTGTGAGTTGCTGAAAATAAAAGAGCCTATGCCAGTGAAGACATAAGCTCTTTTAACGAAGATAGCTTCAAGTCCCGTTAGGGACCTATCTATCTTCGAGCGGTTTGGCTTGCTCGGAACCGGACTCTGGTCCAGCACGGCATTGCTGCCAGGGGATTTTAAGAACCAGGTGTACTCATAACGTCACATAACGAGTCCTAATTCCTGGTGAGAAATATAGTCTAAAAAAGAGTCCTCGAATAGGGTTTTGTTACGTAGAGTTGCGGGAACTTGTGTGACGTATTGACCCACCTGTGCCCCATGGTCAATTAGGGGTGTACTATATGTTTTGGGTAGGGGGCGTCATCTGTCGATTTTTGTAACTGAAAGATTGATAAATTGTGCAATCTTACTCCTAAGCATCATATTCGTTGAGATTATGAATATCGAAATTCCGGGATAAGTATAGATATAAAAATGCCCCAGTTTTTAGGCTGGGGCATTTGAGTTGGACTATTTAAAATGTAGAGCAGCTATTTAGTCATTTCTTTAGCAATATACTTTAATTTGGGTGTAACCTCTTTTAGTACACTCTCTTTATTCCAGTTCGTTTGTTGTAAAGCGGCCTTGGCAGCATTTGCAACGGGCGGAACAGTTTGAATAGTGTTAAGTAAGCCTTGGCGCAGGACACCCTCTGAATCCTTGTACACAAAGGTAATATTGTTTGAAACTATTTGGTACTCTGTACCGTTTATGTCGTAGGTAGGCACAAATGGTAAAAAGAATGCAGGAGGTGGTGTGAGCAAAGTTATTGTATTGCCACTTAGTGCATTTTTAGGGACATCAGTTTCAAATATATCGAATGATTTTGGCACGCCTAATGCACCTGCAGGATCATCAAAGAAATTGAATGCGCTTGCCGGATCATAGGTTTTCAGTCCAGGCACGATAAAATCGTTTATGTTAAAGCCTGGAGGGAGTGTGTCACCTTGTGGTGCAAAGAAGGTTACTGCAGTATTATTTTTTAGTAATTGCTTTATGTATGACTTGTTTGCCTGTAATGCAGCCGAGAATCCCGATATGTTTTCTTGTGGAAGTTTTGCAACTTCAAATAACGACGGAAGGTCAGGGTAGACTGCCATATAGTTCCAACGTTCAAAAAGAGGTTGTTCTTCAATTCCAACTGGAGGGTATGTGTATTCATTGTTTGAGACATATACTTTAAAACTGTTTGCACCGACTGTAGTTGTGAGTCCAGGTGCTCCAAACCATGGGTTAATCGTTACTTCAATGAATCTATCATTGAGAGGTGATTCGGGTTGGGTTTCATCAAAGAAGAAATTGCAGTATTTGCCATCAGGCAGCGCATCTCGTGCAGGATTATTTGCGAACCACATGCTCTTTTCAAAATATGGTGAGCCAGAATATTCTTTGTCTTCATCTGAAAAATTCACTAGCACAAGTACTCTGTTGTTAGAGTCATTCCAGCGAACAAATGTCAAAATTTCTTGGTCTTTTAGGGGGCCATCTATTTCTGAGGCATAAAAGCTATATTGGCCATCCTTACGTGCAACGTTATGTAGGGCTGAGTTACATTTTCTTAGCTTATTGAGTTTTTTCAAGAGATTGGTGGTATCTGAGTGAAAATTATTAGGAATGCTCGTGTTGTCAAAGAGATTGATTCTACCTAGATTGCCTCCATCTTCACCTTGTACGATTTGAGGCATATAGTTTGGCATCGTATAGCGTAATACAAGTTCATTGGTATAAAATGGTCCGTAGATCTCTGCTGGTGTTTGAGAAAAAACAGTATCGTGATTGGCTGAATAATTCGTTCGCACCAAACCGGTGTTATTATTGACTTCATCCCACAATACGGCCTGCATAACACCTTCGACTGTTCTTGTTGAATCTATGAGGGCATTAAAAACTCTAAAACCATATGCTCCATCAAACACACGGCTTTGCATAACACCTTGACCTGTGTAGGTCTCTTCTCCAAAAAAGAAGCAAGGTTTAATTGCTTCACAGGCTTTTCTGGCACGAACCCAAAATTTATCTTTCCAAGCTCCAGTTCCTCCATCAAAACGGAAGCCATCTACATTTGTTTTTTTGAGCCAGAAGGTTAGTACCTTAATGATGTAGTCTTCTAATTCTTTGGGGGCCTGCTGTGCTTTGAAGTTGGAAACGTCCCAGAAGAAGGCACCATTTGCATCGGCGGCACCATTTGCAGCTTCACCTTTTGCGTTACCCTCAAACCATTCTGGATGAGACTGAAGAAGGGGGTTTGAATAGCCTGTTTGATTGAGAGCTATGTCAAGAATCACCCGAATGCCTAGCTTATGAGCTTTATGTACAAATTCCTTTACATCCTTGATTGTTCCTGTGCCGTTTCGAACAGCGAAAAAGTCTGTTGAGCCATAGTGTGAAGGAACGTCGGCTTTGGCATTAATAGCTATACTTCCATCACCTACTTCAAAAATTGGCATAAGCCAAATGATAGTCACACCCAAATCACGAAGTCGCTTAAGGTTAGTTGCAGCAGCCTTAAAGGTGCCATCAGGAATGCCATCTTTCATGGATGGAGTTCTGAGAATATTCATCTCATACATGATGTTGTTCTCTAACACCCATTCTGGAGGAGAGAAATTTGATTTTGATTGTGCAAGCTTGCTGTTATTGATAATTCTTGCTCCCGCACTTATGGGCTGATGGCTGTTTTTATGGCTGTCGGCTAGTAGGGGGGGGAGTATTGATAAGAAGAGTGTTGCGGCTGCAAGGGCTGCAAAATTTTTTCGTAAGTACATTAAATTCATATCTACACCTTATCTGGAAATGGTTTAAGTCAAAAATTTAACAAGCTTCAGATTTAAAAAAACTGCGCATCGTTGCGTGTGATATTCTTTTGTTTTATATATAAAGGCAACAAAGAAATGTTAGGCCATGAAAAAATTTGAAGCCAAGAAAATTTAGGTACATTATTAAAAGTAACAGGCCTGCGATGTAAAAAAAGGCCGGGGCCACTGGTTTCAACTTAAGGAAACTTGCATTACGATTAAGGACACAAGGTTAAGACAGTAGCTAGTCTTCTGTATTAGCCCGTCCAGGGCGTGTTATTATAGCCCACTCGCGACTTCAGTAGCTGTGGGTTGGCAAAAACACCCCCTGGAGTCCGACTGAGGATGATTCAACTCGCATATTTTTATTTCAATTTGGCCATAGTGCGTGATTGAATCGTCCTCAGCCGGACTCCTATAAATTTTCTCTTTTCCCAAAGCTCCCTAAAGGTCGCTCTGGGCTTTAATAAGTCGCTCAGAACGAGCTCTCATACAAAAATGGGGGGTCAGGCTCAATGCCGTTCACTTAAACTGAAAACTTAACGATTCAAACGATGAAACGATCAAAACGATAGAAATATAAAAAACAAAACAGGCACCAAA
>JBGSSB010000001.1:0-22824 GCA_041737255.1 Chlamydiales bacterium | reverse complement strand
GTCCCTTGATTGTTACGCTAGCACTACCAAAAACTGATGCCACAAGCCCACCAATGATTGCCGTAAATATTCCAGCAATCGGCGGAAAGCTACTAGCCAATGCGATTCCCAAGCAAAGTGGCAAAGCCAAAAGAAAGACACAAAATCCAGCAGCAATATCGCATCTATGCATTTTATTCATCGTAACAAAAAAATTTAAGTCAATTTAGGGCTACTAAGAGCACTTCTTAGGCTTATTCCAATCAAAAAAACCCGATCTTTAGCAGATACCTTTAAAATAGATCCACGTAGTAATCTTTCACTTGCGTCCTGCTTAGGGTCTCAGACTATAGAGTGGTCATTATGGATGAAAAGAGGGTTATCGTCGATAGTGACTTTACCATTAACTCCAAAAATATTGAATAATTTATTATTCAACCACCTCCTCAATTTCTTCTAATTTTACAATGAAAACGTTGATTGCAAGACCTCTTTTCTCAAGAATAGCGCTTTTATATTGATGAATAGACCTCACCTATGTTAGAAAAATTAATGAATATTTAATTAACGACCAAGATAGATTATAAATTTTTTATTAAAAACCGGTAGCCATGACTCCTCCTAATGTTTTGCCAAGAGGCTTTCTTCCACAACAAGACCCTAAACAGGCGCTTACTGAGGATTTTTTAGCCTGGGAAAATGCGGCTAAGAACCTGCCAAAACTCCTTGTTGCTGGTATAGTTCGCAAAACGATTGAAGCACTACCGGCTTTTGATGTAGCAAAGCTACAAAATCAAGAGCAGCATGAGCGTGCTATGCTGATACTATCATATCTTGGCCACGCCTATGTTTGGGGCGAAAAAAACGTCCCCACTTCTATTCCCGCCATCCTTGCAAAACCATGGCATGAAGTTGCAAAAAAACTAAAGCGCCCACCAGTACTTTCTTATGCGTCATACGCACTGGCAAACTGGAAGCGCCTTGATCCGCAAGGACCTGTAGACCTTGGCAACATTGTGCTTATACAAAACTTTCTTGGCGGTGTTGATGAAGAGTGGTTTATCCTTATTCATGTAGCTATTGAAAACAGAGCCGCGCAAGCCTTGAACAGCTCACTTGACGCCATCAAAGCTGTACAAGAGGCCGACATCACAAAGCTTACCTCTTCACTAAAAGCTGTTGAAGCTTCCATTAAAAGCATGTGTGAAACACTCGATCGCATGCCAGAAAAATGTGATCCTTACATATACTACAACCGAGTACGCCCCTATATTCATGGCTGGAAAAACCATCCATCATTTCCTACTGGACTTATCTACACAGGAGTAGATGAGTACAACAACGAACCACAAAAGTTTCGTGGAGAAACAGGCGCCCAAAGCTCTATCATACCTACGTTAGATGGCCTTTTAGCTATTACGCATACCCATGACGAGCTCTATCATTACCTCCAAGAGATGCGAAGCTACATGCCAGAAGAGCACAGAAACTTTATTGCATATGTAGAACAAACAAGCCAGCTACGCAAGTTCGTACAAGAACACGCCAGTTCAAATCCCGAACTAAAAGAGCTATACAACAGCTGTATTATGCTTATAAACCGTTTTCGCCAAACGCACCTAAACTATGCAGCATCCTACATACAACATCAGCACCAAGCAAGCGCAGGCAATCCAACAGCTGTCGGCACAGGTGGCACACCTTTTATGAGCTACCTCAAAAAGCACCAAAGCGAAACTGAAGCGTTCCTACTTTAAACACATTGATATAATTGATTCAATTTCTACTGAGAGTCCATCTAGGACTCTCAGACCTATGCAATGTATAGGTTAAAAACCATATGAAAGGCGAAACTGTACATAGTCGTCGCGAATGCGGCTGAACTGCCCCGCATCGCAATAGCCACTATGATACTCTATGGATGTGCGAATTTTTTTTCCCATACCGTTGATTTTGCCCCACTCATAGCCCAGAGCAAATGTGGCATCCATCTTCCAGTCATTGTCTTGCCAATTTTCAAAGTGCATTGCAAGAAATGGAGTGCCATAAAGCTGCTTCCACTCTCGTCTTCCAACACGCACTTCCATACCATACTGGGCATAAAGAGGCTTTAAGCGCATCTCAGAGTCGCTATGAATAATCACCCCAGGACCTCCATAAACCCTAATTTGCTTTGTGATGTTATAGGAGGTAAAGTAGTCTATTGCCTCGTAGCTCTTGTTAAGGCGCTTTACATACCCTTTGTATTCATGACACTCATCACCCAAATGTGAAGAGATATGGTAAAGTCTGACTCGGTGTGCCCATTTGTCATAGGCATAACTTACTGGAAGAGCTGCGTAGTAGTCTGCATTGATTAAAGGACTCGAGTATGTAGTTTGATTAAATATGGCAAAAACAGCACCTTCTACTTCAAGTTGTAGATCACCTTTTGCTCCCAAAATATCTACATTAGACCATCTGTAAAGTGGAAACTGATCACCAAAAGAAACAGGCGTAGAAACCTGGCCTGCGACAGAGTCTCGAAGCCTTATACCACCTGAAAACGATACCTGACGAGGGTTAGCTACTTGTGTCGGATATAAAACCGTAGACTGCGGCAACCACATGCCGTTATGACCTTCCTCTTTTAAAGATTCTTTGTCACTAACAACACGTTCTCGCACTACATTTAATGCGATAAGATCATGCACCAAAGAGTTTGCAATAAACTTTTTTACATATACCTCAATTCGCTTTGCCCGCTCTTTATCTTTAGGCAATCGCGACAAAATCACCTCACCATTTCTCACATTGACAACAGTTCCCGAATCAGGAAACTTCGAGTCTAAACAGCCCTGTAGATAGGCTTGGAGATATGTATCATGCGCTTCATCTGGCCTGCGCTGTTCTGCGGCATCTAAAGTAAAATCTTCAGGCACTTCAATAGCAATAATTTTACTGTCTGCATACTTAGAAGAGTTTGGATGTCCCGCCATTAAAGAAGCTGAGACTAAAAGTAGCAACGTTGCATAAGAAAAAGACCATCTCATAACGATAACACCCCGGTTCGCATGAATAATATTAGTCTATACTTACTGAATTGCTGGGAAAAAAGGCAAGGGATTATGTATACTGTGTCCATCTTTCTTTTCGAGGGGCAATAGCTCAGTTGGTTAGAGCAGCGGACTCATAATCCGTTGGTCGCAGGTTCAAGTCCTGCTTGCCCCAACTTTCCATACACATCTCTCAGCATGATTTAGCTTGATTGAATACTATTCATCTACGTAAGATTTGCTAGCGCGGTGCAATGGCGGTGCAGTAAAAAACACTCTTTACCAACACCCATCCAGCCGCTCGAACCCTCTACAATAGGTTACGAGCTATGGCATCAATATATAAACGCAAAAACAAAGACGGCACAAGCTGCTGGCGCGCCGTTATTCGCATTAAAGGCTACCCCACCGTCTGCAACCATTTTGACCGCAAACAAGAAGCTGAAGACTGGTCTCACGATATTGAAAGAAAAATTAAACTTGGGCAATTCAAATTTGACCAGCATAACAAGGTACACACCTTCGACGAACTAACCGATCGCTTCATCAATGACGGTGCCCTGGAACATCACCGCTCATCCAAAGATACTCTTCGCCACATCGACTACTGGAAATTAAGGTTTTCAGACTTCGGTCTTGTCCATATTACCCCTGAGCTTGTTGGCAAAGAGCGGCGCATCCTTCTTGACACACCAACACCAAAAGGCAAAAAGCGCGCATCCGCAACGGTAAACCGCTACATCTCCGCTCTATCCTCTCTTTTTAGCTATGCAGTTAAAGAGCTTAGCTGGATTACTGAAAATCCCTGCCAAAACCTTAAAAAATTAAAAGAAAATCCTGGCAGAGATAGGATTCTTTCAGCGGCTGAAATCAAAAAACTACTTACAACATGCCGCGAGAGTAAATCTCCATATTTATACTGTATTGTACTGCTCTCGTTAACTACGGGCGCGCGCCAAGGCGAAATACTCAATCTCGAATGGCAAGATATTGATTTTAAAAACAATCTTGCATCTCTCAAAGAGACGAAAAATGGCCGCCCTCGCAGTATCGCAATTGCCCCTACTGTAGTCGAGGAATTGCAAAAACTCTACCAAAATCGCAACCCCCATAAACCCCTGGTGTTTGCAAGCCGCACCGCTTTTGGCAAGACTGACATCAAAAAATCTTGGCAAGAGGCTCTCAAAAGGGCTGGTATAACAAACTGCCGCGCTCACGACATGCGTCATACTTTTGCGACGCTTGCCGCTTCACTTGGCGCCTCAAATTTAGAGTTGTCAACAGCAATGGGCCATCGTACTTTGGAAATGCTCCAGCGTTACACACATCTTGACGCCCAAGTCTCGAAAAAATACAGCAAACAAATTTCTAAACAGATACTCCCTAAAGGTTCTTCATGACTTCAAAAAAGAAAGAACTTCAAGTTCGTAAAGTGGGTACCCCAAAAACTGCGAGAAACTTGCTTGCTGATCTGCGTGATATGATTGAAACCTCGCGCCAGACGACAGCAACTACTGGAGTTAGATTGCGCTGGCATCCATGTTGCAGAATACCTCATAGCCTTACCTCCCAAAATGATCCTACAGGAAAAGTTGCATAAAGCTATCGCACATGCACGCAAGAAACTGGAACAACAACCAGAAGACTCAAATGAAAAAACACGACGACCTAGCAGAAGTAAAAGCAATACTAAGAAATCTAAAAAGCGAACTTAACAAAATTGAAGAAATCGCTCTCAAATACAGCACTGAGGCAGAGTGGAAGAAACGAAAAGCGCGTCACTGGCTGCATGGTGCAACAGAAACGTTTGAATCTCTTAAGCTAGAGGAGTGGTTATATGACAAGCCGCCAATATCAAAAATAGCCCAAAGCTTAGCGCAGACATGCTTTGATAGCTGGAGTGATTTTATACGAGAAGATGGGGTGTATGCGGATTTTTCAGAAAAACATCTACCTAAACCTAAAGACCAAGAACGTCTTATAGATTACTTAATAAAGCTATCTCAGGGTGTGGAAGCCTCTGGATGGGGCACAAGAACACACAATAAAGCCCTTAGATCCTTCCTGCATTTTTTAAGACAAGGGTATCCACAAAAAGAAATCGGGTTTATCGAACACATTTTCCCTCAAAAAATAGAACTCCGCAATGGCGCGATTATCCGCAAAGTCCCAAACGAAGTCTATGCAATCTCGCAAGAAATGGCCGCAGAGATAGTCATAATACTATCCAAGATATGTCTAGACGGTCGAGCAAATGCTCAGCATACAGCAGCTGAGTGCTTAGGGCTCTGTTGGCTTTGCCTCACTGCTTCACGACTGCGCCTGCCAGTCTTTGTAGAATCACTCGCAAATATCAAGCTCAAGGCACTGCGTAAGGGCAGATATCCCACAATAGAAATACCCACACTATTTGGCAATCGCAAAATACGAATATCAAAGCTAATAGCTAACTTCCTTGATGCTCTTTCTAAAATTCCTCCTAACACACCTCGTGAGACCATTCTTCAAAAACCTTTTCGCAGTTTAAGAAGGGCATTTGATGAAGCCTTGCAAGAAACCACCTTCAATGATCAATTAGGTAACATTACCTTCGTGACCTTACTTAGTCCTCCTCATCCATTAGGCCAACGCCGATATCAACCTAAATAACTTATCTCCAATACCATAGATCGCAACACTTAACAATCAGAAAAGTGTCCTCCACCGAGCCGATAGTATTAAACACCTCCTAGCTAAGATTGACTTAAATCAATTAAATCCAGGAGACAAGCCTATGGCTGATTATCAATATTTAACAATAAAACAAGTTATTAATAATGGACACTACCCATTTTCAGAAGGGCAAATTCGCCATTTTTTGATCATGCGGCACAAAAATGGCCTCGAGTCTGCTGTCAGGCAGATTGGCAAGCGCCTATACCTGAGAAAAGACCTTTTAGATCAGTGGATCGAGTCACAAGCTACAAGGAGGAAATAAAGCATGAAAACACAATCTTATCGCTTGAATGCCGTAACTATTAAAAACAACATCCCCCCCTATGATTTTTATATGATAGAACAGCAGATTACACGCTTTGGAACCAGATTAAAAGGTTGGATAGAAGCTGGCCTCTGCCCATTCCACAATGACGATTCCGCAGGTTCTTTTTTTATAAATCTCGAAAAAGGCGCCTTCAAGTGCTTTTCATGCGGGGCCAAAGGCGGAGATATCATCTCCTTTGTCATGCAGAAATATAATCTGTCTTTCCGAGAAGCTCTCGAACTTTTGGATAAAGGGGGGATGCGATGATTCCGGACACCCTTTTGCAAGAAATACAAAATGCACACCCAGGTTATGTAACACACTGGGTGTATATTGAACACGGTTCGCCAACCATGGTCGTTTGTCGCTATGATATCCTAAATGCTAAACAGAAAAAAGAAAAATTCTTTCATCAATGGCACTTTCAAAATGGGACGTGGATAAAGGGCGTCCTACCAGGATTATTACCTCTATATGGGCTAAACACTCTACACTACAAATCCCCCTTTGATGCTTTACTTATTTTTGAGGGGGAGAAATGCGCCAGTGCCACTCACCAACTTGGATGGCCAGCCGTTACAAACGCTCTTGGTGGAGCTTCTGTTAGCAGCACAGATTTTTCGTCCGTGAGAACTTTCAAGAGTTTTATTATTCTCCGCGATAATGACCAAACAGGGATCGATTTCACAAGAAAAGTGACCGCACAGATCCTCAGGGTTGTTGCAGATGCTGACATTTACGTCACCAACCTAACGCCAAATATTCCGAAAGGTGATGTTATTGACTGGATGCAGAACTATCCGCTGCATGGACATGCGTGGAATGGATTATCTGCTCTGTCAGAAACTCAAATAGCCTGTGTTCAAACTGGGTTATATTCAGAGATCTCACAAACTAAAGTACGTGTGCAAGACTGCCCTCTCGTCAAATTTAAGCCAGAACATATGTTGTTCACAGGAGACCCTCAACATTTTGAAGAGTTCCTTTTACCTGTTCCTGCTTTTCCTCTTGACTGTTTGGCAGAACCCATAAAGGAATACTGCAACATTCGTGCGCAACAGACTTGTCTTCCACCTGATTTTGCGGCCACCACGTTCATCGGGGTCATATCAGGCCTTATTGGTAGATCCTATCAGCTTGAGATGCGCCCAGGACACGACTGGCTAGAAGCAGCAAACCTATGGGGGCTTCTTATTGGCAATCCGGCCTCGCTTAAAAGCCCTACCATACGTGCTGTGAGCAAACTGCTCTTGGCACCTCTTGACGCCAAAGCCAAAAAGGACTACGAAGAGGCCGTCAAAGCATACACAGCCAAAAAGCGTGCTGCAAAAGAGGCCAAGGATGACTTTGATGATCACGAACCAATTAGAAGCCGTTTTCATACTGACGACCCAACTGTGGCATCACTTAAGAAGCTGTTTTCTTGTAATCCCAGAGGCATACTCTTAAGGAATGATGAAGCCTCTGGCCAATTTAAGAAATTTGAACAAAATGGTTGCGAAGGCGATAGGGCGTTTTTATTAAGCAGCTGGTCAGGAAAAGAAACCTTTCATGAGGATCGCATCACACGCGAGTCCTTATTGGATCTCAATCTCTGCCTTTCATGGCTAGGAGGCATCCAGCCAACCGTCCTTAAGCACTACTTAGCACAAGCAACAAATGCAAGCGCCGGTGGCGATGGGCTTATGCAACGCTTTCAGCTCGTCACCTATCCAGATATAGATCTAGAATTTAAGGATGTGGAAGTAACGCTACCTACTGTACTACAAGACACCTTAAGCCAAATAGCTAAAGACCTGGATGCGATTTGTCGGGATACACATGAATTGCGATTTAATACAGAAGCCCAGCAAGCCTTTGTGAGGTGGTACATCGATCACCAAAACCAAACGCGCTCGCATGAGCTTGAATATTGGCAAAGCCACTTAGGCAAAATTCCCAAACTGGTTGGCTCTTTATGTATACAGCTCCACCTTGTCGACAGAGTGCTCAAAGTCGACGAAGCTTCAAATGATGAAATCCCTCTTTCTGTACTTCAAAGGGCATTGACACTCACACAGTACTACATCGCACATGCTCAGCGCGCATATGGCAGTATCGAGTCGAGCACATTGACCGACGCACGAAAAGTTCTTCGAATGATTAAGTCCGGAAAACTCAAAAGTCACTTTAAGGCAAGTGACATCTATCGCAACTGCAGCTGCGCCTTGCGTGAACCTGAAAAGACTTATGCAGCACTTGAGCTACTTCGCGAATATAATATCGTGGCTCCAGAAAAACAACAAATTGGCATAGGAAGGCACGGTACAGATTGGATTATCCACCCAATTTTACAACATTAACCGGGAAAGCCACCGCAAATACCACAAAAATGAATTTTTTCGTTTTTTGCGGTGGGCAACCCTAACTATAAAAAGGAGGAAAATATGGCTTCTGTGCAACAACTGACAGCAAACCGCCAAAATGCACTGAAATCTACAGGCCCGAAGACCCTTGAAGGAAAAGCAAATGCTTGTTTAAATTCTCTAAAACATGGCCTGCTTTCCAAAGATTTGGTTATCGGAGAAGAAAAGGTAAAAGAGCTGCAGCAATTTAAAGATGCCATATATCAAGCTCTCTGTCCGCAAGGCGCTATGGAAGAACTATTGGTGGAAAAGATAGTGAATGCCGCCTGGAGATTGCGCCGTTTAACCAAGGCTGAAGGAGAATTCCTCGAGAGTAGCGGTTCAAGTTATTCAAGTGCGAGCCTCAGTCAAGCCTTTCGCGGTTTAACTGGTGAATCGATACAAAGACTTGCACGCTATGAATCATCATTAGAGCGCATTTTTTACAGAGCCATGCACGAACTTCAGCGGATGCAAGCAATGAGATGCGGCAAACCTGTGTTATCACCTATCGCCATTGATCTGCATAGTTCCGATGGAGACGAAATTGGCTTCGTTTCGTAAAAAACGGGTGCAAATACATACACCTGTATTGATGACAACGCGATAACCCAGGCCTTTCAAATGGGTAAAAAAGTTATTTTTCAGGTACAATTTCACTAAGATCATGCTTGCAAAAGCCTATGCCAAACCTTAATAAATTAAAATACTTAATTTAAAGTTAAGTGTTTAATATTGAATTAATTACACCGAATAGAGCATACTTTCTTTTCTTTTACATGAAAATGACATGTTAGTAAGCTAGATTAAAGCGACATCTCATAGGATTTGAAATAGCTAGAACACGTGTCAAACAATAAAACATACTCTTAGGCCTTGGTAATGTATCGCAAAATCAATCGCTTAAAGATATCGTAAGACAACTAAAGGGGCATTCATGATTACTGGCGAACTTAAATTAAAAGTTGATAGAATTTGGGACTCTATGTGGTCGGGAGGCATCGCGAATCCTCTTATAATCATCGAGCAGCTAACCTACCTGCTGTTCATAAAACGTTTAGACGAACTACATACACTCAAGGAAGCAAAGGTAGCACGCACCGGCAACCCAATTGAAGACCCCGTGTTTACGATTGATCAAGACTCATTACGCTGGTCACGGTTCAAAGAAACAGCTCCTGAACAAATGTTCAAAACTGTACGAGATGAGGTTTTCCCCTTTATCAAGACACTTGGACAAAAAGGAGATGCTGATGGTGAGGGGGGCTCTACGTATACTCATCACATGAAAGACGCCCTCTTCATGATGCCCACTCATCGATTGCTCGCCAACGTGGTTGACCAACTCGACGGTATCGATATGGCTTCCAGCGACACAAAGGGTGACCTTTACGAATATATGCTCAGTAAAATCGCTAGTTCTGGGCAGAATGGGCAGTTTCGCACTCCGCGCCATATCATTCAGCTAATGGTGGAGATGACCGCTCCTACTCCAAAAGACGTTATTTGCGACCCAGCTTGCGGAACTGCCGGATTTCTAGTTGCTGCATCCGATTATCTTGTTAAGAATCATAGCGACATGATTTATAAAGATGCCAAGACGCGACGCCGTTTTAATGAGGGCACCTTCCACGGCTATGACTCCGACAACATTATGCTGCGTATCGGCAGCATGAACATGTTGCTGCATGGTATGGAAAATCCCGACATTCGCTACAAGGATTCGCTAGCACAAGCTGACGATGATGACGCCGAAAAGTACTCTCTGATCCTTGCTAATCCTCCATTTGCCGGAAGCCTCGACTATGAGTCCACAGCTAAAGACCTACAGCAGATTGTCAAAACCAAGAAGACCGAATTGCTCTTTCTTGCTTTATTTTTGCGCTTGCTCCAGGTTGGCGGTCGCGCTGCGATTATCGTGCCGGACGGGGTACTCTTCGGTTCAAGTAATGCGCACAAGACTCTGCGAAAAATCTTGGTAGAAGATCAAAAGCTAGATGGGATCGTATCGATGCCATCAGGCGTTTTCAAACCCTATGCTGGGGTGTCCACGGCCATCCTATTCTTTACTAAGACCAATTCCGGCGGTACTGATAATGTTTGGTTCTACGATATGAGGGCAGATGGCTATTCGCTAGACGATAAAAGAACTCCACAGCCCGAGAAGAGCGATCTTGCGGATATTGTCGCCCGCTGGAAAAATCGCGATAGCGAGAAGGTACGGACTCGCTTGGATCAGAGTTTCTTGGTGTCGAAGAGCGAGATTGCTGAAAGCGATTACGATCTCTCAATCAATCGCTACAAGAAAGTGAAATATGAGGAGACACATTACGAGTCACCTCAAGTAATCTTAGAACAACTAGCTAAGCTGGAAGAAGAAATCGCCTCTGGACGTGCGGCTTTGGAGGAACTATTAAAATGAGAATGGTTCAGCTCCAGCAAATTTGTGAAATACAGATTGGCAAAACTCCATTGCGTTCAATTCCTGCCTACTGGGGAGGAGATCTTCCCTGGGTCACTATCCGTGACTTGTCAGTAGGCCGATCTGTTGCAGTAACAAATGAGAAAATCACGAAGCTCGGAGCCAAGATGAGTGGATCAAAGCTTATCCCCAAAGGAACGCTCCTCTTAAGCTTCAAACTGACCCTAGGCAAACGGTCCTTTGCGGGGTGTGATCTCTTTACCAATGAAGCAATTGCCGCACTTCAAGTTCTAGACCAAACAGTCACCGATCCTTCCTATCTATATTGGGTGCTTGATGTAATCGACTATGAACGCCTGGTAGATCGAGCTGCGAAGGGCAAGACTCTCAATAAAGCAAAGCTGAAGCTTCTTGAGATCCCCCTCCCCCCACTTGCCGAGCAGAAGCGAATTGCGGCAATTCTGGATGCGGCAGATGCAATGCGAGCCAAGCGCCGCGAGGCCATTGCGTTGCTCGATACTCTTCTCCATTCTACATTTATTGAGATGTTTGGAGACCCTGTTACCAATCCGATGAAAACAGCAACTCTCAAGGAAGTCGCATCGGCCAAATCTGCGCGTTTGACGTTCCGACCAAGTGACAACATTTGGCAACTCAACCTTGATCAAATCGAGTCTCAAAGTGGACGCATTTTGAATAAAGTTATGAACTTTGTTTCAGAGGCTGGTTCTTCGACTCACTTTTTTGATACAGGAAACGTCCTTTACTCCAAACTTAGGCCCTATCTAAATAAGGTGGTTTGCCCAGATGAACCGGGCATAGCAACAACCGAACTGGTTCCACTTAGGCCCGATCCAAATCGTCTTGACCGTCAATATCTGACTTATTATCTGAGGTCACAACGTTTTGTCAGTTGGGTGAGTAATGAAGTAGCAGGAGCAAAAATGCCTCGTGTAACTATGAAAGTTTTCTGGGACCATGCTATCCCCCTTCCTCCTCTTGCCCTACAACATCGCTTCGCCGCCATCGTCAAATCCATCGAACATCAAAAAGCTCTTCATCGTGCTCACTTAGCAGAACTCGACGCACTTTTCGCTTCTCTCCAACAACGCGCCTTTAACGGAGAGTTGTCGAAATGAGCAACTTCGCCTTCTTGCCCTCTGAATTCCGTACTCTTAAGGAGTCTGCAACCAAGGCGGAAGGACACATTATGGGCGATCCCCGCGCAGCATGTTTTCATGCGCGCTTTACATTAGAGGCCATTACCCAATGGCTATACCGGCATGATGCTAGCTTACGGATGCCCTACGATCAGAGCTTAGGCGCACTTTTGCACGAGCCCTGCTTACAAAATCTCCTTCCAGAAGCAGTGTTCCAAAAAGCTCGTCTAATCCTAAAGATCGGCAATCAAGCGGTGCATGATTCGCGCCCAGTTCGCCAATATGATGCCTTACAGATAGTCAAAGAATTACATCACATCTGCTATTGGATCGTACGCACTTATGCCCCTAGCACCGCACCAGCAGTAACTCAGTGGCGAGATGAACTTGTACCTCCCGCAGTCCGTGCGGATGATGTGGTACCTCGCAACGAACTAGAAGCATTAGAAAAACAGCTCTCCGAGGAAAGCGCTGCCAGATTTAAGCAGCAACAGGAGCGAGACAAGCTTGATGTCGAATTAAGAGCCCTACGTGAGGAACTTGCCAAAATACGTGCAGCTACTGAGCAGCAGGTCGATGCCCATGACTATTCTGAAGCTGAGACCCGAAAGTACTTGATTGATGCGGAACTTCACCGGGCTGGTTGGCCCTTGAATCAGCTGTGCGATAGAGAATACGAGGTCACCGGCATGCCCAATAATAAGAGTATCGGTTACGTCGATTATGTACTATGGGGAGACGACGGAAAACCATTAGCCGTTGTGGAAGCCAAGAAGACTACCGTCAATCCTGAAAATGGTAAACAACAGGCCAAGCTGTATGCTGACTGCCTTGAGAATATGCACGGTCAACGCCCTTTTATTTTCTATACAAATGGATTTGACACCCACTTGTGGGATGATTTGAACTATCCACCTCGTAAGGTAGCTGGCTTTTACAAAAAAGCTGAGCTAACACGTTTAATCCGACGTCGAACACAACAACAGCCATTGGATGTAGCAAAGGTAAAAGATGAAATTGCAGGACGCTACTACCAGAAACGCGCTATTGGAAGCATCGGGGAACAATTCACGCAAGCAAGACGCAAGGCGCTGTTAGTCATGGCCACAGGCACGGGTAAGACTCGGATGTCGATTGCACTTGTAGACATGCTTCAACGGGCAGGATGGGTCAAACGAGTGTTATTTTTAGCGGATAGGGTGTCATTGGTTAATCAAGCTGCAAATGCATTCAAGGCGCATTTGCCGGAATCAAGCCCAGTCAACCTCGTTAATGAAAAGGATAAGGAAGGCAGAGTTTATGTCAGCACTTATCCAACGATGATGGGCTTGATTGATGAAACCAAAAACGATGAGGCACGATTTGGTGTCGGACATTTTGACTTGATAATCATTGACGAGGCTCACCGCTCCGTCTACCAGAAATACAGCGCGATCTTCCGTTACTTCGATTCATTTTTGGTTGGTCTGACCGCAACCCCGAGAGATCAAGTAGACAGAAACACCTATGAATTATTTGACTTAGAGCCCGGCGTTCCAACCGACGCCTATGAATTAGATACCGCAGTCGCAGATGGATTTCTCGTACCACCAAAGGTAAAACAAGTTGACTTGAAGTTTCCCCGTGAAGGAATCGACTATGACGCTCTCAGCAATGAAGAGAAAGAGCAGTGGGAAAGTCTTGATTGGGGTGATGACGGCGACCCACGTGAAATGCCCGATAAAGTGAGCTCAACTGCTATCAATAGTTGGCTCTTCAACAAAGATACTGTGGACAAGGTGCTTCAGTACCTAATGGAGAATGGCCATAAGGTAGAAAGTGGCGATAAGTTAGGCAAAACCATTATATTTGCCCGTAATCATGACCATGCTCATTTTATTGAGGAACGGTTTAACCATCATTATCCTCATTACAAAGGTCACTTCGCTCGCGTCATCGATAATTACCACAAGTACCCTCAGAGTTTGATTGACGATTTCTCGCAAAAGGACAAACTACCTCAAATCGCAATCTCTGTAGACATGCTCGACACTGGTATTGATGTGCCTGAAGTGGTGAATCTAGTGTTTTTCAAACCAGTCTATTCAAAAATCAAATTCTGGCAAATGATCGGTCGCGGAACGAGGCTTTGTCAAAATTTATATGGGCCAGAAGAGCATAAACAGAATTTCCGCGTGTTCGATTTCTGCTTCAATTTTGATTACTTCAAAGAAAATCCTGAAGGCATCGAAGCAAGCGGTGCAGTCTCTTTAAGTACACGTCTTTTCCGTACACGGGTGCAGTTGTTAGGGCAACTTCAATCATCTCCCGATCTTGATTCGAATGCGGTTCTTAAGAGCTCGTTAGTCACTGGTTTGCATGAAGAAGTAGGATCAATGAACCGTGAGAACTTTATTGTACGAATGCGCCTTGAAGCAGTGGAGAAGTTTCAAAATCGTGAGGCGTGGGATCAATTAAATGAAGCCGATCTCGAGACTTTGCAGCGCGATGTTGCCGACTTACCAAGCGAGACAGAAACTGACGACATAGAGTCGCGCTTATTCGATCTGACAGTTTTCCGCATGCAGCTTGCCCATGCAAAAGGTGAAGTGGGTGCTTTTGAACGATACCGCCAGCGTGTAATTGAGATAGCAACATTGCTGGAAGAAAAAATAACGATTCCTGCGGTAAAAGCTCAGCTCGAATACCTCTCTTCAATGCAGGAATCTAGTTTCTGGGATGGAATCGATCTGAACGGGATGGAAGAATTGCGTTTACGATTACGCGGTTTGATGCCCTTCTTGGACAAAAAGAAGCGTACCATTGTCTACACTGATTTCAAGGACGAAATCATGATGGTTCGAGAAGAAGAGGCCGCCTATATGCCTAAAATGACGGGCATGCAATACGAAAAGAAGGTAAAGGACTTCCTCCGTAATCATCTTAATCATATTGTAATCCATCGTTTACGAGCCAACGAACCTCTCACAGAGACTGACCTACAAGGGCTGGAAACAACTTTAGTTGAAATCGGTGAAGAAGAAGGCAAAAAATTACTTACCGGATTACTAGAAAGAAGCGATGCTCCCTCATTGGCTCATTTTGTTCGGAGTCTTGTAGGATTAGATCGTACGGCGGTTCAGTCGCTCTTTGCTGAGTTCTTATCTGATAGAAGCCTAGCCCCCCAACAGATTCGTTTCATAGAGACTGTTATAGAACAACTTACTCATCGCGGCATCATGGATGCTTCCGCGTTATACGAACCTCCCTTCAGCCACCTGCATCACGGTGGCCCAGATAAGTTGTTTGTGAACAAAAAGAATGTTATTGAGGGGATTTTTGATAAGTTGAATGTCGTAAATTCCGGATTGCATGTGCAGGAAGGCTAAAATGCATGAAGGAGTTATGAGAAGGGACGGAGCAAAGACTGCCCCTCCTTCTTTTAAATGCTCTCGGGAAAAGTTATCCGATAAGCACATGACCAAATCTTCTTTTACAATGGGCCGGAAATGCAGCAAGGCTCTTTATTTGAGCTCAAAATTTCCTCACCTAAAGCCACCTATCACTTCTTTGGAGCGCAAAACCCTCGAAACCGGTAGAGAGGTTGGAGGGGTCGCCCGCGAAACCTTTCCCAACGGGGTGTTAATAAAATCGCTCAATACAGCTCAAGCACTATATGAAACGCAACAGACGATCAACGCAGGCGCTTTGACGCTTTATGAAGCGGCGTTTTCCTATGATGATGTTTTGATCAGAGTAGATATACTCTCACGAGACTCCGTGGATCAGCCATGGGATTTTTACGAAGTCAAAGCGACCACCTACGACAATTGCAAAAAAGAGCAAAAGGAGGAATATCGCAATGATATCGCAATTCAAGTATGGGTTCTAAAAAAATTGGGTATTCCCTTGCGTCGGATATCCTTGATGCATTTGAATAAAGAATGTAGATATCCCAATCTAGACGATCTCTTTGCATATCAAGATTATTCCCAAGAGATCATTCCAGAGCTATCAGATATGGAGCCTTCGATACTAAGTTTGCGTGCTACGTTGTCTCAGCAGGAAAACCCCAACATCTGCATAGGCCCCCACTGTGACAATCCTCGTGCTTGCCCATTTGAAAATCATTGTAGAAAAGATATTCCAAAGCCAAGCATTTTCAATATCCCTCGAAACTTGAAAAAATGGGGGCAATTTGAACGGGGTGTAATTTCCACAGATGATCTAATGATGTCCGATCTCAGCTCAGAAATACAAAAGCGTGCCTTACAATGCTATCAAGACAATCGCCCATATTTCGATAAAAAAGTCGTTTCTGAACTCCTAAATCTGTGGGAGTATCCCTTAGCTTATCTTGACTTTGAGGCAATTGACCATGCAATTCCCCGTTATCCAGGTACACGCCCATATCAACATATCCCTTTTCAGTTCAGTTGCCATACTCAACGAACTCCCGATGCCGAACTAGAGCACGCAGAGTTTTTATGGACTTCACCTGATGATCCACGGCCCGTGTTCATTCGTGAGCTTATTAGCAAAATACCTGCCACAGGATCGGTTGTAGTCTATTATGCACCCTATGAATCAACAAGACTAAAAGAGCTAGCTGAAGATTTTCCCGAGTACAGAGAACAGCTTCACAACGTTAGAGATCGCCTGGTAGATTTGATGGTAGTCATTCAGAAAGGTGTCTATTACCCCGAATTCATGGGAAGTTTTAGCATCAAAAAAGTCGCCCCGTCAATACTTGGTGAATCTGCAAGCTATGCAAATCTTGAAATCAGTGATGGGATAGAAGCTATGTTAGCTTTCGAAAAATTAATGAAAATAACAGATGGATCGCTCGAAAAAACGCATCTTAGGAAGACTATGCTTGAATATTGTGCACTGGATACATTGTTGATGGTTAAACTTAATAGGTGGCTAAGTGAACAACAATAATTACATATAGAATATTTCAAAAATGATAGATCTAAGCTTTGTAATTTATATATATACGGTTAAATCTTGACTTTTTTACCTAACTACTATGACAAAATTTTAAAAATAGCAGTAGATGCTGATGATATCAGTATAGTTAGAACTATTATTCTAAGTAAAATATCAGCCATTACACATGTATGAAAATAATAAGGATGCGCATTTTTAAGTTTTATTATTTTTTGTGAAATATTTCTTCCCGTGTAATGGCGGTCTGCCAAGTGTTCGAAAAATTGCCAAAATGGTTCACTGCTCAAAAGTGATATAAGAAATTGTTCTGTCTCTTTAGATGGTGTTCCATCAATTTTCCCAGGTTTAGCTTCTTTAGGATTACTAGCATTTACAGATAATGGCCTTGGATTATCTGGCCTTTCTTCAGTTACCGATTGGGCCTGTTTATGGTAATCCTGAATCTTACTCATTATCCAGAAGCCCTAAATTGCTCAATCTATTGTATGCAGCTTCTTTCGAAACGGAGAACTGTTCTGCCACCATATCAATGCTATTTGAGGATTCCCAGGCAATTATCACAGGTTCCTTAGGTAACAACAATGCGGATGCCAACATATTTGCCTGGACTTCTTTATAAAGTGATTCCGGGTCATATTCTATTTGATTCTGCCTAAATTCAATGAACTCGTCTTCTCCATCGTCATGAAGAACAATATGGGCAATTTCATGTGCAATTGAAAATTTTCTACGTTGAAGACTGTCGCTTCGAGATATTTGAATGGTAAAAGAATCATTTTCGACGTTTCGGAGAACTCTTGCTGAAACATTCGGAGGGTCAAAATTCACAAGCTCAATCTTGCATCCCAATTTCTTTGCAATTGCATATATATCTACTTCGCATAAGACATCGGGATCATACTCTGGTAAGAGATCAGACCTTATTTTGTCTGCGATTTCTTCAATTTTCTCAGGTTTGATATATTTGGTGCTCATAGAAATTGTCATTTACATTCTTAATGCGGTTTATTATACAAGAATACTTAAGAAGCGTAAATATGATTTTCGTAAAATATTAAAATTTACAGACAATTGTTTTCATTTTTTAGTTGTGAATTTTATCAAATTCAGAAAAGTCAGAATAGATGCTCCATTTACGGTGCACTGGCGGTGCAACGACGCACCAATTCAGCCATTACCAACCCGCAAAAACCAATAGCAATCAATCTTTAACCCTTTTATCATCATACTCATAGCGGTTGGATGGTACTGGATCGGGAGAAATTCTCCCGCCCTCATAATCCGTTGGTCCCAGGTTCAAGTCCTGGTTGCCCCATTTCTTCAAACAACACATAGATCGCAAGCTCCCATAAACACACATGAGAGCACAAGTTCCACAACAACTAAAATGCTAAGTCATAAAGTTTTGAACAACACAATTTGTCCGTTACTTCCACATAACAACCGATATCTATCATCTTTTATTTTTAATAATCACACATCGCAGAGCCCAGCCCTTTTCAATAGTTGATTTGGTGTATAAGCTCGTCTATACTGCTTTGCAAAAATGCTATGGAGGAACGATGTCAGCAATAACAAAAACAATAGTAGGACTTGGACTTACTGAAAGAATAACTATGACGCTAAGCTCTTTACCTGTGAGCGGCTATATGCTGCTACCCGGAAATAATAGAGCCGATATTTGGCACAGCTCCAGAACTATCAGCATGCAGACAAGAAAGCCCGGTTATGTGTTAGTGGATGTAGAAGGCTTAAGTGATGAAAAATTAATTGCTATACGTGACAAGGCTCGTCAATATTGGGTGAGCGGTGTTGTCTTGCGAGGAAGTTTCGTTGCACGTGCGGTGCGTCTTTTACAATCAGACAATCTTGTTATAGGCTGTACGGTCTCTTTGCCTCAAGAGCATACCGCTTGCAAACAAGCTATAGAACAGGTTGCTGAGGCAATCTCTACTGGGTGCACTTCGCTTTTAATTGAACCATGGACCCAAGGTGAATCACTGCAGCAGCTTTTGCAAGAGCTTGCAGCTACCGGGCAGTCGCCAGAGGTGTTTTATGGGCTAAGGCCTGTAGTGTCGACAAGACGCTTGCAACAGCTTGAGCGTAAGGGAGCCTTTATTCCTGAGTATCTAAAGGATGCAATAAAAGAGGTGCCTGAGCGTGAGGTTATCATGCGAACAATAAAAGCCGAAGTGAAGTCTCTCCCAAAGAATGTCCATGTATATGTAGATGGAAGCGACCTTTCTGAAATTCACATAGAGCACCTTATGAATGAGCTTTCAATAACAGCTAAGCAGTAGGTTATTTTTTTGCCTTAGTGTTGATATTTGACATTGCGTATTATAAAACGTCCAATTCATCGTAAAAGGCGCAGGCTGTTTACAATGAAGATGATAGCAACGCCTACATAGGCGAAAATAGCTAGTGCCATATTGCTCATGTCAACTAAGGCAAAGCCTATAAAAATCAGTTTTATTGCTATTACAAAGGCTGCGCAAAGGGCCCTTTTATCGGCCCTTTTATCATTTTCTTAGATCATTTCTCTTAGATAAAAATCACAAATCACACGTTATGTTAAACTGCAGTGAACCACCATCATGTTGCAAATCAATATTTAGCTCTATGTAAAGCGTGAGAACAGATGATTGTTAAAAAAGAATTTTATTTCGTTCGACATGGACAAACTGACTACAATGCCTCGGATGCAAAAGTAAACCATGCTGATGTCTCATTGAACACAGCTGGCTTAAAGCAGGCTCAAGACATAGAACCTATTATTGCTAGCCTCCCTCTCAAATCAGTCTGCTATAGCCCCCTTAAAAGAGCAAAAGAGACAAAAGAAATACTCTCTTCACGATTAAAGGCGGTGCATTATGAGATACCTGAACTCGGTGAGTGCACCATGCAAATTTGGAGCGATATGACTACTTGTGGCCAAGACGCCCACCAAAGCACCCATGCTCATGTAAAAGCATTCATGAACCAAGTGATACAAGGGATTAATCAAGCCCTATCAAGTGAAGGACCCATTTTAATTGTAGCTCACGGAGGCATCCACTGGGCTACCTGCTGTCTAATGGGCATAACCAACCACAATTGGATAATCGACAATTGCCTTCCTGTCCATTTTACCATTGGATGCAATAACCAGTGGAAAGCCAAAACACTCTCAGGATAAAAGAATAAGCAATAGCTCCTACCTTCGAAAAGCGGATCTCTTATATATCGCTGGATTTGACAACTTTCGTCTAAATCCATCAAAAAGTCCAGGCAACTATACGGCTTTTCTTTTGGCCTTGCCCCATAGAAATGGTTTTTACTTTAATAGCTTTAGATTTATTAAGCTGGTTATAAATAGCTTTGAGGCTCTCTTCTTTTGAAACCAATGTTGTAAACCATTTGCAGGCAATGTTAGGACTTTCTTTAATCATTTGCGTGATAAAAGCAACCTCTCCTCCTGGACACCATAACTCATTTTCCTGCCCGCCAAAATTCAACTGCTTGGATTTGATCTTTAAATTTTTGCATTTTCTACTAGTTCCCTCCATAGCTTCAGCTAATGATGCATGAAATGGTGGATTGCACATTGTTATATCAAACTGCATGTCTTTAGGCAGTCCTTCAAAAATTTTATCAGGAGATTTTTGCTGAATAATTTTTATAGAATTTGTGAGCTCATTTTTCTGAATAAGGTCGTTAGCAATTTTGATCGCTTCACCATTAATTTCGGTACCTACGAAACTCCACCCATATTCTGCAACTCCAAGTAAAGGATAAATGCAATTAGCCCCAACGCCAATATCGACAACAGTGATTTTTTCTCCACGCGGTATCTGTCCCATATTCGCATCGCTTAGTATATCAGCAATATAATGCAAATAATCAGCACGCCCTGGGATAGGCGGGCATAAATAGGTATCTGGTAGATCCCAGGTTATATTGTAGTAAAACTTAAGAAGAGCCTTATTAAGGGTCTTTACAGCCTGTGGATTGGAAAAGTCAATTGATTCAGTTTTTGCTGGAGTCATTATCATGTATTTAGCCAAATCAGGACACGCTACAACAAGTTGTGTAAAATCATAAAGCTTGTTGTTTCGATTACGAGGATGCAATTTAGGCTTGTGCAGTGACATAAAAAACCAGTAAGGGTTGGAGAGTAAGGTCTATGATGAAAAATTTGCATTCCATAGGCCGTCTTGGGGGGCAGCGCTACAAAACTTACGGCTTAAGTATTAGTAAAAGCTCTGGATATATGCACCTAGTATATACAACCGCATAAAATGTGAAAAGGGCTGTGCGTGCACTGTTGATGAAAGGCCCACCACCTTGTATAACACCTTCATACAAATCGCACACGCTCAGCCCCTTTGCTTACTCATCAGCTCCTAATTAATTCCCTACCACCCTGTAGATACTTATCGAGTTTTTCTTCTAATTCTGCAAGAGTTAGAAGATCTGCTTTACTTGAGGAATCTAGCTGATCATCAATTGAAATTTCTTCCCACTCGCCTTTTGCAAGCAGTCTATAAGGTTTATTATCGTTTGGATCTATTGCCACTAAAATAACCCAATTGTTAAAGAACAACGTTTGGAGAATCGACTGTTTTTCTACAATAAGGTCTATTCTGGATCTCGGCGCATACACAATAACCTGCAGACGCATAAGCTCATGATAGCGCTCATCATCTGCTTTATATACCGATTGCAAGGCAAGCCCCTGCATCAAGTCACTACAATTACCCTGCATAACACCAAACTTTCCCGTGATATTATGCGTAATTTTACTTCCGCTACCGTAGGCCACATTATTGAGGGTCGAAAAGAAATACTGCGTGCTAATCCATTCAGCTACCACCATAGGTGCTGTGAGTATTGTTTCAAGCCACTTGCCGCTATCATCTTCTTGCCATTCATATGAATGCAAAAAGCTTCTCCCATCTAAGTCAACATCTTTAGTAAGGCTTCTTGGGCCAATGATAAAGGCAGCATTACGCACAAGCCCCCACTCAGGCCTTACCTCTGCCCAGTCTGTGCTGCGACTTATAACATGCTTCTTGGCCGACAAGGCCGATGCTTGTATGCCAAATTTTTCACAGCGGTAGCAACTATTGCTCACCCCTGCTTTAACAAAAGCATTTTGCAGCTCATCAACTAGCTCTTTATGTGGGCCTTGGGTCGCAACATGCGTTAGCACCACAACATCATCAGTTGTTGTGGTATGTTCTGCTGCAACAAATAACGTATCAGAAGGAATTGCAATACCTTGTTGCAACAGCCCCTGCCTAACCTCTAGAGAATTAAAAATTGCAGCTAAAATTTTAGCGTTTGGCCCCCCATGATTACCTCCACAGGCCCCACAATCAAGTGCCGAAGCATAGGGGTTATTTTCTGTTGCACTTCCATGACCACAAAATACAACCAGTGGTGCGAAGTTTTTTGTTAACCCTATGATCCTAAGAGCCGATTCTGCGTAGAGGATTTGGTCGGAAAGAGGCATGTCAATCTCAGGGACTGTTTGAAGTGTTGGCGACACTTTTTCTTTAAAGGCCTGCTTTAACTGCACACTCCGCACAGGCATAAGCGTACGAATTGCCATCCAAATACCATACCAAACACCAAGGGTTTCCACGAGGGCAAAAGGGGTGGCAAAATTATACTTTAAATCCTGGTAGAAAATGCGGAGTGTATCTAAAACCTTTCGCCCTCTTTTATGATGAACAATTTGCTTTGAAGCTGCAGCTATCGGCTTTTCACAAACTTCATAGCGTGGCTTTAAAAGAACAGGGCAACAGGTATCTACCTGCCCAGTGTTATAGCTGCGAACAGATACAGGCAGTCCAAAAAACCCAGCAAAACCAAAAGTCTCATAATCACCCTCTAACTCAAGTCG
>JBGSSB010000171.1:0-11891 GCA_041737255.1 Chlamydiales bacterium | reverse complement strand
ACAAACATATGGTGAAGATCATCCAAGGGGTGCAATTTAAGAATGGTGAGGAGGTCGAAATTCAAGAAAAAACAGCTTAATTATTAACTAGAAATTAGGGTGCAATCTTTTTTGGAAACACAACATTTGACAATATCTCATCCCTATAGCCTCGAGGCATTTCATGAAAAAGTCTCGGTCAAAAATGAGAGTGGTGCATGCTGCACCAACACTCCAGATAACTTCGCTCAAGGGTACATTTTATATAAAATCTTTTATTTGAAAAAAGAACTTAAGTCAACACCTAGGTTCGTACTTTTGGGATGCGTTGTTGCATTTGTATATACACCGAACAATCAAAGTCTTAAATAAAAGTCATAGACATTTTTCTAAGCGTGTCACAAATCATATCAATTTCACCTTGTCTTGGGACATCCGCACCAGGTCCTGCTGGGACTGTTCCTAGATGTAGTCTCAGCTTTTCTAGTGAGCTCTGAAGGTCATCTTGATTTTGTATTTTTTGTCCTTCACGCATGATCAACCAATAATAAGTAGCCGCCTCTGACACAAGCGATTCAGTTGGCACTATATTTTGAGGCAATTCACTAGAAATACGAATCAAAAGGGGGCTTGTTCGTTCAACTAATTTCGTAAAGGCATCATGGTGGCAAGCCTCCAACCAATGGGGGCATTGCTCATTTGAAACGCATTGAAGCGCTTTTGTGATCTGCTTAAGATTTTCCTTTTCAATGTGAGTGAGTCGCAATTTTTTATCATCTGGCTGCACCAAGGAAGGTACAAGACATCGTAGAAAAAATATTGATCCTAATAGGCTTGAGAGCGGTGTATCTTGCACTTTTTTAGCAGTTTCACGTAGGCAGAACAGAATTAACTGAACTTCATGTGGGTACTGATTTACTTGCAAGGAATGAAGGTAATCTAATGATTGGCCAAGAATGTACATAAGCGTTTCATTATCGATGGGCTTGTTCTTTGTTTTTTGCCTTACAGTATCAAGAACTCTTGCAACAAAGTTATGTCTAAAATCATCAAGGGCTTGGTTATTCGTTAAAAGCGCTGAGCAAAATTTAATTGCGGGTGTCGATTCTCTAAGTAGTGTGGTACTATTTCCTGATGCTTTTGCATTAGAGAGTTCTTCTCGAAACAGTATTTTCAGCGAAAGTCTTAGAACTTTTCTTGCCTGAAGAAGTTGCAGAAGTGTTTTAGGGTGACATGGAACTTCCTGAAACTCATTTGTTATCAGGTGTTTAAGCAGAATTGGATGTTCTAGCAATACATCAAGGGCTTCAAGGTATATATTTGCTGTGTGTTGGTTAATGTCAAGATACTGGTCGCTTAGAAGTCCTTCCTCGGTTGATGTGCAACACCTAAAAATACCCCTTCGGGGCTGTTCGCTGCTTAGTATGGTAACTTTTTCGTATTTCTCAACTTTCATAAATGGTCCACCTTTAATTTTGATGGCCATTGGAATGTATGTGGTGCAAAGCTCCTTAGGTCGTATCCCTTCATCGGGGACTGAGGTTTTTTTTCTTCGTTCTGGTGGGGGAAAAGGATAGTTAATAGGGCTAGGGGCAGAGGAAGCCCTCAAAAAACTCGTACGATCAATATTCATATGCCGACCCCGTAAAAAAGGATAATTATTTTCAAAGCATAGTATACAGCTTATCTCTTATTTCGGGTGTTTAATAATTTCCGTCATAATTCATTAAGGTTGTTCGAAATTTTATTATTTTTTAAATAATGGGGGCAAATAATGGGGGTTAAGCCTGGCATTCGGGCATTCCGTTGAAAGATCTCGACATTTCTAATTACCCCCTACAAATGAGAAGATCTATGCTCATTTCACATGGATAGTCTAAAATACAACATGAGATTTTGGAAGTTCGCTAAATGGTGCCTGACAGAGAGCTCAAGTTGTTGAGCTCTCTTAATAGGGTTTTGTTTAGTTAGCAAGCGGTTCGAGGGAGGGAGATCCAGGAGGCGTATCAGGAATAAACTTTTTTTCTGGTGTTTCCATGCCGATGATTGCATTTGTTTGCAGGGCAAAAAATACATTCGAGATAATTGGTAAAAGTAAGTACCAATTTCCAGTTACAGCAAGTTTTACAGCATCAACTCCTGCTCTAATAATCGATGCATTGCGCAGGCCTGTAAAGGCATGCTGTCTATGGTTTTTACCCATGCCTTCATCGATTTCTCTAGGGCATGTCTGCCAGAGGCCAAGAGCCAGGCCTGTAGCGATGTCGCTTACAAAAACAGGTGCAGCAAGGGCAACTGCAGTGTAGGGGATTGCCCAAACAGTACTAGCAACAACTTTTGCTGCTGTTTCTGGTAGTGCATCAGATGCAAGCTTTTCAACTTTGCGTCCTGCCCAGGTATATCCATATAGTACAGCGTCACCTGCTTGCTTTGCTGCCGATAGGCAGGTAGATGCTGTTTTATCTGCTGCAAACTCAAGGCCTTTCCAAAGGCTAAGAGCTGTGCTTTCAAATGCACATGTAATCGTAGTACACATAGTTAACTAATCTCCGTTAAGAATTTTCACCTTTTCCAATAAGTACAAGCTTGGCTAGGCATATTGTCTGTAGGATAACAGCTACAGCATCAGATACGTTGCCGGTGGTTATGAACCTGGTTGTTCTAATAGCTAGGTTTAAAGTAAGGGGTACGCCAAAAAATATGGCCGAGGCTTCACGTACATCGCGATCTTGTATAAGCCAGTCTACAGCGCCTATGCCGCATATAAGGGTAGAGACGCCAACATCGCTGTAGTGTCCTAGTGTAAAGGCAAGGCTTGGCATAACAAAAAAGTAGTTTCTGAGGGCATCTTGCGACACGCTGTTTACTGTTTTCATAATGTCTGGTAGTACATCTTGTCGAAAGATCTCAATTTGCCGACCTAGATAGCTACAGCCATCCTGAAATTTATTTTCTGCATAGGTTCCAAACTTACCAGCTTCACTGCTAATATACTCTGGTAAAGTTGTAATGATGTGGGTCATGGCAGTTCTCCTTAATCAGCTTTTGCTGTTGAACAATTAGTAATTATGGATGCGCATTTTACTGCTGCAGCTATGTCAAAGGCAGCTCCTAGGGTGTTTTGTATGCTAGGGGCGCTTAAACATGATGCGATATTGTATAACCCTTTTGCTGCATGAAACGCAAATAGTCCTGCGGCTATATCTTTTATAGCTTCATCGCTGTGTCTTGGGGCGCGGCCTCGCTCTATAACCTCTGCGACACAACCTGAGGTGGTATTAATTAGCCAAGAGGTTTCGCTGAATGTTGTTAGGCAAAATGCAAGGGCAGGCGCTATCCAGAATCGTGTTTTTACAGCGTCTTGGATGTTTTGAGGAGTATTGGAGTAAATTGATGGAGCGATCTCAGTTTTTATTATCTTTAGTGTCTGGGTAAGGTAGTGAGAGGCTATTTCAGAGTATGTTTTAGGTATCGGTTGGCTTTCGATATCGCCGTGTCGTTTTAAAAATTCTTCATAGGCAATGGTGCGAATTGGGGGTGTTGTCATAGTGAATCCTCGTGGTTGAAGTCCTTAGCGGCTGACGGAAAAATCATTCAAAATCAATCTAGCGGTTAGTTCCTCTCAGCCTCTTAATAATACAGAGCCTTATTATTTACTGTTAACCTAATTTGCAGATAACTATGATAGGTGTCTACTTAAGTAAATACTATCTACCATGTCGAATTTTAAAAATATTGTTGGAAATGAGTCCGTCGCAAAGCGTCTAGAGCTTCTTTGCTCCACAAATACGCTAGGACATCTACTATTGTTTTGTGGAATAAAAGGTGTGGGCAAGCGTCTATTTGCAGAGGGGCTAGCAAAACTCTGGCTTAACACTCCAGATGATGCCTTTCCTGCAGATTTACATTGTGCAACCCCAGAGGGAAAATCAGGTATGCACAGCATTCAAGCTGTACGACGACTGATAGATCAAGTAAATTTGGCGCCATTTTCATCGGATAGAAAAGTATTTATTATTGATGATGCCGAGCGCATGCTTCCTACATCATCTAATGCCTTACTAAAGACCCTGGAAGAGCCTCCAAAAAATACACTTATTATTTTAGTTACAAGTGCTCCTGATAGGCTGCTTGGAACGATAGTGTCGCGCAGTCAAACCGTGCGCTTTTGCCCACTTACAGATGAGCAAGTTGTTCAAGTTTTAGTCGAAAATAAAAACATACCTTCTGAGCAAGCACAGCTTCTTGCTAAAAGCTCACATGGGTCTGTGGCACATGCGTTAAAACTTTTGCACCAAAATGGTACCGCATTAGAACAAACTCTCTACTCCCATTTTGCTCAAAAACGGCAGTTTCATGAAATTGCCAACGTGGCAAAAGAGTTTCAAAAAACACTAGATCTCAAACGAAAAACACAAGAGTCAGAGCTTAAAAGCCAATTTGCAGCGACACTTAAAGAGACAACGCCAGCTATACGTCAGGCTATCGAACAAGAAATAGAAGGGGTTATAAGCCTGGGTGTTATGCAGGAAGTAAACGAGCTGTTTTTTATTGTGCAGGCATTTTTTTTAGATCTTGAAAGGCAAAGTGCAAGCCTGCCGCTTCATTTTGAAGCACAAAAGCAAGTACTTATTCAAGCACTATCAACTGGTCGCAGAGTGCCATCTGAGCGGGTAGCTAAAAGCATCCAGCAGGCAAAGCTTGCCATAGAGCGCTCATCTCCCATCGCAAACGTTTTAGAAAGTCTTCTTCTTCAGCTTAACTAAGGATGCTCAAACGAAAGTAGCAAATTAATAGCATCATTCGTAAGATGCTATTTTTTGATATTTGAGGTATCCATGATTGCGGCGCCGATTCGAGTGGCAGTAACAGGTGGGGCAGGGCAGATTGCCTATAGCCTTCTTTTTCGTTTAGCAAATGGTGATCTATTTGGTCCCAACCAGCCAATAGCTTTACATATTTTAGAAGTTCCCGAGGCCCTTGGTGCGCTAGCCGGTGTAAAGATGGAGCTTGATGATTGTGCTTTTAGGCTTCTTTCAGAGGTTGTGATTGGATCAGACCCTAACGAGATTTTCGCTGGTGTGCAGTATGCCTTTTTGGTAGGGGCAAAGCCGCGAGGACCAGGTATGGAGCGAAAAGACCTCTTATCCGAAAATGGCAAGATATTTGTAAGCCAGGGAAAAGCGTTAAACACAGCAGCATCAAAAGATGTGCGCGTGCTTGTTGTGGGAAACCCCTGTAATACAAACTGCCTTATCGCTTTACGCAACGCCCCAGATTTGCATCCAAGCCAGTTTCAGGCTATGATGCGCTTGGATGAAAATAGGGCAGTAGCCCAACTTGCAAAAAAGGCCCAACGGCCGGTGGCCCAGGTTGCTAAAATGACCATTTGGGGTAACCATTCAAGTAGTCAGGTGCCTGATTTTACTCATGCAACTATCGATAAAAAGCCGGTATATCAAATAATTTCTGATATTCACTGGCTTGAAAATGAATTTATCACTACAGTGCAAAAAAGAGGCGCAGAAATTATTCAGGCCCGCGGTAAGTCATCGGCGGCTTCTGCTGCCTCAGCTGCCATAGATGCTATGAGGAGTTGGGTCTATAAAACCGAGGCTGATACCTGGTTTTCTTGTGCTAGACTAGCCGGTGTTAACAGCTATGGCATTGACCCTGATCTTGTCTTTTCGTTTCCTTGCGTAAATAGCAAAGACGGGGAGTGCACCATCGTGGATAACTTAAGCTGGAATAGTTTTTTGGAAGAAAAAATTAGAGCTTCCGAAAAAGAATTAAAAGAAGAACGTGAGTTAGTGTCACATTATCTATAGAGGAATACATGGAACCCGAAGTGCTCTTTACAATCACGCGCGACAATCTCGAAACAGGTATGCGAGGCTATCCTGTAGGCTACTGTACAACTTCGTCAGTGGACCCTACTAAAGGGCTTTATTATAGAGGTAAGTCAATTCCTGAGCTTGCCAACAAAGAGCCCGAAGAGGTGATCTACCTTCTGTACTACGGAAAAGAGGCAACAAAAGATGAGTTAAGCGCGTTTAAGCAAGAGCTTGCATCACGTGCTACGCTTTCAAAGCGCGTTGTGGAGGCGATACAAAGGCTTCCTCGCGAAGGGCAGTCAATGAAACTCTTTGCAAGTGCACTGCTTTTAGCTGGCATGTTTGACTCAGAACAAGATTATGAAAAAGATTGCCTCAATATTATTGCTCGTATCCCGGCTATTGTAGCTTGCGTCATAAATCACCACGCTGGGTGGAAGGGTGAGCATGTCTCAAAGCCTGAGCTTGGCTACATCGAAAACTTCGTCTCTATGCTGCATGTGCCAAATAAAAAAGAGGCCGAGCTTGTTCGTGTGATGAAGCTTTTTAACATCCTCCACTACGATCATGGCGGCGGCAACCTTTCGACATTTGTTGGAAAGGCTGTAGCTTCTGGCCTAGAGGATATGTATGGCTCGCTGGCATCAGCAGTATGTGCCCTTGCAGGGCCACGTCATGGCCGAGCAAATCAAGACTGTTTAGAGTTTGTTGAAGAGATACTTAAAGAGGTGGGTGACAACGCACAGTTTTCTCAAATAGAGGGGCTGCTGCGTGGTAAACTTGCTAAAAATGAGCTTATCTTTGGCTTTGGCCACGCCGTTTTACGTGTGGAAGATCCCCGAGCTACAATATTTTATGATGTTGCCCAAAAGCACTATAGTCATGACCCTATCGTAAAGATTGCGGCATTCTTGAGGGAGGCAGGTCCCAAGGTTTTGGGAGAAAATCCTAAAATTTCAAATCCCTATCCTAATGTTGATGCTATCTCTGGTGTTGTGTTAACGGCAGCAGGTTTTGGCTACTCAGAGTACATTGCCGTGCTTTTTGGCATGTCTAGAATGGTGGGTATAGCACGCCAGATAGTTTATGAGCGAAGTGAGGCCCGTGATGGCAAGGGTACGCCAATTATTCGCCCTAAATATCTTTATGCGGGTGATGCCTCGGTATCAGGATAAGATAAAGCAATAAGGTAAAGTAAAAAATAGTTACTATATAGCCCATAGAGAGGAAGTGACCACTCTATGGGCTATGTTTTTTTCTTCGTTTATTTAATGAGGAATTTGTGAGATCATGCTGTCCAATTACGCCTATTATTATATGAGGATTGGATCATGGACTTTTCTGAAATTCAAAGCATGTGCCAGCGAGCAGGACTGCATAGTTTAAGTAAAACAAAACTTGCCGTTACATCAGCTGGGATTGTCCTGTGTGGATTGATGGTGGTATTTTTTCAAAGTCTTGCCATTCTTTCTGGGGCATGGATAGCCTTTAGCTTAAATTTTATTCCGCTATTTTTAGCAGGTGGACTTTTGATGGGGCTTGGCGTCATGCTTATCCGTAGCTACCATGATGAAATCAAAGAAACAAACGTTGGCTTTACCAAGCTTTTTATGCGCTCATGGCATGCGGCTTTGAGCTCGGCTTATGTCTTTATGCCTATAATCTTACTGTTTTTGGCAGTGTGGGCTATGCTTGGAGTGTTTTATCTGGTAAATGAAATTCCTTTACTGGGTGATTTTTTTGCCTCGCTTCTTTCGACGGGGCCATTTTTACTGCACCTTGCGGCTTTGCTGTTATGTGTCTTTAGTATTTATATGCTGTTTGTAGTAACGCCGAATTTTGCTCTAAAGCCATTTGTAGAGGCTACTGTGATGACGGAAGAGTCAAGGATGTACCTTTCTCATTTTTTTCTTAGAGTTACCTTGCTTTTAGTGGGATTAGTTCCCCTTGTTCTTTCTGCTATCATTCTTTCAGTAGCGGCATCAATGACTACCAATAGCTTTATGGTCTCTTCCAATCATATTCAAATGGTTGTACAGTCGTTGATGATAATGCTTCCTTATGCTGTGCTTTTGTCACCTAGTGTTGTTTTCTTTTTCAACATGGCAGCAGAAACACACGTATGTGTGCACAAGGTTCAAGATGTCTAATTAGGGTGCTATAGCGGGCCGAATGCATATCTGACAAAATCTGATACTTTGGTCAGAGTTTGGATTAAATAGCTGCTTTTAGCCTCGATGTCGAGAATTTTTGAGTTGGGGCTAGCGGTGAGATCTTCCACTTTGCCGATAGAGCTTTTTACAGGCTTTTTTTTGGTGTCTGTTTTAGGTTTGTCAATGTGGTGTTGCTGAGACGCTTTGCCTATTTTTGGCATAGTATACTCCCTATTATTCTCTCTTTTCTTTATAATATAATTATTTTAAAATTCGGTCAATAAAAATCGATTTTAATTGTTTTCTGAATCCCTTAATTATGTGACAATCTGCTTTCTTTATAATCCTTTAAAAAGGCGGTAACTATGCCCTTTACTCTACAACTTGGCGCCAAAGCCCCTGATTTTTCTTTGCTTGCTACTGATGGCAGCACCTATAGCCTCGAAAGCTTTAAAGAAGCTCCAGTGCTTGTTATCTTTTTTACCTGCAATCACTGCCCCTATGTGATTAACTCTGACGAAGGTACCAGAAAGACGGCTCTGCATTTTAAAGATAAGGGTGTGCGTTTTGTTGCGATAAGTGCAAATAGCAAGGAAACCTACCCAGCGGATTCCTTCGAGCATATGCAAGAGCGAATGAAAGAGCATAAATTTCCATGGGTTTATCTCTACGATGAAACGCAAGAGGTAGCAAAGAGCTACGGCGCACTTCGTACGCCGCACTTTTATGTTTTTGATAAAGAGCGCAAACTTATTTACTGCGGAAGAGCGGTAGACAATCCAAGAAATTCTGAAAAAGTCACCATTAATGATTTGGAAAATGCGTTAAGTGACCATTTGGCACAAAAGGCTATATCCAAGCCGCTTACCAATCCAATAGGCTGCAACGTAAAGTGGAAAGACCAAGAGGCTCACTGGATGCCACCAGAGGCTTGTGACCTTGTGTAATATGAAGTCAAAAATTATTATTCTAGGAGAAGGGGAATTTAATAATGGTCCTGGATATATCTAAAACAGGTCAAGGAACGAGTTAGGGTAACCGCGAACCTGTCATAACCAGCTTATTTTCAGCATCGTAGAGACGTATCTTTTGCTAACTTGTAAACTGGGGCTAGGCCGGAGACCCCCGGTGCGAAACGAACTTCACTAGCGAACAACTAGGGAAGCTGCTGTGTAAATGATGATGTGAGGTCCCTCGGCTCGGCTTTCAGGAGCAGACTCAAACCACCTTGCACACACATTAAAGTCGGTTTAAAACTTGAAGCCGATGCTTACGCCATAAGTTACTGGACGCTCGGGGATGCTTTTCCTCCATTCGTCGATTTTTTGATTGGCTTGATTCTGGGCGGCTTGCAATTCGGCTTGGTGCTGCTGGCCCTGGGCAACATTTTCTCGCACAGCGGCATCGATTTGATTTAACTCATTTTGAATGGCTGTTCTATCAACAGCCATGGGCATTTCGATAATACTGAGTGTAGGTAAAAATTTTTGTGCTTGTTCTAATGCCGTTTTATTTTCTTGCATGTTGGTTAATTGCCGATTGCTTACACACATTTCTGCCAAATACCCACGCCCTACAAGGTCGGTAAATTGCCCTAGCCTTTCAGGCGATACCATATGATTAAAATAGCGCGCACGAAATTCGGCACTTTGATTTTCACGAAACGCAGTTACTGCTACAAAGTGAATAATGCCAACAGTTGCCACAAAAAACTGCGGCATATTTTCAGAAAATTTTCTGGCTATTCTTTCAGATTGTGCTTGTGGTGTATCATTTTGCCCTTCTCTTCGAAGTGAAATGGAAAGGGCATGCTCTCTTGCTAATGAATCATATAAATACATAGGAAAAACAGGACTATTTGCCTGCCTACACAAGGCCTCAAGTGCCTGCTCATTAACCAACTTTACTAGGCGATAACGTGCGGTATATGAGACAAACACCTTTTTTTGGATTTCTTTAAGGTTGTCGCCATTTTGCCCGCTCTTACTAAGGCCTAAACTACTTTCAATGTCCGGCGATGTTCTTGCCAGCGTTTTTTTAAGGGTTGGTAAAATTGATATTTTGTCGGTTTCATAAAATGCCATGTAGGCATTTTTAATTGCATCCTCTCCTCCTATTGTTAAATAGGTTCGGGCTTTATGTTCGAAGATAGCAACCAAAGCCTCTAAAAAAGGGGCTTCAATGGCAAGTGGTGCAAGGCGTGCTCTATCTTGGGTAGTAAGAACATGTTGGTCGGTAAGGGCTCGAAATATAGTTTGTACTGTCATGTTATTTTCCTTTGGTTAAGCGTCTAGCTGCTTCAAAAGCACTATGGCAAGCATCTTCCGTTGCATTGCCCACAGCGTGAGCAAGCATTTCAGCGCCTTGGTAGGCAGTTGGTATAAGTGGAAGCACAAATGGTACAGTAAGGGTTAGCGGACTAGGGGTGCTAGCCGCCAATAAATAGGTGGGAATGCCACCTACAATGGCCCCTTTTACCACTTTACCTGTTACTTCTTGAGTTATGGTGCGTGCTGTTTGACAACCCCAAGCCTCAGCTTTAGTTTGCCCCTCGTTTTCAGCTTTTGTAACATTATCCGCCAGTTTATGACCGGCAATAGCCGCGCTCACAAATGTACCAACGGTTTTTGCTTGGGGTGGCAAATCGTCTTTAATGAAGGCTTTAACCGTACCAGTTATAAGCCCAGTTCCAGGACCTCGCTCGGTAGGCAAGGGGGGCGCCTTAAATTCTGGTGCTCTATACACAGTAGCCTGATTATAATTTGGCGAACTAAATTGTGGCATACTCATTGCTGGCATTTGACTTACTTGTTGCTGCCAGTCACTAGAGCTAACATGACATGATAGTGTTATTGGATGCATACCTTATCTCCTTTTGTAAAGCGGGGGAAATAGAAGTATCTCCCCCTTTAACCCAACTTATAAGCCTCTTCGCACTCTTTCAGCTTGAATCATTGCTGTTACTCTTTCTCTTACATCTGCATTTCTGCAAGCTGCAAGCGGAGTAAACCCCAGCTCTTGTAAGTTTGCATTATCAAGTCTAGTTAAAAGACCAGGAACGTTATTGACTGCCCCACCTTGACAGTCTATTATAATTGTTTCGCGAACAGTGGCTTGATCACGTCGGTGGTTAAGCTCAATGTTTACTTGTGCTTGGCGATTGTCGGCGTCAATCTGCGCTTGTCGCACGCGGGCTTCAACTTCAGCTCTTTGCCGAGCTGCATTTTCATTAGCTTCGTTATTTTGACGATTGCGCTCTATCTCATCGGCGCCAGCATTTCCGGCACCGGCTGCAACCGCTCCAATTGCTACCGCTAACGGAAGACCCACTCCAGATGCTGCAAGAATTGGAGCTGCAATAAATCCTACTACTCGTAAAGCATCACCCAAAAAACTCATAATCCACCTCTAATTTGTTAATTTATGACAAACAACCACAATGTGGTGATCAAAAAATAACAAATTTTGCGCAATTCAGCAAGGGCAAATTGTTAAAAAGTGACAATAGGGCAGTTTATTTATGAAATTATGACATTTTAAAAAAGGCAAAAATTTCTACAAAGTACTAATTGTGAATGACATTCAGCAAAAATTAGGGTAAAAAATACATATCAAGAAATGAAAATTTTTACTTTAATAAAAAGCGCCTGGCCTGCATTAGGCATTAAAAAGTAAAAAGCGCCTGGCCTGCATTAGGCATTAAAAAGTAAAAAGCGCCTGGCCTGCATTAGGCATTAAAGCCTATTGGGTATATCTAATGCCTAATGCAGGCCAGGCGCCTTTCTGTACGACGACAGTGCTGATGGCACCTCGGCGACAACCAGCTTGGCACCTTCCATCACATCCTAACGACACATACCTTGGCACCCCGCATCACCGCCCAGCGACAGCCAAGTTGGCACCTCGCATCGGCCTTCAACGACCG
>JBGSSB010000170.1:0-4162 GCA_041737255.1 Chlamydiales bacterium | reverse complement strand
TCAAGACAAAACATCAACTTTTAAGCAGAAAAGCACCACGGAAGCACCGCTCCAGCTTTCCCTTCCCCATGGAGAAGGGAAAGCTGGAGCGGGACTTCCTCTAAAATTTCTTGTCAAAAGTGATTGAATGTCCTATTCCTCTCCAAGAGCTCAGCTTGCTCGCAGTATGGAAGCTGTTATCCACCAATTTAAGTTAGTGTCAGAAGGCATACATCCACCAAAAGGCGAGCTTTACACCGCTGTCGAATCAGCTCGTGGTGAGCTTGGCTACTATTTAGAAAGTGATGGTTCAAACCGCCCATACAGAGTACGCGTGCGCTCCCCTTCTTTTCCTCATGTACAAGTTCTTAAAAAAATACTGCCCGGCCTTATTATTTCTGATGTCGTAGTGGCCATTGCAAGTGTAGATCCAATATTAGGAGATGTAGACCGCTAATGCTTAGTGAAGAAACTATCAAAGCCATATACCAGCTTCAAAGCCTTTATCCACAAAAGCGCTCAGCGCTCATTCCAGCTCTTCATGTTGCACAAGCTGAAATTGGCTATCTTCCAATTGATGTACAAGAGCAAGTTGCAGCACTTTTTGGTATAGATACAACAGAAGTTACAGGCATTGTTACTTTTTATGACATGTTTTTTGAAAAGCCTGTTGGCAATCACCTAATCCATGTTTGTAAAAATGCTTCATGCATGCTTCGGGGATGTGACAACATTTTACAAAAACTTTGCCAAAAACTCGGATGCAAACCCGGAGAAACAACAAAAGATGGCCAATTTACAATTATAACATCTGAATGTCTTGGTGCTTGCGATAGAGCCCCCATGATGCTGGTAGATGAAAAAGTTGCAGGGCCTGTACACGAAGGTGATATTGAGTCAATTTTAGAGGAAGCTAAAAATGGATGAACTGAAAATCCTTACTGCCTTTATACATGACCCAAATCAGTCATCTATTGACACGTACGAAAAAAATGGCGGCTATCAAGCTATTAAAAAAGCTATTCCCGATATTGCACCTGCTACGCTCATTGACATGGTAAAACAAACAGAACTAAGAGGCAGAGGCGGTGCCGGCTTTATAACCGGAGCAAAATGGGGTTTTATTCCCAAAGATACAAACGAACCAAAATACCTCGTTTGTAATGCCGATGAAAGTGAACCCGGAACCTTCAAAGACCGCTTACTCATCGAAAAAGACCCCCACCAGGTTATAGAAGGCATTATTTTAGCATGCTATGCCATCGGTGCCAAAATGGCCTTTATTTATTGCCGTGGCGAGTATTATGAGGGCATGAAAAAGCTAAGAGATGCCGTGCAAGAAGCTAAAAACCGTGGGTATTTAGCAAATCTTGATATTGTTGTGCATCCGGGAGCCGGTGCGTATATTGCCGGAGAAGAAACAGCACAGCTTAACTCTCTTGAAGGCTACCGGGCAACGCCACGTTTGAAGCCGCCATTTCCTGCGATTTCAGGTCTGTACTCCAAGCCTACAATTGTTAACAACGTAGAAACGTTGTGCAATGTCGTACATATAGTAAACCGAGGCGTTGAATGGTTTTTGAGTATTGGCACACCAAAAAATCGCGGTACAAAAATTTTTCAGGTTAGCGGCCACATACAAAAACCTGGCTGCTACGAATTTCCTTTAGGTGTATCGCTTCGCCAAGTACTCGATACTGCCGGCGGGATGTTTCCTGGTAGATCATTTAAAGCATGCTATCCTGGAGGATCCTCTTGTGAGTGCCTTACAGCAAAAGATCTTGATATAGTAATGGACTTTGACACACTTGCGGCAAGAAAATCAGCACTCGGCACTGCATCTATAATAGTGATGGATGATACAGCTGATATGGTAAAAGTAGCAAATCGCCTCATGCAGTTTTATCAAAATGAGTCATGTGGAAAATGTACACCCTGTCGTGAAGGTACGCGCTGGACAGTTCAAATGCTGCAACGAATAGAAGATGGTAAAGGCACATATAAAGACCTGCAAACAATTGACGATGTTTGTAAAAGTATGATGACAAATTCATTTTGCGCCTTTGCTGTGGGAGCCGCTCCCCCGATATTAAGTGCTATGGCCCATTTTAGAGATGAATTTGTTGCCTACATCAAAAAAAATCCTGATGCAGATATGCCTCAAGTTATGAAAATCGCATACCCCTACTTATAATTATGACCCAACTCATTACGCTTACTATAGACGATCATCAAATACAGGTTCCCAAGGGCACCACTGTCTACACAGCCGCAAGACAACTGAAAATTGAACTGCCTATTTTTTGCTATCAAGACCGTATGCCTCCCTTTGGTGCTTGCCGAGTTTGTCTTGTAGAGGTAGATAAAATGCCAAAACTGCAAACCTCATGCACGCTTGAATGTAGTGAAGGAATGGTGGTGCGAACACAAGCTCATGCTGCAGTAAAAGGCCGCAATGAAATTTTAGAATTTTTACTTATAAACCATCCGCTTGATTGCCCCGTTTGTGATCGCGGCGGTGAGTGCCCTTTACAAGACCAGGTGCTAAAGTTTGGCCCAGGAGAAAGCCGATTTTTTGAAGATAAGCGACGTTTTGAAAAGCCAATTTCTTTAGGCCCTGTGCTTAAACTTGACCGTGAGCGTTGCATCCAGTGTGCTCGCTGCACAAGATTTGGCGATATTGTTGCCGGAGACCATGCCCTGGAATTTATTGAACGGGGTTGGAGAACCGAAGTGGGCACTGCCGATGGAGGAGCTCCTCGATCTAAATATATTGGCAACACCATTATGATTTGCCCAGTTGGTGCTTTAACAAGTGATGTCTATCGTTTTCGTGCTCGGCCATGGGATAATCTCAGCACTGATACTACATGCACTTTATGCCCCGTAGGCTGCAGCATGATACTTGATTCTCGCGATGGCGAAATAATGCGTACACGATCACAAGAAAACCAAAGTGTTAACGATATTTGGCTTTGTGATAAAGGGTGGTTTGGCTATGAATTTTCATCTAGTGAAGAGCGCCTTACTCAACCCCTGATTCGCATAAATGAAAAGCTCACACCTGTAAGTTGGGAAGATGCCTTTTCATTTGTTGCAAATAAGATGAAAGAGGCAAAAGCCAACGGCAAAATTGCAGCGCTGGGAGGAAACACGCTGACTGTAGAAGAAAATTACCTCCTACAAATGCTTATGCGAGATGCTTGCGGCACAAATAACGTTGACAACAGAGTTGGCATGCCTTGTATACAATCAAATGATGAAGGACTGCCAGCTGGAATGGAAATTGAACTTGGAGAGTGCGAAAGCTTAACTCACGTTTTGCTACTAGGCCTGGATGTTACCGAAGATTTTCCTGTTCTTTGGCTAAGGTTAAAACAAGCCATAAATAAAGGCTGCAAAATTACATTTGCTGGCCACTATGCACCAGAAGTAAGCCGCTATTTTGAACGTACAATACTTCATGCACCCCTTGATGAGCTTGCAGCTTTACAATCACTTCGTGAACTTGGCCCAAATAGCGCGGTATTTGTAGGTAGTCAGTACCTTGCATCAACAAACCGAAAAGCAATTTTATCAGAGATTCTCTCTTGGCAGCCGCAAAGCTTAAATCTTTTAGAGGGTCGCAATAATAGCTTAGGCGCACGCTTTGCCGGCATGCACCCGGAATTTAAGCCTCAAGGCATCAAGGTGGAAAACAAAGGCAAAAATGCCGTAGAAATAATCGATGAAGCCTCTAAAAATGGCTGGGACTTTTTGTATGCTGTAGGATGTGATATAGCTTCTAAAATACCTCAAACTCAATGGCAACAACTAAGAGAAAAACTTGGATGCCTCGTTGTCCAAGATTTATTTATGACAAAAACAGCCCAAGAGGCCGACTGCGTGTTGCCCACATTGAGCTATGTTGAAAAAGGCGGCAGTTTTTTGAATATTGAAAACCGCATACAAAAATTAAAGCCAGGTAAAGCCATTCCAAAAGGTGTGTTTGCAGACTCCTATATCTTTGTGCGCATTGCAAATAAGCTAAACTGCACGCTTGTAAGAGATATGATCAGAAGTTGTGTTTGAAATAAAAAGAGTGTACCCTCAGTAAGGTTTTCGTCAAAAAACAAATAACAGAGGGTAACTCATGAAAGAGTATGTCAATTTCACAGATAAAGATCATGTACAAACTTTCGAA
>JBGSSB010000123.1:0-4515 GCA_041737255.1 Chlamydiales bacterium | reverse complement strand
TTTGTGTCATATAGACCCCCTGGGTCATACTAACCTCCTTGTTAGGTTAGTTACCCTTTAAACATAATAGTTATTATTTGGGAGGAAAACACGACATTTCTACTTTGCTAGATTACGACATTTTAACTTTGCTCCTACATTAGTAGTTCTTTAAGTGTAAATTAATTGCAAATATGATATAATTATTTCCAATTAATTGCTTAGGATTTTTATGACTGTTGGTTTCAGCACGCCGCAACATTTGACAAGGTCACAGTTTGATCAATTGCAGCCTAATTCACGTGATAGCACTCTCACAAAGCAGGCTAAAGGCTTTATTGATGAAAGTGGGTATGTTGTTACGCCTATTAGTAAATGGTCGAGTAGTGTTGATACTGTTACAAAAGGTAAAACAAAGGCTGTTTATTCTTTATTTACGCCAACAAAAAATACAAATGCAATATATCGCTGGAAAGTAGATGTTGTGGAAGGTGTAGATCTTGTTAGTAAGCGATTAATTGGTAAGTCGTCGCTTGTGAAAAAGCGTTTGAGTTCTTACTTTACAGCTATTAGATCAGGACAAGGAGCCCTTGCTAAAATAGTACTCGCATCACTAAAGCAGCAGCTGAAAAAAGAGGGCGTTCGAGTTTCTTTTGGTGTTATCCATAGTAACGTGCCAACAGAACTACTTGGCCGTGTCGAAAATCTCCTTATTAAAGTACACAAAGCTGAAAATCCAAAACATGTGCTTAATCAACGAGCCGGTGGTGGAGGCGCAAGCCAACGAAAGCCTCTGACAGAAAAAGATGTAGCTGTAGTGCATCAAGTAGCAACTAAAATACTTGCTCAACAAGAGATAATAAAAGACAATCTGCCCGAAGGTGCTTCATTTAAACGAAGCAAAAAGCGTGTTGTGGTCAATCTTACATTTGAGCTGCGTCAAAAGCGTGGCGTTGTGTATGACATTGAAAATATAAAAAATGGCAAACACTACATAGGTAAAACTGAAACGTTTCTTCCTCGTCGGATCTCACAGCACGTTTCTGCTATCAATACTGGTAAGCGTGCCAAGAAGTTGCATCGTGATATAAAAAAGAACCCCCAAGACTTTAGACTTAGAGTTCTGTATCAGGCTCCTTCAAGCCAGCGGCATATTTTAGAAGAAGTAGAGCGGCTCTATATCATGGCTTTTGGGTCCCATAAGCCTGGTTTGGGCTATAATGATAACAAGGGGACTACCCTCATTAAAAAAATGGCGTCGGTAACTTCTCAAAAAGTGCAGGCTATTTTTAAAACTCTCGAGCGCTCATCTTCTCCCCGCTAGATCTGAACGCCAATAAATATTTTAAATATAACTACAATGTTGTATATTTAGGGTAGTGGTATTTGGAGGTGGTATGGTTAAAGGTCCCTCTAGTATTGATTCTACCAAGTATTCCCCGGAGAACAGACAAAATGCAGTGTCCCAGCCTTACACGCCTTCCCTGAGGCCCTATCCTATTGATCCTAAACAAGATAAAATTGTTTCTTTTGTTTCAAAGCTTGCTGGGGGTGTTTTTGCATTTCGCGATTCAATTTCTAAGATGCTTTCCACCTGTTTTGCCCCAATAAAATATGTCATATCGAAATTCTCACTAGCTATTACGCCTTTAACAGAGGTTGAGAGCCGGCCTGAATTACCAATTGTGTTTGATTCTACCCAAAACAAGGCTATGGATAGCAAGTTTTACTATGCTATTCATGATGGAAAAATCTTCTATAAACCTATCGCTGCAGACGAGGGAGCTCCTTGGAAGGTGTTTGGTACTAATGATGGGTATGTAGATGACAAGAAGACGCCGCTTGTTGCCATTAGTGCTGATGGAGATAATGTGGTAGCAATTGACAAAGATCATCATGTCCACTATGCAAAAAGTCACTTTGTTAACGTAGAGCTTACCGATGATTCAACTGATTGGGAGGCTACGACAGGCTCTAAGGTTATTTGGACAACAAAATGGTTCAACATGACTTTAGTTGCTCCAATAGTAAACAGATGTAAAGACCCGACTCTTAGTGTTGACAAAGCACGGAGCTTTGGAATATCGCACAAGGGATTTGACACCGTTTACTACACAGACATGGCAGGAAAAAAGCATCCCGATTCAGCAATCGGTGTTACTACACTCTATCTTTTGAGTGAGGATGGAACGCAGTATTTTTTTGCTGACCCTTGGCTTCATAATAAATTTGACAATGAAATCACAGGGCCGGAGGATGGGCAATTTGTTGCAGAAAGTATGGCCGTAAGCGCTTCAACTCTATTTGTGATTCAACGAGCGCGTGATGAAAACGGTAACGAATGCAATAAAATGTACACACGCTATGCTGATTTTGACAGCATCGGCTCTAACCCGGCTTTGCCTGCCACGTATGATATCGACAATAAAACACCTCTTGTGCGCTATCTTCCCGCTGAGGATTGGACAGAGCAGCCCGAAATAAAGCTAGAGGGAGAAGCGAAATTGACCAAAGAAATTTTTATAATTCAAACTGGGCGAGGTCAGAATCACCGTCAGCTTCGTGTTATTGGAACAAACAGCCAAGGGGAATCGGGGTATTATTACAAAGATATCTATGAGGGGGAATGGAGGTTTGAAAAAGTAGCACATAAGATTGCCCCTGAAGCATTTTTAGCAGATACTGTTGCTCATACAGGATTTCAGCAGGGTAAAAAAGTTGTTCATGATTATTCAGGAAAGATCGCTTCCTCACTTGCAGATCCTCCCAAAGTTCGTTTGACGAAATTTGCAGAACGGGGACTTAATGAGCGCGGCTTGCATACTAAGGTTGAGCTGACACTCAAAAATGGGAAGAAGCTTGAATTCCCCGTGCATGCAAGAAGGGGATTTCGACACCTATTAGGTTTTGACGGCTGTTCCAAAAGGCTTTACTGGACGTTGGTAATTCCAAAAGAATACAAAGAAAGTGAGGACCCTGAAATCAAGAAGCTCGTAAAGGTGTTATTCAATAACAAGAAGGTGATGAAAATTCACGTAAAAGAGCACGATTCGGGTGTTCACATAAGCCCGGTATTTTTTAGTGGAAATATATTCGCTATGGATTTCGAGCGAGAGAAAGAGTAAAAAAAAGAGCGCTTGATTTACATCAAGCGCTCATCAAATAAACAAAGTAGAAGTTAGAAAATATTATTTTCTTTTTCTTGAAGAACTTTGTGGAGCATCTAGGCTCTTCGCAGTTTTTTGCTCTTTAGAAGTAGATTCACTATTCTTATTTGAGCGGTGGTGTCTTCGTTTTGTTCTATGTACTTTTGGTTTTTTTACTTCAACTTCTTCGGCTGATTGTTCTTTAGCGGGGGCGATCTCTTCGTGCTCAACGTCAATGATGATCACGGGAATCTCTTGTTCGCCCACTTCTTCGAATAGGTCATCATTGAGAAAAGAGAGTGACTCAGCGTCTTTTTGAAGAAGGGTAGAAGGCACTTGCTCTTCTTGCTCTACGACATTAGATTCTTCTGCTTCTTTTTGCTCTTCAATAACGTGATCTTCAACTTCCGGGGTTATTAGAGCAACTGGCGTCTTAGCAGCTGAGTCAGAATTTTCTGTTTGGAGTTGAGGCTGGGTGGTGGTAATAAGTGCTTTTGTGTGTATTAAAGCGCTCGGCCACTCAGTAGTTTGTTCAGGGTGCTTTGCTGCAATGTGATAAACGAGATCGTTTACTTTCTTTGCCGCTGATTGAATAAGAGTATCGTCAGGGTTTGCGCCATCTACAAGAAGTTCGGTAATTGTTGCTTTGATCGCAGCTGATGCCTTAAAGATGTCGGCTTTAGGAAATAGGTTGCTAACGAAGTTTCCGATGTAAGGAACGTTGCGAAGTATTTTTATTATACGTGCGCAAAAGCCACGGTTTTCTACTTGGCCTGTGCTAGTTAGGTACTGTCTATCCCAGTTAGCATCTACAATATTTTTTAATGAAACACCTGAAACCATATTCATACTCCTGGTATAATTAATAGAAAACAAAGATTGTAGAAGCTCTAGAAATTAAGCGGAAGTAAAAAGGATCTTATTTTTCTTAAAAATTAATGGTTGCTATTAGAGGAATTTTGCGTAATATAAACATTTTGAATTTCGTGCGGTCCACTAATGCAGCAGCCTATGTCTTTTAGTTTTCCTGTTGAAATGTCATACATCCAGCCGTGAATACAAAGGTGTTGTTGTCTTGCCCAGGCATTTTGCACAATGCTTGTATGGCAGACGTTAGCAACCTGTTGTATTACACTAAGTTCTGCTAAACGATTTAGTCGTTTTGTGGTTGCGCTCGGCATGTGTAATTTCTAGTCGGTGAAAATCCGATCATAACCCAAAGAGGAGGGAATATGTAGACGGAAGCAATGGTGTCCAAAGAAACCCCTACGAGTTGCTGTAAAGCCAGATAGAACAAGTCGTAGTGGCCAATGCGGAATCTGAAGGAAGCTCGAGTCAAAGTTGCGATTCAAACGAAAGTGAACCTTCGTAAGGCAGGGAGCGGGGGCAA
>JBGSSB010000101.1:0-10522 GCA_041737255.1 Chlamydiales bacterium | reverse complement strand
GAAATTTGCTGATCATCTCCCCATATACCGCCAAGCAGAAATGCTTGCTCGAGAGGGCATTTATATAACCCGTCAGACACTCAGTCAGTGGGTTGTACGTGCAGGCATGGCTTTAGAGCCCATCTACGATGAGCTAGTCCGCCAGACTATAGAAAGCGATAACGTTTTTATTGATGAAACACCAATCGACATGTTAGCTCCAGGGAAGGGCAAAGTCCACAAGGCCTTCATGTGGGTAATGTGTGGTGGCAAAGAAAAAGACCCGTCATATCGCGTCTATGACTTCTACACTAACCGTAAGCATGCTAATGCCGAAAAGCTCCTCGACGGCTATCATGGTGTTGTCCACTCTGATAAGTATGGCGCATATGAGGCTCTGGCAAATGCCAAAAAAATCATCTGGTGCCCATGCTGGGCACATATCCGCAGAAAATTTATTGAAGCAGAAAGTGGCGATCTGAAATTTAGAAACTGGGTCTTACGCAAGATCCGCCATCTTTTTATGTTCGAAAAAGTTGCTTGGGCACGCTCAGAAGAAGAACGGTTGCGAATACGCTTAGAAAAAGAAGTTCCGATTATTGATGAGCTGATACGAGCCATCAAGCATATACTTGTTGAGGGTCAGATTTTGCCAAAATCTAAGTTTCGCGAGGCTTTGGGGTATTTTTGCGGGTTGATACCTCATCTAAAGAACTACACCATGCATGCCTATGCTCGCATGGATAACAACGTCGCTGAGCGCGCCGTTAGACCACTGGCTATAGGAAGAAAAAACTGGCTTTTTGTTGGTAATGAAGATGGTGGCAAGTCTGCCGCGATCATATTCTCACTGGTTCAAACTTGTCGAGCAATCGGGGCCAATCCACGAGAGTACCTTGCAGATGTTATGCGTCGTCTTATGAGCCACAACGCGCAGAAACTAGATGAGCTCCTTCCAGATCGCTGGCTCGCTTCGCGAGCCGCGCTATAGCTTCGAATTTTCCACAACATGGCTTTGTTTGACGCTTACATATCATGAACGGCCGTGAAGTGGCCTGTGTGAGTGAGCACTTCAATACCGAGGGCAGCAAAATAAAAGAGGGCGGCTGCTAATAACAGGCGTCTTGCTTTTGGAGCGACAAAGCCTTGCTGTTCGAGCTTATAATGGTAGCGTCCAAGAGCTACCATTGCTATTGGGATAAGCCCATTTAGGATGGAGTCTCCAAAGCCGCCAGAGGCGTCAAGCGCTTTGTAAAATATTTTTTCAAAATTAAGTGCAGAGTAGAGGGTTGGGGTGAGTATAAGTACTCCAATCAGGATATTGCCCCAATTTTTTTTGGGAATATTTAAGCCGTCACTTAAAAAATCATAAAAGCCCAGGGCTATGCCAAGAAAAGGGGGAACCAGGGCAAAAAAGGCAAAAAAACTTGCTAAAACCTCGATGGCTACACTGCCCACGGAAAGGCCTAAAACGTGTGTGGCAGCATTTCCATCTTTTAGCGCCTGCAAGAGTCCAAGTTTAAAACACCATCCTCACTATCGTGAGGATGGTGTATTTTATTTCTTGCGTTGGAAGAGATAGTCGAGTGAGCACTTTCCTGGACCAAAGCTAAATATCACTAAACACATTAAAAGGAAGTTAAATGGAGGTTGACTGATAAAGATGTCTGGATTTTGAAATAGCGTCATCACTGCATCTCGATGCGCTGTCACATAGGCTGTGCACATGACCGCAGTTAGCGGTATGCTGACAAGCCTTGATGCAAGCCCCGCGATAAGAAGTAAGCCACCCCCAGCTTCCAAAGAAGCTACGATGTAGACGTTTGCTTCGGCAAATGGAATGCCGAGGCTTGCAAAGAACTCAACAACCTGAGGGAAATTGTTAAATTTTCCCATGCCAGTTTGATAAAACTGAAACCCCCAAAAGAGGCGCATAGCGAGCAGCAAATAAGATTGAAAGCACTCTCCTGCACGGATGATGATTTCGTAGAAACGTACAAAAATTGAGGTCATATTTTCTCCTTAATGAATATTTCGTGCATACACTTTCGGAGAATTTAGCACCACAGATTTCATTTTTAAAACCTCATAATAACATTTTTTACTTCGCTTCAAAATGCATGGCAAGTTCGGGGTAGTTTTGTGATAGCCATTCTTGAAGTGATTTTGGCACTTTAGCTTCCTGACAAAGCGCTCTTGGGTCTTCATTGACTCTTTACGTGTAATTTTTCCTGCGTCAATGTAGATTGTACAATTTAGGTAAAAAATGGCTGGAGCCAAATCGATGTGTAGCTCTAGTGCCGCTACGACCTCATTCCCAACATTGTAGAAACCGTAAAAGGCTATTGGGCTATGAAAAAGGCACTCTAGAAGCTACCATCTGTTATTTGTTTTTTGGTGAAAACTTTACTGATGATGCGCTATCTTTATTTTAAGCACAATTTTCGATAATATCTCCAGTTAGCACTCATATAAATCATTATTTGCTTAACACAAAGCCCCAAATAAGGTACTGTTACATTCGATGCTAATTGGGTCATAATGCTGGATAGGGGGGGGTAAATGTTTAAAAACAAAAACCAAGATATACCAAATCTCGGAATTGGTATAGGATTAAGAATCCCGCACTACGAATATATTTTTACCCACAAACCTGCGATTGACTGGTTTGAAATCATTAGTGAAAACTTTATGGTCGAGGATGGCCTGCCACTCAAAAACCTCGAGCGCATCTTGGAGTACTATCCAGTAGTGCAACACGGAGTAAATCTTGCTATCGGAAGCCCAGACCCGCTAGATTTTGATTACCTAACAAAACTCAAAAAATTAGCTCGGAAAACTAAGACCCCTTGGATATCAGATCATCTTTGTTGGGGAAGGCTGCCGGGGGCTCACTTTCATGATCTTCTGCCTCTTCCCTATACTAAAGAAGTTGTTAAGTATGTAGCTGAACGTGCTCGTATAGTTCAAGATTTTTTAGAGGTGCCTTTTGCCCTTGAAAACCTTTCATCATACGTTGCTTTTACTGACGATCAGATGCCAGAGTGGGATTTTTATTCCGCCATCGTTGAACAAGCAAACATTTTTATGATGCTAGATGTAAATAACATTTATGTTTCAAGCCAAAATCAAGGCTTCGAACCAAAAAAATACTATCAAAATATTCCACTGAATAAAGTCCTTCAAATTCACCTTGCCGGCCATAAACGCTGTGATGGCTACATTTTAGACACGCATGATAATTATGTTTGTGACGAAGTGTGGGCAATATATGCTGATGTTTACCCCTTGACGGGGGGAGTGTCTACCCTGCTTGAATGGGATGACAACTTTTTATCCTTCGAAGACACTTGGCAAGAAGCGCTAAAAGCCAAATCTTTCCAAAAAACTTTAGAGTCATTAGTATGAGCTACGACACAAATGTTCCAGCACGTCTTGTACACATACAGCACTGGTTTGGCAAAGTGATTACCCAAAGCATGGGAAGCAAAATAGAATTTGTTAATACGTATATTGCCGAAACAAAAGAGCTTAGGGCAGAGGAAAGAATGAACCTCTATAACCAAAGCTACTGGCTACGCCTCCTTGCTGCGCTTCATGAAGAATATCCATTTGTATCTCGTCTCTTTGGTAAAGAAGCATTTGATGCCGAAATTGGCACTGAATTCCTCACTGCACATCCTCCCACACATTGGAATCTCAACCTTTTAGGAAAAAATCTTGTAAATTTTCTGAAAATAAACTACACCGCTTGTGATCGTTTGCTCGTGCTAAAAGCTGCTGAAATTGACTGGGCCTGCCAACAAAGTTTTTTTGCGATAACCAAGCCAGAAATTAACCCAGCAAACTATATCGGTGAAGAAGCTACAAATCTTCTTAATGTACCGTTGCAGCTTCAGCCACACGTACAGCTTATAGAAGCAGCGGGACACTTTATGAGATATCGTAAAGAATTTTTACAGCAAGACCACGACTATTGGCTCCTGCATGACTTTCCTGTACTCGAAAAAGACAAAGTATATTATTTCATTATTTTTCGAGACAGTGAGCTTAATATCCAGTGGCATGAACTTGACCCACTAGACTACTCCCTTCTTGCCCTCATTAAAACGGGTCACACCATAGATCAGGCCTTAGATAAAGTTGACGAATGCGATAAAATCCCTCAATGGATTGCAAAATGGCTTAACCAGAAATGGATTTGTCTTTCATTACAACCCTAGTAGTTGTAAGCAAAAGAAGGCCGATTGTAACCTCGAGCTCTTGATCGGGTCTGATCTTTAGTATCAGCGAAATGTCATAAACCGCAGTGTAATGGTAATTTCTCAAATTTAAATGTTGTCTTTATGAATGGTAACATGTTATGCGCAAAATTACGCGATCGTTAGGTGTCGTTTTCAAAATAACCAAAGCCTAAGTAAGAATATCACCTGCCAAGAATGAGGTGAACAAGAATACTAGAGGCTATTTTCGGGATGTTGAAAATATATTTAAAGGTAGAAAATCAGTCACCGAAACAAAGGTGTGAATATGGTTGCAAGTAATGCAATTCATTTAAACGGGTATGCGAGTAAGGAAATGCCTTCTTTTTTAGAGAGCTCCAGTTCTACAACTTGGTATGTTAATGCCAGCGCAAAAAGAGATGGTACCTTAACGAAGGTTGTGCAACCTGAAGAGATAGTCTACATAGAAGGAACTGTTTCAGTTGCCTTTTGATGTTACAAGCTTATGAGACAGCTTTTCTGTCTCATTTTTTTATTAATCAAACCTATGTTTAAAAGAGGTATTGTTTGACTGGAATAATTAATATAAGGTATGCCCTGTACGTAGTTGTATTTGCTGCATGCAACATATTTATAACGAGCTGTGCAACACTCATTAACGGCCCTGATCAAGTTATACCTATTTCCACCACTCCTCCAGGTGCTACCGTCACCGTAGAACGGACAAGCCAGCTAACACCAACATCTTTTACTTTGAAGCGAGATCACGACTACGTCCTTACCATAACGATGGAAGGCTATAAATCTGAAAATATAAAAATTACACACGTCGTAAGCGACGTTGTAGCCGGCAATTTAATAGGGTTTGGTCTTCTAGGAGTTGCCATCGATACGGCCACGGGATCCATTTGGCGCCTTGAGCCCGATAATATCCAAGTTGCGCTGCGCCCTCTCTTGCCTGGTGAGCACTTCGAAGAGGCCGAACGATTATGTGAAGAAACGCTTCACGATAAACTCCAAGCTCTTGACCGCCTAAAAGAAGCTCATCTTATCACTGAAAATCAATATATAGTCCTAAGAAATATTACTATTCACTGTGTTTCTTGATCAATGCAATCTTCAAAAGAAATAAAAAAGACGTGACAAAAAGTTGGTTAAATTGCTATGGGATCATATATCGGTAAAAATTTGTTATTTTAACCTTGTATAAAGAGGAATTTATTTATGGAAAAGATGAACTTGCGTAAGTTGATAGTGCTTAGTGTGGGTAGTGCATGCATGATGGGTGCATCGGCACAAGCCTATGCGGATACAGCAAGCAGCGGTGATACAGTGATGGTTACAACCGCAGAGCAGGCATGCAAAGCTAAAAATAGCTGTGCTGGTAAGGGCGGTTGCAAAACAGAAGCCCATGCGTGTAAAGCCAAAAATAGCTGCAAGGGACAAGGCGGATGTAAGGCTCGTCCAATGCTTGCAAGCAATATGGCTAAAAAGAGAAATGTTGTAGGGGCATAAACCTACCTGAGTCCCCATTTTGATACGCGTGTGAAGTGGCAAGCGCTCTTTGATGTGGTAAAAATGGGGACTCAGAATAATTTATTCTTTTCTTCTCTGCGATGATTATATGACCTGACTTTTTTTCCCACTTACAATAGTATTTATTCTATCTAGGTTTTTACAGCTGTCATTCGAGTTATGCTATTTCGTAAGTAACCTCAGTGGTAGAGATTTGTAACTAAGGTGTAGATGACAGTTTTTGACTTCCTCCTTTTTTTTGGTGTAATCGCTTTTTTCATTGCAGTTGGGATTTATAAATCCAAACTGATCCAGACTGAGTCAGCCTACCTCTTTGGTGAGAGAAGCACAAAATGGGTGGCGCTCACGGCAACGCTGGTCATGACAGAATTTAACAGCGCAACGCTCATTTCGTTCTCATCTCTTGGGTACGCTGCGGGCTTCTGGGCGTTAACTCTTCCTTTTATTTTCCTTATAGGATTACTCTTTTATGCAGTGACTGTAGCCAAAAAGTGGAAAGCATTTGATGGCCTATCAGTAGCTGGCTTTTTCAGTGAGCGGTACAGAGCTGATATAGGCACCTATGCTAGCCTCTTGCTACTTCTTGCAATGCTTGGATTTAGCGCTGCCTATATAAAATCACTTATCTTGCTCTTTCAGCCTATTTTCCCTTTTGCCTCGCCATGGACGCTTAGCACAAGTCTCGTCGCGATCGTGCTCATAATGAGTTTACGTGGTGGTTTGGTTGCAATTATCCGCACCGATCTGCTCAGCTTGGCTTTATTGCTACTTTTTTTTCCTTTAATGGTCTTTTTTACGTGGGAATCAACAAGTCTATCTGCGGTTTCCTCTCTTTCTCTAACAGATGGGCAACAAATATTGCCGTTCAGCTTCATTTTTTCACTTACCATTTTGACGATGTTTACCTACATCCTCGCACCCTCGTATGGGCAGAAGATCTTCGCTGCTAAATCGGAAAAAACTGCCTATTGGGCTGTAATCTCGGCGGCCATTATCGTCTTTTTTCTCTATGGATCGGCCATTTTTGCAACGGCACTTTTTCAATCCAAAGGCTTTATGTGCGCTTCTGCAGAACAGGCATTGCCATCTATTATCGATCAGTGTCTCCCATGGGGTTTTAAGGGGATTGCCTATGCTCTTCTTTTTGCAACTTCTGCGACGACACTCACGGGAGTTTGGAACGCGATGTCTGCGATGTGGATCGGTGATTTTATCAAAGTCCGTTCTGAAGCCACTCCTGTTGGATATGGCCGAAGTATTTTGGTGATAGTTATGTTTGCGACGATTTCTCTTTTGCTCGCAAATACTTTCGTTGACAGCGTATTTGATAAACTCATCTTGGCAAATATTCCTATAGCAGCCCTCTCATTCGGACTCCTCGGTGGATTTTATTGGAAAAAAACCTCTTGGCAGGGGGTATATGCAAGCATTTTCATGGGATGCATCTCGGGAGTGGGGGCGTATGTTATTTTTGGAGAAGAGGGAGGCTATACCTGGTATTGGGCTGTTTACGGAATCCCGATCACTTTTTTCACGGGAATAGTCGGGTCAATTATGTGCCCAAATACAAGGTTGGTACATCTTCAGTGCCATCAAATTACGTAATTTCTACTGTTCGATAAATAGATTCTCTGTTAACGAAAACTAAATCACAAAGTTTTATCGATATTTGACCGGATTCTAATTGAACTAAATCTAGGTCATGTTTTTTTACATTATAACGTGTGAGTGCAAATTATGACCGATTTTTCTTATCCTCTTGTGGTTATTGGGGCAGGGGCGGCAGGCCTTGTGGTAGCAACAGGAGCAGCAAAAGCGGGGAAAAAAGTACTTTTGATCGAAAATGGTACTTATGGCGGCGACTGTACCAATTTTGGATGCATTCCTAGCAAGTCACTTCTTGCTTCAGCTCATATTGGGCATGCAATCAGATCTTCTCATAAGTTTGGAGTTGAGATTTCCACCACACAATTTAAGGCAGACAAAGCTCTAGATCGTGTTCGACGTATTGTTCAGGAGGTAGTATCACATGAAAACCCTGAAGCTCTCGAAAAACTTGGGGTTGCGACGCTAACAGGTCAAGCGTCATTACAATCGCCAAACCTGCTTGAAGTTGCAAAAAAAGATGGCACGATACAGTTGATATCATTGAAGAAGCTCGTTATTGCAACAGGCTCGCATCCTCATATCCCTGCCATTCAAGGCATTGAATCCGTGAACTACCTCACCAATGAAACCATTTTCGATCTCAAAACGATTCCAAAGAGGCTTGTGGTTTTGGGTGCAGGACCTATCGGATGTGAAATGGCTCAAGCCTTTTCTCGACTTGGCTCTGAAGTAAGTATAATCGGTACGCGCCAAGTGTTGCTTCCCCGGGAAGGGCCTCAAGCACAAGAAGTGCTGAGGGATGTCTTTGAAAAGGAAGGGATCAAGCTCTTTCTTGGTTTTGATACAGTTCAAGCTAGCGCCATGAATCAGGAAATTATTCTTGAGGTGGTATCACAAAAAGACGGCCTAAAGCAGTGCTTGAGTGCAACCCACCTACTTGTCGCAACAGGAAGAAGGCCTAGCATTGCGATGCTTCAGCTTGAAAAAGCAAACATTGTATCCAAAGACGGAGCAATTGTTGTGGATGCCTATGGACGAACCTCTCAAAAGCATATTTGGGCTATAGGAGATGTGTGTGGCCCCCCGTTTTTTACCCACTGGGCAGAACATCAGGCAAGAGCTGTGCTTTTCAATATTTTAGCACCAAGTCCATTAAAAAGAAAAATATACAAAACACTTCATGTCCCGCATGTCACATTTACTGATCCAGAAATTGCGAGCTTAGGTACTGCAGAACACGAACTTTTACAAAAAACAGCCTCAAATAGGATTTGCACACAGCATGTCCCTTTTAGTCAAAATGACCGTGCTCTCACTAGCGACGAAACGGAGGGGTTTGTGACCATCCATTGCAAAAAGTGGAGTAGCAGAATCGTTGGAACAACGATTGTAGGTTCTCGAGCAGGTGAGATGCTATGCCAGATTGCAACAGCAGTACAAGAAAAAATCCCCTTAAGGCGCCTTGCAAATGTTATTCACCCCTATCCAACATACAGCCTAGCCATACGAAAAGCTGCCGACCAGTGGCTGCTACAGACTTTTTTGCCAAATTTAAAAAAACTTCCAAAACAGCTTCTGAGACGTTTTTGGCCTTTATTAGTTCTTCTTGTTATAGGATTTTTTGTGCATGCAAGTGGGATAGTAAACTATGCCACCTTTGAAGCCTTAAAAGTACATAGAGACTCTTTACAAGACTTTGTGAGTGCGCATTCAACACTCGCTCCTATGTCTTACATTGGCATCTACATACTCGCGACAGTTTTAGATTTTCCTGTTGCCATTTTTTTGTCAATCACCGGTGGTTTTTTGTTTTCACAGCCTTGGTGTACTCTCTACGCTGTGATAGGAGCGTCAACCGGGGCAACAATCTTTTTTCTTGTAGCTAAAACTGTTGTAGGAGATGCCCTAAGAAAACGCGCCGGACCATTTTTAAAAAAAATTGAAAGCGGCTTTCAAAAGGATGCGGTAAGCTATATGCTGTTTTTACGCTTGGTACCTGTTTTTCCTTTTTGGCTTATCAATACTGCTCCGGCAATTTTTGGGATCTCTTTACGTACATTTTTTTTGACGACATTTTTTGGTATCATTCCAGGATCCTTTGTCTTCACACAAGCAGGGCGGGGTATCGATAGTATATTTGAGCAGGGTAAATCATTTTCTGCTCAGAATATTCTCACTCAAGACATTATTATTGCACTCACGGGTCTTGGTGTTCTAGCACTCATACCGATCATTGTTCGGTTAATACAAGGTCGAAAATAAAAAGTTACTAACAAGTAGTGAATATGACTTGGAACTGGTCTCGATATCCGACAAAGGATAGGAAAGACAAGCATGTATCCCTCTTCCTCCCGGGGGGAAGAGGGATACATGCTACCCTCACTTTGATGTCTATTCTGGTGTTTTTTACAAATTTTTGAGGGATTAAGTCATCGAAGCTGAAATTTATATCTAAATTTGCTGGAATTTGACTAATTGAGGCAAAGTGGTAACGTCCCACATGTTGTCTTGAGCGGTTTTTAGGCTAGATTACTCTTCCCAATGTGGTGAATCACATTCGTATTCACAGTGGGGTGGATCTATAAATTCTGTGGAAGGTGGATCAGGTCCTGCATGGTAATGAACCTGCTCTAGAGTGTCCAGAAAACCATCTTTTGTCCCGGGGATTAAATCACAAGCATCATAGATAGGCTCGGGCTCTGCATATGGATCAAACTCTGGTATAGCTGTAGGCCAGCCTATGCCGCTCAGGATACGTCGTATTTGGGCTGAGTGTGTAACAAATGCAATAATTTTGATTTTTTTGCCGCAGGAGGAGCATGTTAGGGGATCAACTTCGTAGATTCTTGCAATTAATTTCGCCCAAGTTTGGGACACTTTTTTGGTTTTCTCTACAACCTCAGCTTTTGCCTTAGCGGCATTCTCAAGCCTTTTTTGTGCATTTTTAGCTATTTGTTTTCTGAGTTGAGAGCTAGGAGCTAAAACGCCATGGTAGTGTCTTCTGTGGCGGCGAGGGTAGGGGATGAAGTGAGAAATTCTCTCCAGAAAATCTAGTGGGTCGAGAGTCATAAATAGCCTCCCATCGTGAGAGGGTTTGGGGAGGCGATAGTTTATGAGTGAGTTATGCACTCGGATGTTTTCGCTTTTAAATGGAGGCCTTGCACAGTATCTTATGA
>JBGSSB010000083.1:0-14037 GCA_041737255.1 Chlamydiales bacterium | reverse complement strand
CTACGACTTGTTCTATCTGGCTTTACAGCAACTCGTAGGGGTTTCTTTGGACACCCTTGCTTCCGTCTACATATTCCCTCCTCTTTGGGTTATGATCGGATTTTCACCGACTAGAAATTACACATGCCGAGCGCAACCACTGCCCCCGCTACCGCGGGGAAAATACAGGACTAAATTTCTGGGGAGAAAGTTGTCAGTATTTTTCTTAAAAAAGCTCAACCTACTTCACCCCAGCCCAGGCCAGAGGTGTATTGATTGTTTTGACTTTCAGTACTTTATGAAAAACGGTGTTTGAAGCTAATTACCTGACTCGGTGAAATTTTTGGGCTGTAAGGCAACAAAAACAACTCCTAGAATAATCCTGAGGGCTATTACACCGCCCAGAACACCTCCTAATATCTACAAAAAATGATCTAAAACTCTAAAACATTAACAAAAAGTTGATTTTCTATCAATTTAGGGACAGCAAAACCATCACAGCTTCAACTTATTTTCATGAAAGGCTCAACCTCAGCTCCTTCAATTTTGTCTCGTAAAAGCGTGATATCTGAGGCATCTCGTTGTTTTAAAATTAAAATTGTAGTATAATGAGTAGTAGAGGAAAGTGTGGAGAGGAAATGAAAAAATCATACTCCCCTAAAAAATTAACCGCTTAACGGAGGGCCCAGGTTATGACCCAAATCGTCGTCAACTTTTTGCAACCAAATGATGTCGGCTCTTCGCAACTAGCGACAGATCCCAGAATATTTGACTTTGAAATTACACCAGATGCTCAAGCCTACTATAACTACGAGCTTACCCAAATTCTTTTAGGCCTTGGTGCTCAGATTAAAGACTCCAATGGCGTTTTGCATGCTCCAACCCCCACAACACTAGACTCTGGAACCATTGAATTTACTGGGGTAACTCCAAATGCAAATACCGTTTCAGACGCTATAAACTTGCTCAATAACTGGACCAAAATGAAGCAAGTTAATGCGCAAGGGTTCCAGACATATAGCTACGGAAACTTTGGCATTACCACCGACATAGAAGCAACAATCGCTACAACGGATGCAAATGGAGTGATTGATCCCAATGCTCCTCCCAATATTCTTATACCAGCTAATGCAGCTGCAAGTGGGATTGGTTCTCTTACTACAACCATGGACCAATACATGGGTCAGGGGCTGGATAAGCTAATCCGCGCCTTGCGCGCAGCAGGCTGGGACCCAATCAAAGATCCTGTTACTTCGCCTACGGCTACAGTACCACAATCCGTCATAGACGCACTTAATAATGTTACAGCAATCAGTACAGCCCCCATCTATAACCTAGCTAATGTGTTAATGCAGGCAGCATCGGCTGCTGCTCAAACGCACCTTATTGGTAATGCGGCTCTTACTGATTCTATGTCAATTCAGCAAGTTTTAATGGTTGATTATGTATCTCGAGGCAATGAAATTCTTTTTACTGAAATGGCAAAACTTAGAGATGCTGTTGATTTAAACCAACAGGCGCTTTCCTACCTAAACTCCCTGCAAGACCTTATGAACCAAAAAGACCCTCAAAAGTTTATCATGCAGTTGACCCAGCTAAATAGTGTTAACGTAAACACTGCTACTCCTCAATCACAATACGACAACTTCGAAAAAGCTACCTATGACCAAACCCTTGGCACCCTGTCCAAAATACAAAACGAATCTCCTGCTGGACTTCAGGCCTACTTTAACAATCTCGCGACTGGATCAGCAATACCAGAAGATGCCCAACTTGCAGTTGGAACGTTTGATGATTTAGCCACTGCGGGCAATGTCATAGCAAGCTACTCAATTTCACAAATACAAAATAACCTCACCTATCTTGTACAGCAAATCGGTGCAAAGGCACAAAATGCCTCAGGTGGTCTTATTCAGGCGCTTAACAAAGTAAAGGCTGACTTCTCAGCAGTTGCAGGTCCAACCACTAGCCCTAATCCAAATGCTCTTAGAGATTGGATTCAAGATACCCAGAAAGCCGATGAAGGCGGCTTCCAGCGTAACCTAAGTAGTGCAATCGTTTCCTCTCAGTCATTTAACGATACCCAACGCGAAAACCTACGTGAGGTGATGTTTGTGTTTGAAGAATTTTATAAATCAGCAACAGGTCTGTTAAGCCGATTAACACAGCTTCTTGAAAAAATGGCTGACGGCATTGCTCGATAAACCCTATCAACCGGAGGCAAGACTATGTCTATGTCAGTAACCTCAGTAAATAATGCACTACCATTACCACCGCCTCCGGGCAATCCATTTGATGACATCATGGATGCCTATTTTAGCGGGTTTGACAGCCCAACCTACGCAGCAACAGCAGCAGGAAAAAAACAGGCTATCTGGTTAAGTTTTTTGCAGGCAAGTAACCTCACATCGGTAATTACTAACCCACAAAATCAGGCGGAAATAGATGAACAAAGCAAGCAGGCAAAAGCTTTCTTAGATTTTGTCCGTCGAACAGATATCGATGTGTTTCAGCCTATCCCTCCAGCAGCAGGTCAGTATGGCATAGGTAGCATCATGGATTCAATTTTTGGAACATTGTCTGCCGGTAAACAGCAAACAATATGGGTGAAGTTTCTAAACTTTGTACCAACTGTACCTCCATACACACAACAAGTTCTGGACGACTATACTAATCTCTACCCAAATGGGCTTCTTGCTGCCTACAACTCCAACAGTTTAGTTGATGATGATGCTACCCAGCAACTTTTTCTTTCTTTCATCCAGCAATCAATAGCAAACAATGACATAACAATAGTCAGCTACACAAACAAAGTGTTGACACCAGAAGAAATTAAAAAACGAAACATCATGTTTGAGGTTTTCAATTCCGTAATCGACATGCTTTTATCGCTGCAAAATACGGTAACTAAGCAAGCTGACAACCTTGCCTTTTATGCAAGATGGCAAAGAGAATACACAGCCATGCTCACCCGCGTACCTACCTATGTAGGTGGTGAAAGTAGCGTTGTTAAAATTGACATAACCGATCTTAATTCACCTAATCCAGACTATAGCAAAATGACCTTTGGCTACAACGATATAAGTGTTGAAGACATTGCCAAATGGTGGGCGCAAGAGCGCCTTGATGGGGGCACAGAAACCTTTGATATTAAAAGCTTCACCCTACGCGACGCAAATGGCAATACCCAATACCTAAGGCTTTCTTTTGGTCCTGGCGGTATTGGCCTGTCCATTACGTTTCAGGGAACAAACTTTGGAAGTACAATAGGCCTTGGCGGTTCATCTGTACCTGTCGGTACAACCTTTGACGAAAGCGTTAAAAATTTTGAAAATGCCTTTAAATCTGTTTGGCTAGGGAGTGGTGATTCTATTGTAACAGGTAACAGCACCGCAAGTACTAACTACTTAAATACTTTGACTACTGGAGCTGGAACTATCGCCCCAGGAACGACAAATCCCATCGCACAAGCAACTCTCATACAGGCTAGCATATTTGCACCAACTGCACTCCCCTTAGGTTCAAAATCTTTATTTGCAATCTTAAAGCCCTACACCTATGTTGGTCCATCCAACCTTACTGATCCGGCTAATGCGGTTCGAGCGCTATCAGATGCCAATGCCAAATCCCGCGGCGAGATTAATGCCAGAGCCCAGCAGTATATCGAAAACGTGAGATCAAAACGACAAGTTGTGCAGGACATACAATCAGAGCAGCAGGCAAACCTTGACCAGTCAAGGCAAACACTTACGCAGCAATCTGATTTGCTTACTTCGATTATAGACAGTTTAAAAGGGCTATTATCGTCGATATTTAGATAACACCAGCTCGCTTGCTAAAAAGGAGGCAATGTACGCTATGACAACCATTCCGAACTCAAGTTCGTACGAAGACATACTCGATGGATACTTTGGTGATGCCTATGGTGATCAGCAAGCAGGTCTTGTTACGCAAAAAGATGTCCTATGGACATCTTTTTTACTGCAAAATAAGTTAGACCCTAACGACCCCCTTGTCGTGGCACAAGACCCTACTATCTTAGCAAAATTTGTACAGTTCACGCAAAAAACCTACGACTCTATGCAAACAAACGCGCTCTCACCTGATGAAGTTGCTCGCCGCGATCTTATGTTTAGCGTGCATGATCTGATCGTACTTATGCTTGAAACGCTACAAAAAAGCGTGGGCGTTCTAGGTGATAACGTTGTGTTTTTAGGTAAATACCAAAGAGAATATGCCAATATGATGGGGCGAGCGGCCGAAGCCTTTTACATTGGCGCATCAAGAAGCCTTCCTTCTCCTAATACTGGCGATCTTACTAAATGGACACTTGGCTATGAAGACATCACCATGCAGGAATACCTCGACACTGCCGTTTTCAACAGTATTGCCGGACAAAGCAGCACTCCCAACGGGGCAAATGAATTAAAATTAAATTCTGTCAACACAGCAATTAACCCTCCAAACCCTACAACATATTTAAACCGTCCCGAAGCAGTGCTCGTAGATGCCCTACAGGGAGTTCCCCAAACTGAATTTATTGCGCTAGGCCCCCTAACTCGGACTGTTTCTAGCAACAAAGGGCCAGCTGAACAAAATTCAATGCGAATAAACTATACCCCTAACTCAGTTACTTTTGACTACACCTACTGGCAGCAGTATGACGCAACCTACACTCCCTTTACTTTCAACAATCAAGGAGTTCCTGTATTCCAAAACCCTGTAAGGATAAGCGGTTTTTATCCAGTAGTTGCCAACCCAACTACAGTCACCTTCCCACCTGGAGCTACTGAACAAGAAAAACTCAATCTAACGAATGCTGCTTTTCAGTCATTTCTAGCAACTCCACTTAATACCCAGCCTATTGTGCCTCCGGGAATGGCTCTGCCTAGCAACATCTTGGGCCCCTTCTCAAACATTCAAGCATCTCACAATCAAAGCCTTACAGTGCTAAGCTCTCAGACACAGCCAGTAACCTTTTACAACAGGAGTAATATTCCTGGCGCGTCCACAATAACTGCCATACGAAACCTCACCATACCCTGGTATGGTCCTTACAACACCCCTGACGTCTTTCACTCAGATGAAACCTCAAGGGCTTACGTTGGAGCTGACGTTAGAAGACGTGGCCAGGTAAATAGCCTGCTTCAACAGTATGTAACTAATACACAATCAAGACGGCAGGTAGTTGGAAACCAGTCTGATGCCCAGCAGTCACAGATGGACCAAGCAAGAACTGGCTTTACTCAGGCAGCGGGCCTATTAAAAACAATGATCGGACAGCTGTCTACAATTTTGACCTCAATCTTCCAGGTCTCAACATAAGGGATATGCCATGACCTCACCTATTGATTTTAACTATGATGGAAAGATACAAACCACGGTAGACCTAAACAAGCCCCCAGCCCCTACGGCAGGCGCTTATGGAACTCTTTTCCAACCTATTTTTGGCACGCTCTCACAAGAGTACCAACAAGAAATATGGAACTACTATCTCTACCTCAACACTTTTAGCGATCCACCTCCAGCAGACCCTAAAAACCTGGAAAATTTTTTGGGCTTTGCATCAGGGATCTACAAACGCCTACAAGAAAATATAATAGCTGACGAGAACTTTACAGTTAACCTACCCCTTCTGCAACCACCGACCACGGGATTTTACGCTAATGCACTGCAAAATTATTTTTCAGATGTCACCCCTGCAGAGCTTGGTCAAGTGTGGGCGCAATTTTTACTGAACAATAATTTCACCATAGTAGCCCCACCTGAAAATGCTGTTACCGAAGCACTTTTTACAAGCTACGCCTCTTCTGTTTTTGGCCTAGATCCACAACAAACCTATAACTTCTCCTTACTAGATATTCCCACCACTGGTTTTTATGCAGATGCCATGCAGTCCTATTTTGGAGATCAAAAGCCTTTAGAGCAAAAAAAGCTATGGGTTAGGTTTTTACTCAACCACGGCTTTACAAACAGCGCACCTCCAGATGATGCAGCTACTAGACAGCTCTTTATCTCCTTTGCAAGTGTTGTTTTAGATAGCATCTACGACCAAAACGTCCACTCGCCACAAGAAATAAGAAAGCGCTACATCATGGGCGAAGCTATTACAAGCCTCCAAAAAATGTTAAATAACCTCCAAGACACTATTGCCGTGCAAAGCCGAAACCTTATATTTTACGGTACATGGCAGCAAGAATATACAAAAATGATGGCGCGCGTTCCTACCTATGTCGGCGACCCTGATAACGCTGTTAAAATACCTACTCCAGTTGATATTGACAACCTCGATAGATTCACCTTTGGCTACGATAAACTAAGCGTTAGCGACATTGCCGAATGGTGGGCAGCAAATAGCCTGGCAGGAGATGGCTCGCCTTTTGTTATGGAAAGCTATGGAAAGGATTTCTTTGGCGACTCTTTAATGAAAATTTCTTATAACCCTCAACCGAATGCAACAACTGGAGGGTCGATTACCTGGACAGGGGGCTCTATTACAATCCCCCCACAGCCCACTATCGACACGTTTGATTCAAACGGCGCACAAAGCCAACGGCAGCTTGCTCAGGAGGCCTATGCAAAAGCTTTTAAAACAGCTTTTGTCTCTGCCTGGACTACTGGAAACCTTCAAGCTATTCTTAATAACGTTAACGGACAAAACCTCGCACAAATAAATGCCATCGACGCCAATACTCCTCGCCCCCCAACAGGCGTTCAGCCAAGAACCAAGCCCGATGCAAGTGCTTTTTCGGTAATGGAAATACCCTGGGGCTATAGCTATGTTGTAGCCAGTCAATTTCACAGCAATCCTGACGGCAACACTTCGGTGCCAGGAAAGTTGTCAGATGACAACGCAAGAGCACGTGGTGAAATAAATGCAAAATTACAGAACTTTATTGAAAACATACGAGGTCGCAGAAAATCTGTTCAAGGTGATGCCAGAAAATTGCAAGCAGACCTTGACCAATCAAGACAAACTGTTACAAAGCAATCTGACATATTAAATTCGATCCTCAAAAGCATTAATGAGCTTGTAAAATCAATTTTTAGAAGATAGCGCATGGTGCTGTAGCTACTTTTTCACCTCAGAGTTTATGAGACTTTGAGGTGATTTTTTGTTTTTAAAGAAATATATATTAAATAATTATATATAATGTTGTACAATAGAGTTAGAGAGAAAAATACTATCCTTACTCACCAAGGGAGGAACTGACCCATGAGCTCAACAAGCCATAGCGAATACGAGAAAATGGAAAAAGCTGAAATACAGGACAGACTGCAAAAAATTAATTTCGGCTCCCCAGGGAAAAAAGCCGAAACCGCAGTAAAACAGATTATGGAGGTGTCTCTTAAAAAGGGCATAATGCCCAAGCAGGCACTCCAAATTAGCGACGATACCATGGAAGCCATCTACACACAGGCCTACACTCTGTATAACCAGGGAAAATTTCGCGAAGCCTCTTTTATTTTTCGCCTTTTAATGCTCTTGGATTTTACGACGCCCAAATATATTTTGGGACTAGCAGCGTGCGCACACCGCCTTAAAGACTTTACCAACGCTGCAAATTTGTATTTTTTATGTGCTGCACTTGACCCAAGAAACCCTCTGCCGCACTTTCACTCTACCGACTGTTATGTACAGCTAGGAGCAATAGCCATTGCTGCCTATTCGCTGCAACTTGCAATAGAAACCGCAGGAGAGCAGCCGCAGTATGAATCGATTAAGCAGCGAGCAGAGATTATGAAAGAAGCTCTTGATAAGCAACTAGATGAGCAATTGAATGAACAACCCGTTGCCGTAGCACCCGAGCAAGCAACAGGTGAACAGCAAACAAGTGAATAAAGAGCTAATGAACAAAAAACAAGTGAACAAGCACAGCAATGTTTTTAGTCAAACTTTTGGAGATAAAAGATTATGACAGGCGTATCATCAAATAACCCACAGTTTCAAGACCCAACATTTATCCCCGGCAATCCTCAGCAACAGATAGACGACCAAAAACCCGTCACAACAGGTCCCGGAGGCTCTACAGGAGCGCCACCAGCGTCTATTGGGGATATGATTACACGGTTTCAAGGCCCCTCAAACCAGGGGATGCCTGGATCTTCCAGAGACTTCAGCGTATCTGCAGATATAAATTCAGCAATACCTGACCTCTTTTTACCAAATAGCGCCCCTTTTACACTTAATCCAATTTGGATGGATTATTTTGCAAGCGCTATAACTATGCCTACAACGCAAGATCAAAACCAAGACCAGGGCAACTTTGGCTTTGACGCAGGAGGCGGAGATGTTGACAGTGGCCTCACACTACCAGTACCCGACGACCTTACCTCAACAGAGCAAGGCAAAGTATTTAACGCCCTTGTAAACTATACAGGGATTGAATCCAACACTGCCCTTACCGGAGATCAAAAATTAGCCTTTAAAGAACAGCTTCAAACTATGGCAAAAGAAATTGCCACACGAAATGAACAAGGCCCAATACCTGAACTTGCCTCAGGTAATGCAGGAAAAATAAGTGAATTTCTAACAAGCATCGTACCAAAAAATGGCATGTCAGCAGAGGACTTAACACTCTTTACATCAACACTTTCAACTGCCTCAACCTCGATTACCGCAGGTCAGTACACAGGCGGTCTTGCCTCAACAGACCCTAAAGCAGTTCTTGAATCTCTTACAAACTTTACTGGCTTCAAATTAAATCCCGATCTTACAGACAAGCAAAAAACCGACTTTACCAACCTACTTACTGAGCTTGCTGCCAACATTGCCGAACAAAATGCAACCGGCAAGCAAGACCCTGCCCTCTCCTCCTTTGATGGAAAAGCACTTACTGCCTACTTGATGTCTCAAGTTGACACTTCATCTCTATCGGCAGAAGATAAAAAAGTATTTAGCGCTGCAATGAGTGAAGCTGGCAACGCCATTGGCAGTGTTAATGCCGCAAGTGGCACAACCCCTGCTAAAGGTGCCATACTTACAGGTATTGAGTCTACCGATCCTGCAGTGGTGCTTGCAACCATTAAGACAGTACTAGCAGAGCAAGGGCTATCCTCAAAACAAATTGAGGGGCTATCAGACAAGCTCCAAGCAGGTCTTGCTACAATGATTGCCCAGGCAAATGGCAATCCAGATGGTTCAGGACTCGATATTACAGATGCCAACAGCCTTAAAGTCGCCTTACTTGCGCTACTTGGCTCAAGTAACGACATTGCAGATGCTGATCTTCAAGTAGCTATTGGGGCACTTGCAACAGGACTTGCCGCCCAAAATACTACCTTTTTTAGCCAGCTATCAAAATCCACTGATTCTGCTGTTGTATTTCTTGCGCTACGCAAGCTAAGCAACATCGATCACAACCCAAATCTTAGCCCATCAGAGCGACAAGCAGCCCTAAGCTACCTCAAGCTTATGGCATCGGCCTTGGCCTTTATGTCAACAGTACGCGCCAAGATAGCACTGCTCGAAGCTGAGCTTAGAAAAGCTGAAAATGCTGGAAAACTTGCTATAATTAAAGACCAAACAAAAGCTGCAGCTGACAGCTTTAAAACGGGAATGGAAAAAATTGGCAAAGACCTCAATAAACAATTAGAGGCTCTGGCTTTGAAAGCCCTTATGGCTATCTTAGGACCAATCATCATGGTGATTATTGCCATTATCATGGCTATTATTACTATATTTAGCTTTGGCACAGCCGCTCCTGTAGCCGCGGCTATAATGGTAGTAGTTATTGTGGCTATGACGGTAATTGCTATTGCAGATATGCAAACAGGCATGTTTGAAAAAGCTGGAAAAGCATCTAGCGACAACCCTGCAGGGCAAAAAGCTGCAAGCTTTGGTTTTCAGGCTATCATCTTTGCCATTATGATTGTATTTACCTTTGGCGTAGCATCCTTTGTTGTTGCCGCACAAATTGCAATACAAACTGCCGTAGCAATTGGAAGAGAAGTTTTTAAACAAGCTCTTACTCAAATCTTGAAAGAAATGACCAAAGAAATTGTAAAAAAGGTACTGCAATTCATCATAGGAGAAGTATTAAGCTTACTCTTTTCTTCGGGACTTCTTACAGAAGGCTTCGTCCAGCTGGCCAAAGCCACAGGCATGAATGACAAAGATGCAGAAATTTTTGCTATGGTTATGAGTATTGTTGTAGTGATCGTTTCTATGGGCGTAATGGCAAAGGGTCTTGGAGGTATAGCAAAATCAGGCGCTAAGCAAGCTGCTAAAATGGCAGAGAAGCTCGGCAAGTCGGCCGTAGATGAGATTGAAATTGCGATTGAAGCTGCTGTGAAAAAATCAGTATCTTTTGCCGCAGATGTGAAAGGTGGACTTGATGATACCATAAAAAGCACAGCCGATGATGCCATAGGGGGCGCAGGGGATATTGCCAAAACAACCACCAATCTCGTAACAGACACTACCGAACAAGAAGTAAGAAGTGCCATTGACAAGATCATGAAAGCCCTTGCGAAAAAGATGAACACCATGCAAGAGCTAGCAAAAGATCCGGACACCCTCCTTAAACTGCTCCAGACTCTTGCAGTGGTGGCTCAAGTTGGAGCAGGACTTGGTCAAGCCGTTTCCTACTTTAATCAGGCAAAACTCTCTGAAGGTCTTGCAAAATTAGAGACTATGCAATCTGAAAGCCAAGCCCTTATCGAGTTTCTCAAAACTATTCTTCCAACATTTGACATGACCCAAAAAGACCTCGATGAAGCATCAAAAGACTTTTTGAATGGCTACAATGAACTGATGAGCCTCTTTGCAGATATGGTTTCATCTGCAAGTGCCATCGTATCAGAAACAGCCGACACAGGTCGATAAACAACCTGTCTTGCTCTAGAACAATTTTCTAGAGCAAGACTTATTTAACCTCCAAAGAGGGAGATTTTCAATGACTATAGGTAATACGCCAAATCCAGCAAGTTTCCCAGGGCAGAATGTAACCCCAACTGAGACAAAACGCTCGGCAGATGTCGACCCGAACAAACTTCTATTGATGCTACCAGACCTTGACAAACGGGTTCGCGAGTTTTCAAAGCTTACAAAGAATGTAGAAAAACAGGCCGATCAACACGTTACCGACTCGCAACTAAAAGAGCTTGAGAACTTTGCCAAAGCACTTATTAGCGAGCCAAACCTCCCTCCAGGATCTAAGGCTGCACTTGAAAAATGGATTAGCGATGTTATAGCGCAAACAGCAACTCCCGAAGCGCAAGCTGAGGGCGACGCGGCCGAAACGCAAAATGCCACTACACAACCAGGCCAAAAAGCACCAGCTGATGGAGCGCAGACCCCCAAAGCCGCTGTACGAAGTGGCCAGGCGCCAGGAGGCGACGGAACACAAGCGAACCAAACTAAGCAATCATCAACCACAACACAAAAAGCGGTAATTTTTGGTGCCGACCCTAATTTGCTACTGGCCGATAACCCCGATGCACCAGACCCTTCAGTAAAAACGCTAGGAAAACTCGCCTCAGCAATGGCAAAGGCTCAAGGAGGCACTCTGACACCAGAACAGGTGACGCTGCTTAAACATGAGGCCGAAGCCATGTTTAGCGCCACACCAAGCACACTTACAGATGCCGATACAGCTGTGTTACTCTCTTTTATCAGTCAACTTGAAGAGTACCCCACTGCAGAGGAACCAAATGGCACTGCAGACCCTAACAAAGCATCTTCAAAGACAGCTCCCGATGGTACGCAAAAAAGCCAGACAAGGTCAGCGAAGGCTCCTGACACAACGAACCTTGAAATGAATGAATTAGGTCTCGATGATGCTGTGCAAGAGCTTGGCAAACAGGCGATGAGCTACGTTCAAGGCAACAATGGCAAAATCTCCGAAAGAGAAGCCAAACAGCTTACAACGGCAGCAGAAGAGCTTATTGCGGGCGGCGCCGATGGAGATGACCTGCAAGCCTTACAAAAATTTATCAAAGAGCTGGCAACTTTTCCAAGGTCAGGACAATCAGCCGCTAGTGACGCATCGCCTCTTCTTTTAACACAGCCAGGGATAAACCCTAAAATGATTACCCTTGGACAGTTTGCCAATTCCATGGTAAAGGCTCAAAATGGCTCCCTAACAGAAGCTGAGGTCACCATGTTAAAGGGCATGGCAGAACAAATGATGAGTGAGCTTTCCCCAGAGGATCAGGCCCTACTCAAAACATGGCTTGGCACGCTTGCTAGTACAAAAACAGCTCCTCCTCCAAAGCAGAATCCGGCCTTTGACCCCGCTATGCTCTTTGGCCCAATGCCAAAACACAACCCGTATATGTCACCTGGAATTATGGCCATGCTAGCTCCAATCCTTGCAGAAATTGCGCGACTCAACAACGACATCATACGTCAGGGCTCCAAGCTAAAACAGGGTATGATGAAGCTGTTGGTAGCCATGGCAAAAGAAGCATTTAATTTTGCCATACAAGCCGGGCAAGCAAAAGCCGCTCAGCTACAAAATGATGCGGTAAAATACATGAGCCTTGGCATTTCACAGAGTCTTCAAGCTGGTATGACAATGGTCATGCACGGCGTGGAACAAAAACAACAAGGTAAATTCAAAAAAGAAGCCAAAGATGCAAAAATCGATAGCAAAAATCGAAATTGGGCAGCTGGAGTTGGTGAAGATCCAAAACCTTCAGCGGCAACCCTCAAAAACAGACAAACTAGATTAGCAAATGCAGAACTACATGCACCCGACAATCCGAGAGCACAAGCAAAACTTCTTAAGAAAGATGCGGGTGAGGATATGGGCAAGCTGAAACGTAGTGAAAAAGGGGAGATAATGGCAACAACGTCGCAAAGAATGCAGTACTCAGGTGCTTCGTTGGGAAAAACTCTAGTCGGGCAATTTGGTGGAGCTGTAGACAGCTTTATTAATGCAGCCTTTACATTTAAAAACATCGAACATGTAATGAATGAAGCCACTGCAAACGCCCACAAAGATTTAATCTCTCAGCTTATGCAGCTTGTAACGCAGACAATTCAGACAGCCAGTGATGAAATGGCAGCTGGCCAGAAGAACTTTGATTCTTTCGTTCAGCTTTATAAAGACTTTGCCAACACAATTACCCAAGGCATGTACCGTAATGGGTAAATTCTTTGGGGCTATATGTTTACTGTCCCCCAGCAAACATATGCCCCTTTTCTTTAATTCACATTTTGTACAAAGTAGAAAAAACTAGGGACATGGGCTATGTTGCATGAATTTATCGTAAAGCTACAAAAGGAACTTGAGCTAAAAGATCCGCTCATTGGGGATGATGAGTCAAGCTATGCGATGGCGCTGGATGAGGCAGTAATTAACATTACCGAATCTGCCCCAGGCTTTAAGCTTTATTGCGCATTAGAGCAGCTACCTGGCGTGCAATTAGAAGACTTCCTTACGCTTATGCTGCGAGGCAACCTCTTTGGTCAGGCAACCCATTTTTCAGCCCTAGGCCTCGATGAATCGGGCAATAGGGTGCTGTTGCAGTACTACCACCCCAACAAACCAACCTACAAAGAATTCCACAACGCTGTGGAAGACTTTATTAACGTTGTCGACTACTGGCAAGGCCAAATCAAAAGCCACCCCTCTCCCCTATAGACTCGCCCTCTGCAGGAATCTCATTCACATACGTTTCCCCTTCTTGCCACACCCCCTTAAGGTTGCATGTGGGCTTTAGGGGCTGCGGGCAGTTAAAAAATAGACTACAGAACCCTTCCGAGGGCGATTCAATCGCACGCTAAAATTTGGACATTTGCTGTAACCATCCATTGCGTGCCCCATAGTTTATTTAAGGTTTCTATTTCTTGATCTAGCCCCAGTTTACAAGTTAGCATAATAAAAATTCATTAAGCCTGTCGTAGAACCATCTTGGGGGCATTTCCGGTATGCCCTAATTCAAATAACGCTAAATTAAAATCAACATTTCACAATTTTACATGTTTCATTTTAACAACCAACGCAAACTAACTTTTGAGAGAATAATTAGGAAGTCGAGGCAATTGTTTTGTATTTATTTTGAATGCAATTAATCTTAAAACAATAAAAGTCTAGTTTTGTTGAGTTA
>JBGSSB010000058.1:0-13964 GCA_041737255.1 Chlamydiales bacterium | reverse complement strand
TATCAGTTACTCTCCAGGGCATATCTTTCTCACATATAATGATTTAAGAAAGATTATACCATATGGTGTAAACCATGTGAGTTACCAAAGTGTAAACAAGGTGACTTGTTTACTGTAAACAACGTGACTTATTCGGACCACCTGTTGAGGGGGTTTATATTCGATTGGGATCGACGAATCGCATTGCGGGAAACGAAATTATAGACGAAATGAAACGATTAAAGTCTAAAACGTCGTTTGATCAACTACCATGTCCTGCTGTAGATAGTTCTGGCTTAGACATGAAGCGGATTAAACAAGCCTTTTCAGGTCGTAAAATTGACCAAAATAAGCTCATAAGCCTAGGAGTACTTGTAAACCATTCCGGAAAGCTAACATGCTCGAATGGCGGTCTCATCTTATTCGGAAAGGATGATCTACGTGAACGCTATTTTCCAAATACCACTGTGAGGTGTGCTCGATTTGCTGGTGCAAATAAGGTAGAATTTATTGACCAACTAGATATAAAAGGCACGATAATCGAAGCGATGAAAGAAGTGCCTAAATTTATAAGACGAAATACACGCCTTGCTTCAAAAATTGAGCAAATCCACCGTGAAGATATTCCAGAATATTCCCCCATCGCCATTCGTGAAGTACTTACAAATGCATTAGTCCATGCTGATTACTCTATTCACGGCATGAATCCTCGCATCGCCATATTTTCAGATAGGCTAGAGATTGAAAGCCCGGGCATGCTGCCCTTTGGCTATACCTTAGATGATTTTATGGCAGGAGTAAGCCATGTACGCAATAAAGTCATCGCCAGGGTGTTTCGCGAACTGCAACTTATGGAAGAATGGGGAACAGGATTTAAGCGCATTTCTGAATCATGCGAAGCTGGCGGATTTTCAACACCTACCTGGGAAGAGCTTGGAAGTGCAATACGAGTTGCGTTCCATCCGCATACATATACTACAGACGCTCGAACAAAGTCCTTACCCGCTAAGTTGAAACTGCTACCTGAGCGGCAGCAACAAGTTTTAGCACTTTTGAAAAAGCATAAAAAGTTATCCACAAAAGAGCTTACAAATCACTTGGTACCTGAAGTCTCTGAAAGATCCGTCCGGGGGGACCTACTCGCATTAAAGAAGCTCAAGCTTGTCGAGATGATAGGTAAAGGTCCAAACTCGCTTTGGAAAGCCAACAATAACCCATAAGACACAAATACAAAACAAATGGAGGATTCCCATGAGACATAGACTTGAAGACTTAGGGAGGCTCGCCGTCATGATAGACAACCTGCTCGAGCATAATTTATTTGAAGATCACGCCCTGCGACCGGGAAGGAAGAAAGACTACGATGAGTGGTTTGCATCGAAGACAGAAGATCAGAAAGATGACATCATTCACGCCTGGGTTTACGGTCTAGAATCTATCGGTGAAAAGCTATATGATATGCTATCAATTGCCCGAGGGACTGATTCTTTGAATGATACAAGAATGGATGAATAAGCGAGTAAACAATGAGCCTATAAAAAACGACCCTTTCAAGGCATTGCGAAAACACACCGTGTCGAAGTGATAAAAGCCAAAAAACAGATCACCCAAGGCACTCGTAATTGGATCAACAAGCTCGAAGAACTGCCTCAAGGCAACAATCAAAAAAAATTCTGCCATTCATGGCGATGGCATCCAGAAGATGGTCGACGCTGGCATAATGATAGTAATCTCACAGGACGGTTCTGCAGGAATGAAATGGGGAAATGATTTTCCAACCGTTGATCTTCTAGTAAGAATGTCGGAATGTCAGGCCTAACCCGGATGTTGTTAAAATCAAAACGAAAAAATGATAAAAAATAAAATAGACATCAGTTCCAAAACAGAAGCGAATCTTTTTCAATTTTCATCGTTATTATCGTTCTATCGTTTGAATCGTTGAGAGCTTAAGTGAACGATATTGAGGTCAAGCCGGCCATTCGTTTGAAAGATACGGCTATTCAAATTGTTATGCTAGCACCCTAATTCTCAGATGCCCGCCTGCCAAAAAAACACAAAATTGTGTATCCTTGCAAAGACATTTGTTTGCACATCACAAAATGAGGACCCGCAGCATGAAAGAGCCAACGACTACCTACGTTTGTACAACCTGCGGTGCACACTATCCTGAATCTTCATTGCCACCAAAGGCGTGTATAATCTGCCAGGATGAACGGCAGTACGTACACCCAAAAGGGCAAAGCTGGACAACCATGAAAGAGGCCCTTGTAGGGCGCGAACTTGTTATTAAACCTAAAGAAACGCATCTTTTTGGCATCGGCATAGAGCCTAGCTTTGCTATTGGACAGCGGGCTCTGCTCCTTCAAACCACCAAGGGCAATATTCTTTGGGACTGCATTCCCCTTGTCAGCGACCAAGCAGTACGTGCAATCAAGAAATTAGGCGGCCTTGATATGATTGCCATTTCACACCCTCACTACTATTCAGCATGTGTCGAATGGAGCCGAGCCTTTGGTAACATCCCCGTTTATCTTCATGAAGATGACAAACAATGGGTAACAAGGCCAGATGACTCTATCGTTTACTGGAAGGGCGAGACGCTTTCTCTTAAAGACGATCTAACTGTTATTCGATGTGGTGGCCACTTTAGTGGAGGATCTGTTCTTCATTGGCCACAAGGAGCAGAAAATCGTGGAGCACTCTTAACCGGAGACATTATAGACGTTGTAAAAGACCGCCGCTTTGTCTCATTTATGTATAGCTATCCTAACTTGATTCCTCTTTCTTGTAAGGCAATTCAAAAAATCAAGAACGCACTTCAGCCCTATTCTTTTGACAGGATTTATGGTGCCTGGTGGGGCGCGACTATAGAACAGGATGCAAAAGAAGCAGTAGCTCGCTCTGTAGATCGCTACATTAGGGCCATATCATCATGAAAGAAGTATTCCACCACTTTGATACAGCCGATTCTACGACATTAGCAATCTTTGATATAGATTTAGTGCTCGTTCAGCCTAGTAACCCCGCCTTTCAAATGCCAAACGTAACGCGTCATCTGGGCGTTGCGCGTGCTATGCTGCAAGAGCTTTCACGCGAACAAAAGACACTTTTATATAGCTTAATGACCATAAACTCAGATGCCATGCTCATAGACAGCTCTACCCCACAGCTGCTACAGCAACTTCATAAAAAAGGTGTGCCAAGCATGGCGCTAACTGCCAACTTAACCGGAGAGTTTTCTACTGTCAAAAGCATGGAAAAATGGCGAGTTGCTACGCTAAAAAGGCTGAGCGTTGATTTTTCCGTCTCCGCTCCTGCCCAAACGCCTATTACCTTTGACAACTTAGCTAAATATCGATCAAACCCCTCAACCTATCTCGATGGCATCCTCTTTACAAATGGAACTGCCGTCTCTAAGGGTGAAGCTTTTTTGTCCTTTTTAGATAAAACAAAACTCTCACCTACAAAAGTGATCTTCATAGACGACGTTAAGGAAAACTTAACAAGCCTTGAATCCGCACTTCAAAAGCACTCTACTCCTATCGAATACCACGGCATCCATTTTACAGGCGCTAACAACTACCCCTCAAAGCTAATTTCCGAAGAGGAATTTACATGCCAATGGGAAAAGATTATCACGCAGGTTAAAGAGCTCTAGCTAGACAAGTAACTACCAATATATACAAAGGCATCAGGATCAGCTTTAAAGGCCTTGGTAGTTGTTTTTTCAATGATGCAGCCATCTTTCATAAAAAAGAGGTGGCAGCCTAACCTCTCTAGCAGCCCCATATCGTGTGTAGTCAAAAGTACTATGCGGTTTTCTTTGGCTAAGTCCTGCACATAGGAGGCAACCTGGCCCGCTAAGACAGGGTCTAACGCAGAGGTTGGCTCATCAAGACAAATCACCTGGGGGTTAAGCGCTTGAGATCTTGCTATTGCTAGCCTTTGCTTTTAGCCACTAGAGAGCTTCGCCCCCCCGAAATACCATAGGCAGGTTTCTCTAGGAAATAGCCTATAATAGGCATACTAACACTTTTCTTTTTCGCTAAGGTTATCAATTTGAGCTCCAGCAACTTTTTTGCAAGGCCTCTTACCTAGTCGCAATTTACGGATAGGCGTACCCGGAGTTACACAATAGTAGTTAGCTGCTTCATTAAGCAAACTATAGTTTCGCAGGCATGCTTGTAGATTTTTGGAATTGTCATAGATGCCGTACGTACCATTACTGATGAAAGTACAATCAAAAACTGCAGTTGAAAAGCGCCGCCCCTTTTTACTCTTGAGATACTTACGCCAAGACATTTTCAACAATTGCCCACTCTGCTAGCATACCCCCCTGGAATAATAACCACAGGGAAATTGTATGACTGTATTAGAATGCAATGCGCAAACATTTCAATGGAATATCGAAACTTCTGCTCCCAGAATTATACTTGCCGTTGACACCGCAGCAAATGAATCCTCTAAAAATGACGCCATTCATGCAAAGGCGATGGAAATTTTTCTAAAATACCAACACACCAAAAAAGGCAGCATCTGTTTGGTACAATTTAGTAATACAACAAATTGGGTTACAGTAAAGACGCAAGCGAATATGCAACAGCTACTTGAACAGGATTTTCTTAGCAGCATAGACAATAAATGGACGCTGCTATTTTCGCGAATTGCCGAAACATACACCTGCTACAACCAACCAGCAAAAGTCTTTATTATAAGTGATATGCAAAACACAAAAGCTGCGCTAGCGCAACAATTCACGCGGCTCAGCCAACGCATATTTGGCGCCCCCTTGAATCTCCATTTTTGCCAAATTGGAACATCAGAAAATGGCTACTTTCCGAAACAACCTTATGAAATCCCCCACACCCCGCAGGTTAAAATTACCTATGAAGGCGTTGGGCTGTGAGTTTATTCGTAAGGGTTAGCAAAGTGCAGGCCTTGTCTCTTTTACTCCCCCTTCAAAAGCTCACTACCCTTATTGAATACAACAACATCCATTTTATAGGGACCTACAAGGAATTTACATCTCTATAAAAAATTATCACGCAAATTAAAGAGCTCTAGCTAGACAGGTAGCTACCAATATGTACAAAGGCATTAGGATCAGCTTTAAAGGCCTTGGTCGTTGTTTTTTCAACGATGCAGCCATCTTTCATAAAAAAGAGGTGGCAGTCTAACCTCTCTAGCAGCCCCATATCGTGTGTAGTCAAAAGTACTATGCGGTTTTCTTTGGCTAAGTCCTGCACATAGGATGCAACCTGGCCCGTTAAGACAGGGTCTAACGCAGAGGTTGGCTCATCAAGACAAATCACCTGGGGGTTAAGCGCCTGAGATCTTGCTATTGCTAGCCTTTGTTTTTGACCACCAGAGAGCTTGCCAATACTTTTATCGGCTTTATCTAAAAGCCCATACTTTTCTAAAAGTAGAGAAGCTACCTGGTTGGCAGACTCTTCAGTTGACCCCTGCAGGGTCAAAGGAAGGGTGATATTTTCCACAACTGAGAGATGCTCAAACAAATTAAAATGTTGGAACACCATGCCTACCGTATGGTTTTTACTCACCTGCTGTAAATCTAAGATATCACCATCCAACGCAACTGTGCCTGAGTCTAACGATTCAAGGTTGTTGAGTATGCGAAGAAGGGTTGTTTTACCAGCACCTGACCCACCCAAAAAGCAAGCAACAGCACCCCTTGGAACATCAAAGCTTACGTTATTCAGGATCACTTTTTCATGAAACGACTTACATAATTGTTTTACGCTGAACATGCTTTTTTCATCCTCGCTTCATAATATGTTACACAAAAGGAGACAAGTGATGTCATCACAAGGTAGATGCAAGAGACCGCCAAGAGCACCGAAAAGGCATCGTAGGTTCTACTGCGGATGATAGAGCCCTCTTTTGAAAGCTCCATAACCCCAATAATTGAGGCAAGGCTAGAATCTTTTACAAGGGTCACAAGCTCATTACCCAGTGCAGGCAGTGCCAAGCGAAATGCCTGCGGAAAAACTATGTAGCGCTTTGTTGCAAAGGGACTCATCCCCAAAGTGTAGGCTGCCTCAATCTGGCCATAGCCAACAGCACTAATGCCGCCTCGAACAATTTGGCTTATGTAGGCGCTACTGTTAAGGCCAATAGCAAGTGTTGCAGCCCAATAAGGCGGTATCATCACGCCAAACTGCGGAAGCACGTAATAAACAAATAGTATCTGCACAAGCATAGGCGTGCCGCGAAAAAGGCTAACGTACATCCAGACAAAAGCACGCAGCAGTCGAGAGGTCGATGTTTCACAAAACGCCAATGGCACCCCTAGTAAAAGCCCAATGGAAGCTGCCATAGCCGCTATTTGGCAACTTAGCAAGGCTCCTGTCAAAAGAGCCGGCATTGATTGGTAGATAAGCTCAAAATCGATCATTTACAATCCCCACTTAGCTTTAAGCGCATCCAATGTGCCATCTTGCTGCATAGCATCAAGTGCATTTTGGATTGCCACATGTAGCTCCGGTTTAGATTTTGGAACCGCAAGAACACATGTTTCAGATGTATTTTCAATCGGGCTACTGTAAAACGGATTAGGCTGCATCTTTAAAAACGTATCATAGGTGCTTTTTGCCGTGACAAAAGCAAAAACCCTTTTTGATTTTAGCGCCATAAAAGCATCAGCAGTTGCCGGCAGACGCACTAAATCAATGCCAGGCTTTGATGAGAGCAGGATATCAGCAGTAAACCCTTCGTTAACAGCAACCGTTTTTCCTACAAGATCCTCTAAAGATAATGCTGATGATGGCTCCTCGGCAGTAACTATCACAAAAGGGTCACCTGCAAGGTATGGTTTTGTAAAGAGCACCCTTTTTGCTCGCTCTTCGGTATAGCTCATGCCAGCGGCGACAAAATCAACATGCCCAAAGACAACATCTGGAATCAACGCCTCAAAAGGCATATCCTTAAAGGTTATTTTTTTGCCAAGACGAGAGGAAACTTCAGTTGCTACATCAATGTCAAAGCCTACAATTTTACCATTTTCTATAGTGGTAAAGGGAGGAAACTCAGCATTTGTGCCCACAACAAGTGTATCGCTTTTTATAAACCCACAAAACAACATCCCCATTAGCAGTAGTACTGCAACACATTTGAACTTCATAACTCTACCTTTTTTTAAATCCTAGTTTCTGACAAAGCAGCGCACAGGTTTTTGCAATATTTTTAACTGATACCGGCGCTACAAAGAGTGTATTTTCACCCGATATACAGCCCAATATACCTACATCTTCTAGTTGATCAATAGAGTCCCCTACAAAATCGGCAAGTGCCGGCTGGGTGGTAATAACTATTGTCGTTTCATTGTGGGCAATGTCAACGATGGCAAGCTTAAGTATTTGATACAAAATATCACCCTCGGGAACCTCATAAACGAGCTGCCCCTTCACGAGCTTTTTTATACACCCTAGCTTGCGCAGATCACGCGACACAACTGCCTGGTTTGTGTGAATTTGGTAGCGCGTCATAAGCCGCTCTACAAGCCGCTCTTGATCTGTTATAGGCTCACTTTTTAAAATTTCCTGAATTGCACTTTGTCTTTTGCCTAGCGTTTTTTGATCCCCCACAGCGCCTCCTATTGATGCATAATTATGCGTATATTAGTGAATATTAATTCATCACGAATTTAAGGTCAACAAAAATACCTTTTGACCTAAAAAGCAACTGATTGATACAATAACCAAAACATAATTTAAACAAAAAAGAGCATGAAACAACAGACTGCAGCTACAATCAATCAGCTAGTCACAGTAAAAACGGCCCCATGCAGCGCCAGGGGAACACTTTTTACTCCGTCCATGCTTGCTTATGTTTTCCACTATCATTGCCCCCATTTTCCCGGGTTCTATTTTAGCCATCGCTGGCAGTAGTACCCAAACCCCCTTGATTTTTACAGTTATTTTTTAGAACAGTGCAACAAAACAAAGGAGATGCACATGAACAGCAAAGCCTGTATTCCCATAAAGAGTCCCATACCCTCTTTACGCACAATTTCCCTCTATCCTTCCTATCCATTCTTTTCTTTTTGGCATCTCAGCCATTTTCATCATTTTAGCTAGTTTAATTTTTTAGTTTACGTTTTTGATTTTCTAACAACTCCAAATACTTTTGGCTAGTTGTTAAAATATATACTTTATTTCAATTATTTATTATGGAGCAGCGTCATGTTACCGCTTATTTGCTCAACGCTGCCTGCTAGCAATACGCTAGAGGCAATTGAGCTTAACAAAAGAACCCTTACACAACAAAAATGCCCCCTCAATATGAGGATTGGCATACTACTATTACGTGTCGCAGAAGAAACCGCCAATGCAGTTATCGACTTGCGCTACAAAGCATTTGACCCCCTTGTCAAAAATTTTGGCTGCCAAATAAATGCTCGAGAAATTGCTGAGATTTGTCGTGGATCACACGACGCACTATGCGATGAGGCTCAACGCATCAAACAATACGTTGAACAAAAAGCTCAAATAATAAATGAGCTCTCAGTGAAGCCGCCACAAATTGGCCAGACAAAATCCTTAGCTGACTACCTCATAAAACAGGCAGGAATTACTCTGGAAATTTCAGCTAAAATGGCAAGGCTTGTGCGAATGCGCATGCTTTGTATAGTTAATACAAACATTGAAAAAGAAGGACGAGAAATCCCTAAAACCTGCATTGAACTACTCGCCTCAAAAATCACACCAGCACTACAACCAAAAATCATTGTAAAGCTGATTGTAGGAGGCATTCAAGCCGAAGAATCAAGGCTTGCAGCAAGCTATGTTCAAACTAAAGCAGTGCAAATGCCAGACACTCTGCAACGCTCACTTACCTTGATGCGCTCATCATGTGTTATCACTAACCCCAAAACAGATACGGCCATAGTTTCGCTTCCGTTAATGCACAATACAGAAGCAGCACTTGCATCCTTCAACGGTATAATTTGTGTAAAAAATAAGCTTCAGCTTTGCGAAAAGGCTATTGAAGGAGCGCTTGAAAAAAAGGTATTTATAAAAATGCCAGAAGCTCAAGCAATAAAACCAATAGCGATTGCTGATGAAGAGCCAATCATTGTCATAGAAGGCTATATCGACAATGAGACAAACCTGCTAGCGCGCATAGCAGAGTTTGGCTTGCTGAACATCGTGAAAGCAAACTGTGCAATACTTCCACAGTTTGCCTCGGGCGCATCAAAAGAGCCCCTGGAGGATGAAGAGGCCCAAAGCGATGTTGTGCGCTACGCCTCACTAGACTTTGATGCAGCCCGCAATATACTGGAAATCGACCACATCTACTGCGCAAGCTTTAAGGAGGAAAAATGAAGACACAACCCAAAGCCCTGTATCTTTTAAACTTTGTGTCGATGTGGGAGTGCTTTAGCTATTACGGAATGAGGGTACTACTCGTTTTGTATATGGTTCACGAGCTACACTACAGCGACGAAAAAGCCTTTGGCATGTATGCGGTGTATACTACCCTTGTGGAACTAGGTGGCGTGCTAGGCGGCATTGCCGCCGACCGCTATTTAGGGCTAAAACGCTCCATCATACTAGGTGGAGTAACTATAGCACTCGGCCACATTTCAATGACCCTGCCAAATTCTCAAGAAGCATTTCTTTTAGGATTGGGATTAATAATTGGAGGCACTAGCCTGTTTCGATCAAATGTTGCAGCATTTTTGGGGCAATTTTATGAAGAAAATGACCCACGACGCGACGCTGGCTACACGCTGTATTATACAGGCATTAACATTGGCGGGTTTCTTGCAGCAATAGCCTGCGGCATTATAGGAGAAGTCTATGGATGGCACGCTGGCTTTGGCCTTGCTGCCCTTGGCATGCTCTCTGGGCTTGTTGCGCTATTTTTTGGAAGATCGATGCTTCAATCCAAAGGCGAGCTTACTGCAGCAAATAAAGGCGCAACAAAAATAGGGACTTTTGGAGTTATTCTTGCTGCCCCGCTTGCTGCTTTGATGATCTACTACTATCAATTTATAACACCCCTGATACCAGTGGCTGTTATTGCATTGATGTACTACATCTATCGTCAGATAAAAACAACAGCAGCTGCAAACATTGCAGGCTACAAGCGCCTAGGACTCTACCTTGTTTTTCTCATACTTTTTTATGGATGCGAGGAACAGCTAGGATCTACCCTCGTGCTCTTTGGTGAAAGACACGTAGACCGAAGTACAATTTTTGGGACGATACCAGCAGCGTCGCTTGTAACGTTCAACCCATTAACCATTTTGGTTGTTGGCCCCCTCTTTTCAAAACTTCTCCAAAGGATACCTCTGCAGGGTTTAACAAAAATTGGGCTGAGCTTTGGGTTTTTAAGTGCTGCATTCTGCGTGCTCTATGCAGGCTGCGCTTTTGCACAACAAGAGACTGAGGTATCAGTTATCTACGCTATAGTAAGCATTGTGCTTATATCGCTAGGCGAGCTTTTACTGGGACCTACTGTATATGCAACAGCATCCAGTATAGCACCAAAATCATTCTCTGGCCTTGTTATGGGAGCTGTAGCCCTCGGCTATTCACTTGCAAACCTCTCTAGTGGATATCTAAGCCAGATGATGACAGTAAATGAAGCTGAGCGTTCCATAGACGTATATATGAGAGGCTTTTTGGCCATCGGGCTTGTAGCTCTTGTGGTCGCTGTAACACTTATTAACAAACGTAAAAAGGTTTTTTCAACATGATGAACATAGAATTTACTGATCAGATCCCAAACGAACCGGTCGTTTGGGCAACAATTTCACAAAATAGTGCAGTACCACAGCCATTTGCCTACCAGCAAAGTGTAAAACCACAAGAGGCTGTTTTAGAGGCTTTTACCGAAGAGATGCGTCACCTCTTTTTACAGCTAGGTACAACCTGCGAAAGTCGAGAACAAGAGGGCGCTGCACTCTACAAACGTGCAATAACCGGCATCGAAAAAAGCATAGTTCTTGACGTGCGTAAAGCAAGTGTTGATGCGCTTGATCTTCTTAGCGGCATGCTGCTAGCTAGCTGGCGCTTTGATAAATACCGCACCTCATTCAAACCAGATGAGATGCGCTATTTAGAGAAAATCATTGTGCTTTCATCAAACCCAAAAGAGCTAGAGGCCACCTTTAGCCGCCAAAAAGCTGCTATCGAAGGGGTATTGTTAGCTCGAGAGCTTACCTCCGAGCCCTCCAACTGCCTCTATCCAATGGCCTATGCAGAAAAACTGCTAGAGCTTGAACAATATGGGATCGAAGTAGAAATTTTAGATAAAGAGGCAATGCAAGCAATTGGAATGACAGCCCTTTTAGCCGCAGGCCAAGGAAGTCAGCACCCCCCATGCGTTGTCTGCCTTACCTGGAAAGGTTCAGGCAGTCATGAAAAGCCAACCCTACTTGTAGGCAAAGGCGTCTGTTTTGACTCGGGAGGCGTTTGCCTTAAGCCCCCAAAACAGCAGCTTGTGATGAAATGGGACAAAGCTGGCGCGGGTGCCGTTGTCGGAGCCATGAAGGCATTAGCCCTTGGCAAATGCCCCACTCATGTTGTCGGCATAGTAGGACTTATAGAAAATATGCCTGATGGAAAAGCCATAAAACCAGGAGATGTTGTAAAAACCATGTCAGGTCAAACCATTGAAATTGTCGACACTGATGCTGAAGGGCGCTTAGTCTTGGCAGATTGCCTTTGGTATGGCCAAAAGCGTTATAAACCAGAAAGGATCGTTGACCTAGGAACCCTTACCCAAGAAACCTTTGCGAGCCTAGGAAGCAAGTATGCAGCCCTTTACTGTAACAATAAAAAGCTTACCGAAGAACTACTGAGTGCCGGCATAACATCAGGTGATGAGCTTTGGAGGCTTCCCATGGGCAAATATTTTGCAAAGCAGATTGAATCTTCTGTAGCCGATATAAAAAATTTGGGCACCGAGTATTGGGGAGAAAATGGCGCAGCGGCCGAGTTTTTACAACGGTTTGTAACCACCCCTAACTGGGCGCACATAGATATTGCTGGGGTTTCCTGGACAGATGAGGATTCACCGCTTTGCACAAAAGGACCCACAGGATATGGTGTGCGTCTTTTGGAAAAGTGGATTTACGCTTAAACAATATTGAGTGGGCAGTTTTTATACACAAACAACTGCCCACTTTGTTAGCATCGCTCTTTTTTTTATCTATAATTTTGGAGAATTCATGATTCCTGCTGCATACACCGAAGATTGGCAATCCCATCTACTAGGATCTCAGCCTCAAGTTCTTATCTGCATAGACAACTCACCAACACTGTATGCTTCACCTGACTCTTTACAACTAGTTAAAGAAAAGGTAACCACCATCTTTTTGAAGCATGCAACACTCGCCCCGCACGGAAAAATTGTAGTAGCACTCTTTAACAATAGCCATGAGTGGAGGGATGTTCGAAAACTCGAAGCGATCGAGCCACTTTTTACAGAAGAGTACATGCTAGGAGGACTCTTCATTGAAAATCCGTGAGAAAAACTGTTTTCTCAAATCAGCAACTCTCACAGGCCCCTTTGGCAAACAACCAAAGTTTATCTGATAAGTGATATGAAAAAAAACAAATACTCTTTTGAAAGAACCGCTAGAGCGCATTCGCCAAGTGTCCTTTGATGGAAAGGTAAAACTTGCATTTCGCCAATTCGGGAAGACAAAATCATCCTACTTTCAGACAGACGATACTCGGACCAAACGATTAAAGAGTGAACACCCCATCGACTGCCCAGGCAAAGTTACGATTTCAAACAAGCAGATAACTCGAAAATAAAGCTTATGCACCCACATACAAGTGGGTGCAATCCTATTTAGTTCTTAGACATCGTTATCAATAACTCCCCGACCTCTTCTTTCTCTACAACATCAATAACATCTTTTAACACTCGCACCATGGTATCTTTTGCCACAGCATGCATACGCAACTCAAGTAACACATCGCAGGCATCTTCCAGTTGTGCAATTTTGGAAAGTGCATCAAGGCCACTTAATGCCTCAGGTGAATAATCAGGTTGATTCGGTGCCTCTTGCTGCTTTTGTACATACTGCAAAAATGAGACCTGCTCTAAATTATACTTTGCCACCTCATTTCGAGAATCCACTCGCAGCGCTCTTTTAAAGAATTTTTTAGCTTCAGGAAGGTTCACACCAAATTCTTCAGCAAATTTATAACTTAGATCTCCCAAACAATTCAAAGCAGTGACATTTCGTTTATCAAGCGCAAGCGCCTCTTTAAAAAATTTTTCTCCCTCTCTTGTACTTGGCCCGGCAACAAATCCCTCCATACAATAGAGCATACCCAATAAAAGTCGCGGTTCAACAGCTTTTTTATTCGTATGCACAGCCCGTCTCAAGCAGTGTTCTGCGCGCACTATATCTTTAGGCACACCAGGCCCACCTTTTCTATAAATATCCCCTAAATGTGACAGTGCCACTGCATTATTACGAGAAACATCAAGAACTCGCCTAAAATACTCTACTGCTTTGGGCAAGTCTCTCAGCACTCCAGCAGCTCCAAGACGAAAGATATCCGCAACTAAAAGTAGCGCTTCTATGCAAGTCGGGTCCGCGGCCAGCACTTTTTCAATATATGATTTTGCATAAAATCCACTGCCAATTGGCCCCTGCGTTAAAAATGCAAGGTGCGAAGCAATTTCCAACAACCCTTTTGCATTTGACTCTTTAAAAGGCTCTTCATCAAGTGATCGCAACAACCAAGAACTTACTGTTTCAATTTTCTTTAAACGCAAAGCATCAAGCACAACCCGCATGCGCACTGCTTCATTTAAAGGATCAAAGCAAATAATTTGCAGCTGTTTAGAAACATTTAAGCCGTCTTACAGTAATGGACTCTTTTCGCTTCGAAAAAATTATTAACCTCTCTATATTAGGTAGAAATTTATACACTAGGCCTACAATACGTCTAAGAGCGATAAAAGATGCTGATTACATTAAGAAAGTCGGAGGT
>JBGSSB010000057.1:0-4931 GCA_041737255.1 Chlamydiales bacterium | reverse complement strand
ATTGCAAGGGGGTGATCCCTCCAAAGACATATCGCAGAGTAGTGTAGTCGTTGTGGTTTTTCCTTCTGCTGCACTGAGTTACGCCTAATGCAGGCTCGGCCATTTCGACATAGCCTTCTTCTTTTTGTTTTAGCGTCCGCAGGACGACTTATTATAGCCCACAGTGACCGTTAAGGGAACTGTGGGAAGATTAAAAAACAGATCAGAGTCCGGCTGAGGACGATTCAACTCACATATGTTTATTTTAGTATGCCCCAAGATCGTGGTTAAATCGCCTCGCCTTTACCTCAAGCAAACATCCATAACAAGCACTACATTAGGGGGCACGGTCCAGTGCATAGTGCGAAAGCCTAGGTTAGGGTGATTGGGGCTGTGTCTTGTGATTTGTGTGATTTGAATAGGAAAATCGCACGATTTAGTCCTTTTTTATAACTAAATTGACAATTATATATAAATATTATTATATATAATTGTGTTCGAGTGCTGTTTACTAGATTATTAGGAGAAAACTATGAATGGCGGAGTGGGCGACAGACCTTCTTTCGTACCAAGCGAGGGGATTTCAGAGATACTCCCTAAAGAGGCGCCTAAGCTTGGAGATGGGATAAGCGCAATCTCTTTTGCCGGAAATGACCATGTTATCCAAAGTATGCAGCTCCCGCCAGAGGGAGGCACTCAGGTGCAAACACCTGTCACGGATGTTGCAAAGGCTATTAATAAGAGTTCCCATCACCTAATTCAGTCTGGTGGAGCTTCACTATCGGGAAAGGTAATTCCCAAACAAAACCCTGTAGTAGTCTTAAAAAATCCCTTAGTCGCCCCGGGCGTGCCCGAAACCGTGCTTGAGGCTCGCGTAGAGGGTGTTGCGGGCCAGGTACTTTCTGATAAAGAAAAAATCCTAGAAGAAGGCACGCAAAAACTGCGGTCAGCATTGCAAAGCCTTAGGGCATTTGACCCATCAAAACCACTTAATCCCGCACGTGCCAATATTGAAGATCGCATGAATCAGCTTTGCGTGCCGGGTGTGGGCATTGCTGTTATTTATAAAGGTGTTGTCATACCGTTGGGTTTTGGACAGCTTGAGAATACAAAACTACTTTCGCAAGCAGCCTCTGATAGTAAAACTATTACGGCGTTGACTGTTTTGGCACTTGTTGATGAAGGACTGCTAAAATTAGATGATGATGTAGGTGAAATTTTAGGGAGTGATCTTTGGGCTCGCATTGATACCGAAAAACATACAATAGATGAGCTTGATGAAGAGGGGCAGGTGGTTGGCGAGAAGAAGCCAAAAGTTACCATTTTGAATCTGCTTTCACATACGGCAGAAACAAACATTGGTGGCTTTGGGGGGTATGAAAAAGAAGGGGAAAGAAAAATTCCAACTACAGTGGATGAAATTCTTGAAGATGTGAGGCTTTTAAGTGCACCAGACATTCAGCGTCATGAATATTCAGGTGGTGGCTATGAGGTTCTTCGAAAAATCATTGAGCTCAAAGTTGGTAATTTTGAAGATACGGTGAAAGCTCGCGTGCTTGATAAACTGGGTATGAAGGAGAGTACATACCACCCAAAAGGAGGGGATGCAACGGCTTGCGGCAACGACCCAAACGGGAGGCCTTTGCCTGGTGGATCTTTTGTATACCCGCAGCTTGCAGCAGCGGGGCTATGGACCACGCCGGAGGAGCTTGCACAAGTGGTACTTGGTATACAGTATGCGCATGGGCAGGATGGCGGAATCGTTAGCAAGGCGACAGCATCTGAGATGCTTGCTTCCCGCACAGATGGTAAGCCAAATGGACTTGGTGTTTTTGTAGAAGAGATGAAAGGCTCTAAGGTTTTTTTTCATCCTGGGGGAAATGCAGGCTTTCAAAACATAATGGTTGGAAATGATAAAGGCCAAGGTGTAGTTATAATGACAAATGCGGATTATGGTGGCCATCCGTTGTGGAAAGAAGTGCTTGCTGCAGTAGCAAAGGAATTTGAATGGCCAGATCATGAGAACCTTAAGTTGTGCCAGCCGCTTTTTGAGCCAAGTGAAGCCTTTACACAAAGTGAGCTAGCCTCTTTAAATCCAAGTGAATGGGCGGCAGGGTATGTAGGAAGCTATTTCAGTGAAGATCGGGGCGAAAAACATACAGCAGCCATTATAGAAGAGGGCGGTAAAATTTTTGTGCAGGAGGATGACAATCCACGCATGGAAGTAACGGCCCTGGGGCCAAAACTTGGGGGTTTTCGCGAATTTATTCCCGGACCGTACGATATGTTGCGATTTACAGAAGATTCTATCACCGGTCATCTAACACTCGAACTGTATGGAAAGAAGTGGCAAAGGTGAGTATCCCTGTTAAGTAAAAGGGGTCGTGTAAATCCTTAGTTAACAGCTGTGCCTAATTTTTCTTTAAATCGAGTGAATCGAATGCCCTGGCCCCTTTTACGCGAGATGCGAGTCTCAAAATTTTCCCCTAAATTCATTTTTGTTTTTCCAGCGACAGCTGGAGAAGTTACTAGCCCCGTGTGCAATGGAAGGCCAGCAGGCCTAAAATGGAACATGGGGTTTTGGTTTATAACAACCATAGAGCTGCGGAAGGTTTTTAGGTGAGAATTTCTGTCAGCATATACGACTGAAGGGGTGCTTTCTTCTCCAGGGAGTTTTTAAGAATTTGCGCTTCATTTTGTTGTATTACTGCCACGGAAGAATTTGTAGTTCCTAGGTCAATTCCAATTCCAATTTCGATTACGATTGATTTCATGTTATATTCTTAATAATCAATAAATAAGGAAAAAGTACAACTTTTTTTAACTATAATTGCAACTTTTAGCAGTGCTTAATTTGTTTTTAAATCATCTGATCAAAAAAGTTTAAACTAGGAAGTCTGATGGGTAAAATAAATTTATGCGAAGCTGCTACGCGAGTTAATATTCCTTTGCATATTTGTGTAAGCCATAACACCTGTTAGCACCTGAAAAGGTAGGTAAGAATTTCTATTGACTTGGAAAGGTGAATGGATAAAAATGTAGTAAAAAGCTAACATTTACCGACATTACTATCCATGACCGCTAGACAAAAAGCCATAAAGCTCTTCAAGAACAACCAAGGATTGCTCCGGACAGCTGAAGCTATTCGTTTGGGTATCCACCCCCGCATACTCTATCAGCTGCGAGATGAAGGGCTGCTAGAGCACTTGGCTAGAGGGGTTTATAGGTTGATTGAAGTTCCCGATTTTTCTGAACCTGATCTCGTTTTAGTTTCCAAGAAAATCCCTCAAGGCATCATATGCTTAATCTCAGCTTTAGCCTATCATGAAATCACTACTCAGATCCCTCATTTTGTATATATTGCCATTCCAACCAAAGCAAGGTCTTCACGGTTAGACTATCCACCGATTCGTTATTTTAGGTATTCGGAAAAAGTTTATAACGCAGGTGTAGAAACTGAGTTCATCGGAGGATACCCCGTCAAAATATATAATATTGAAAAGACGTTGGCCGATTGCATCAAGTTTCGTAATAAAATTGGTATGGACGTCGTCATAGAGGCTTTGAAGATGTATTGGCAACGTAAAGGCTCCCAAATCGACAAATTGTATGAATATGCAAAGATCAACCGTGTTGAAAAAATCCTTCAACCTATTATGGAAACAATAGTGAGTCAATAGCATGGAAAAGCCAAAAAAGAACTTGGATGAATCGGTATATAGCCGCTTGAAAAACGTAGCCCAGCAAAGAAAGAGACCCGTCCAAGAGGTTTTAAAATATTATTCAATGGAACGCTTTTTATACCGCTTAAGCGTATCTGAACATCAAGGCTCGTTTTATCTAAAAGGTGGGTTGATGTTAATGGTATGGGACCCGATGAGCCACCGAGCAACAGTGGACATAGATTTTCTGGCAAGAACAACCAATTCCATAGCAAATGTGCAGAGAATTATTCACGAAATCTGTGCTATTGAGGTAATTCCTGATGGCATGAAGTATGACCCCGATTCACTAAGTATAAAGGAGATCCAGTTAGGGGCCGAATATCATGGAATTAGCGCGGCATTCTCTGCTCAGTTATTTAGTGCTAAGCTTCCCATGCGGATAGACTTTGGGTTTAGCGATACCATCCTGCCACAACCAGCAAAAGTAAAATATCCGACGCTCTTAGATTTCCCTGCCCCGGAACTAAAAGGCTATACGCCACAAACGTCAATAGCGGAAAAATTCGAATCTATTATACGCCTGGGTTTTGCTAACACTCGTATGAAAGACTTTTATGATATATGGCTTTTGATTCAACAGTTCGATTTTGACAGAGAGGAGCTGCAAGGCATCATCCAACAAGTTCTCAAAAATCGCGGAACGGTTGTTGAGGCCTTCCCAATTGCCTTTTTGGAATCCTTCTATGCTGACTCAATTAAAAAAGACAAGTGGAAGGCTTTTTTAAGGGATATTTCTCATGAAGAGATTTCGTTTGAAACAGTTATACTGGATTTGAGAAAGTTTTTTCAAGAGATGGAATTCATAAAAGTAAATGCCAATTTGTAAACATTTAAAAATATTTTGCATTGAACAATAGAACTACAGATCAACATTACATTAGCAAAGGTTATCTTGATAATTTTTGCACTGTGAAGAAAAAAAATTACAATCTTTGGGTCTATATCCCTTCGCGGAATCAGTGGAGAAGTTCTCCGTTTAAGCATGAAGCTTTTGAGTGTGATTTTCAGACTCTTATTAAAACGGGCCGGCCGATTTTATCTCAGGGGGCGGCCCATTATATTTTGTTTTAGAGTCCGCAGGACGACTTAAGCCGTCTTACAGTAATGGACTCTTTTCGCTTCGAAAAAATTATTAACCTCTCTATATTAGGTAGAAATTTATACACTAGGCCTACAATACGTCTAAGAGCGATAAAAGATGCTGATTACATTAAGAAAGTCGGAGGT
>JBGSSB010000032.1:0-11530 GCA_041737255.1 Chlamydiales bacterium | reverse complement strand
TGATATAAATAAAAGGGGTCCCTTTTGCTGATTCCAAAACTAGGTCATTTTATTATTAAGTTTTTAATTAAAATGTAGTTTCTTTAGTTTGCCTTAAATGTTTTTAATTTCAATTAACTCTCGAATGTTTTATAAATAGAGCGTGATAATTTGCTTGCATGTTTTTGTGACGCAATTTTTCTGTAAATGTTATGTAAATGAATATAAAAAAAATCGCCCACGTAAAACAAGGCGAGGATGGCGCTTGGCTGCCACCTCACTTCCTCATGGATCACTTGCAAGGTGTTGCAGAAAAAGCCCGGTTGTTTAGCTCCGCCTTTTCAAGTGGGAACTGGGGATATGCCGCAGGTCTAGCGCATGATGTCGGTAAGGAGCCAGAAAAATGGCAGGCTTATCTTTGTTTGAAAAGTGGATATGATAAAGAGGCTCATTTAGAGGGGTTGGTTGGTAAACTAGAACATTCTTGTCATGGTGCCAAACTTGCAGAAGAAGTTTTTGGAAAAAGTGTTGGCCGAGTTATTGGCTATTGTGTAGCTGGGCACCACGCTGGCTTGCCGGACTGGTTCCCAGATGAGAAGAGTTCTCAGAGTTCTCTAAAATTCCGTCTGCAAAAAACCACAACCGATGAACTCTCTAAAAATTTAAAAGAACTTATAAAACAGGTGAATCCCGGCAGTCCGCCATGGCCATTTGACCTTATTAATGAGTTAGATCTCTCTCTTTGGATACGATTGCTTTTTTCATCACTGGTTGATGCTGACTTCCTCGACACAGAAGCGTTTATGGATGAGCGTAAGACGCAACAACGTGGAGGGTATTTAGAAATGGGAAGCTTACTGCATAGATTCAATGAATTTATTGTGGGTAAGACTGCAGCCTGTACTAAGACTCCACTTAATGTCATTCGACATGAAATTTTAAATGAATGTAGAGCTGCTGCAAAATTTGACCAGGGATACTTTTCTCTTACCGTGCCGACGGGTGGTGGTAAAACTCTTTCCAGTCTTGCGTTCGCGCTTGAACACGCCGTTACACATAACCTGCGCCGTATCATTTATGTGATTCCTTATACCAGTATTATCGAACAAAACGCCGACGTATTTAGGGATGCGATTGGTGATGATCAGGTGATTGAACATCATTGCAACCTTGATGAAAATAATTTTTCCTATAAAGCGAGACTGGCTGCTGAAAATTGGGACGCTCCGGTCATCGTTACTACGTCTGTGCAGTTTTTTGAAAGTCTTTTTGCATCTAAACCAAGTCGTTGTCGAAAGCTCCATAATATAGTGGGGAGCGTAGTAGTTTTGGATGAGGCGCAGTTAATGCCTGCACAATATTTAATGCCTATATTGCAAACAATGGAGTTGTTGCGGCAGCGTTATCAGGTAACGTTCGTCATTTCAACCGCCACGCAGCCGGCGTTCGAGCAGAGGAGTGGCTTCGAAAAGGGGTTGCCCAAAGATTCGATACGTGAAATTATCAACGATGTACCCGCTCTCTATAAAAGTTTAAAAAGAGTCGCAGTTGAACTGCCTAAAGATTGGTTGAATGCTGTTGCATGGGAAGATTTGACAAAAGATCTTTGTAAAGAGGAAAGGGTACTGTGTGTTGTATCGGATCGCAAAAGCTGTCGCAGCCTACATAAGCTAATGCCAGAGGGTACTTTTCACCTATCAGCTCTTATGTGTGGCCAACACCGTAGTGATATCATTGCAGAAATCAAGAATCAACTTTGCAGCGACGAGCCGGTGAGGGTAATTAGCACTCAGCTAGTTGAGGCGGGCGTTGATATAGATTTTCCAGTCGTATATCGTGCGCTGGCAGGGCTTGATTCGATTGCGCAAGCAGCTGGCCGTTGTAACAGAGAGGGGAAACTGGGAGGAAAAGGTCGAGTAGTGGTGTTTATTCCTCCCAAGAAATCGCCACCTGGAATTTTAAGAAAGGCTGCGGATAGCACCGCGATTATGCTTAAAGAGGGCCTTCCTGATCCGCTCGATCATTCGGTCTTTGAACGGTTTTTTTCTGAGCTTTACTGGAAGGTAAATTCACTTGATGAGCAAGGAATTGTCGATTTGCTTAAGCCTAATCATGACGAACTTGGTATTCAGTTTAGGAGTGCTGCCGAGAAATTTTGCATAATTGACGACAAGGCGCAAAAGACAGTTCTCGTCCGTTATCGTGAGGGAGTGAGATTGATCGATAAGCTTAAGGTTAATGGGCCAGAAAGATGGCTTCTCCGTAAGCTTCAGCGCTATTCGGTGCGTATTTATAATAGGGATTTTTTTATGTTGCAGAAGTTGGGGTGCATCGAAGAGGTTAGCCCGGATACGGGTATTTACGCTGTAACAACAGAATTGCAGTATGACAAGATAAGAGGTCTGCTCGTTGATGAGGTTCCAGACGATCCCGACCTATTTATTTTGTAATTTTATTAGGAGACTATATGAAAGATTGGTGTCTTGAAGTTTGGGGTGACTACGCCTGCTTCACCCGGCCTGAAATGAAAGTTGAGCGTGTCAGCTATGATGTGATGACACCGTCGGCTGCTCGGGCTATTTATGAAGCAATATTATGGAAACCGTCCATGCGTTGGCACATCTCTAGAATCGAAATACTTAATCCTATTAAGTGGATTTCTGTGAGGCGTAATGAAGTGGGTAAGATAATGCAAGCTCCTACCTTGGCGCAGCTTTCCGGTAAGTCGGATGCGCGTATGGGATTTAATATAGAGGAGGAAAGACAACAGCGAGCGGGTCTGTTTTTACGTGATGTGCATTATCGGATTTACGCTCAGTTTGAGCTCCTAGATCCTGACAAACGTAAGCATTACAACTCTGTTGCATCGTCAGAATGTTGGGCCGAGTCCGGTGAACAGACGCAATTTTTTCGTACTGACGAAACTGAGGCTAAATATGCCGCTATGTTTGAACGGCGAGCCCGAAAAGGGCAGTGTTTTCATAGGCCCTATTTAGGATGTCGCGAATTTTCTTGTGATTTCAGACTTGTTGATCCCACAACTACTTTAGTGCCACCAATATCCGATTCACGCGATTTAGGTTTTATGCTTTACGATATGAATTTCGATGATCCAGGTAATATTATACCGTTATTCTTCAAGGCAGAAATCAAAAATGGCGTCGTCCAGGTGCCCAAAATTAATAGTGGCGAGGTGTATTCATGATATTGCAGGCTTTAAAGAACTATTACCATCGAATGGCGAATGACCCTGACAATCGGATTGCACCAAAAGGGTGGGAGCGAAAAGAGATACCTTTCATCATTGTTCTAGACCGAGAAGGAAATCTTGTAAGGATTGAGGATACGCGGGAGGGTGAAGGAAAAAGGAAACGTGCGCGATCATTTATTGTGCCGCAATCTTTGAAAAAAACAGTAAACGTACAAGCAAACCTTTTATGGGATGTCGCCGGTTATGTTTTTGGTGTCGATATAGCGGGCAATCCTGCACGTGCGGAAAAGCAGAAAAGAGCTTTTAGAGAACGACTCCAAGAGATCGGTCAGGTAGCTGAAGTGCAATTGGTTCTTGGTTTTTTGGAAACTGTTTCTATGGAACGACTAGTGGCTGAAGTATATTGGGCTGAAATTTCAGAAAAAAATCCAATTTTGTCTTTCCGGATTACAGGTGAACATAGATTAATTTGTGAATGCGAAGCGGTACAGAAGGCTATTTCTGAACGTGAGGCAGACAAAAGCAGCGAAGGACTTTGTTTAGTGACGGGACACCGGTGCAATATAGCACGTTTACATCCGTCATTAAAGGGCGTTAATGGTGCTCAAAGCTCTGGTGCTAACATTATTTCATTTAACCTAGATGCTTTTAGGTCGTTTAATAAGGATCAGGGATGCAATGCGCCAGTCGGCGAGAGTGCGGCGTTTGCGTATACTACAGGACTAAATAACCTGCTGCGTAGGGATTCCAAGCAACGAATGTCAGTCGGCACTGATACAGTCATTTGTTGGTCACAAAAGCAAACGGCATTCGAATCAGATTTTAGTTGTTTCTTTTCCGACCCCCCCAAGGACGATCCTCATGCTGGAACTGTCAAATTGAAGGCGCTTTTTGACTCAGTCAATACAGGCGCTTATTGCGAAGATGACAGCAGTTGCCAATTTTATGTGCTTGGCCTTGCGCCTAATGCAGCACGAATTGCTGTTCGCTTTTGGCAGATTGGGACTGTAGGCGAGTTTGCGAAGAGAATAATACAGCACTTCGACGATCTCAATGTCGTTAAGCCTAATAATGAACCGGAATTTTACTCAATTTGGCGACTCCTGGTGAATATTGCCACACAGGACAAAAGCGAGAATGTTCCGCCAAATGTAGCTGGAGATTTTATGAGTACAATTCTTGCGGGAACGCCCTATCCGGCAACTATTTTACAAGCTGCACTCCGCAGGATTCATAGTGATACCGCATTTCGCGTCAAGCCGGTGCGTGCTGCACTTATTAAAGCTTATCTAAATAGATATTATAGAGTTTATTTAAACAAAAATTGTAAGGAGATTACCGTGACCCTTGATCGTAGTCAGCCATCCATAGGCTATCAGCTTGGGCGTCTATTTGCTGTACTGGAGAAGGTGCAGGAAGAAGCGAATCCTGGGCTTAACGCAACAATACGCGAGCGCTTTTATGGTGCGGCATGTACAACCCCCGTTACAGTCTTTGCCACCCTTTTGCGGTTAAAAAATCATCATTTGGCGAAAATGAGTAGCAAGGGTCGTGTCATAAATTTCGAGAGGCAGCTTTCTGAAATTGTCGGCAGAGTCGATGATTTTCCTGCGCATCTGGATCTTCATGAACAAGGTCGCTTCGCAATCGGTTATTATCACCAGAGGCAGGATTTTTATAAGAATTCAAAAACGTAAATGTAGGTTACGTTTTTTAGGATAAAACATAACAGGAGAAAATAGATGAGTGAGATCACAAAAAGATACGATTTTGTATTATTTTTTGATGTTGTAGATGGCAATCCCAACGGCGATCCCGATGCGGGTAATTTACCAAGAGTAGATGCTGAGTCAGGTCATGGTCTTGTGACCGATGTGTGTATCAAGAGAAAGCTACGAAATTATGTGGGATTAAAAAAGGGAATAGAAAGCCCTTATGACATTTATGTAAAAGAAAAAGCTGTGCTTGGTAGGGCACATACCCAGGCATTTAAGGACTTGGGGATAGCTCTTGGTGAAGAATCACGTGCAAATATCCCTCTAAACCTCGTTGATGATTTACGAGAAATTGTAGAGCAAATTGAAGGTTTAAGAATTGACGATGGAGATGATGACCGAGTAGACCTGGTGGTTGCTTCTGACGCCGATGTTAAGGCTATTAAGGTTCAATTACAAGAGCTGAAGCCATTGAAGGATGTAAAAGCGGTTATCGAGACATCAATAAAGACTGTCAAGGCGCGAAAGCCTAAAGCTGAAGAGGTAGAGAAGGGTAGAGACTGGATGTGCAGAAACTTTTTTGACATTCGAGCCTTTGGTGCTGTGATGTCGTTGAAGTCCGCCCCTAATTGTGGGCAGGTTCGAGGGCCTGTTCAGTTGACGTTTGCCCGGTCCATCGATCCAGTTATCGCACTTGAGCACTGCATAACTAGGATGGCTGTAGCGACGGAAGCGGAATCCGAAAAACAATCTGGGGACAACCGTACAATGGGACGCAAGTTTACTGTGCCATATGGGCTTTATCGTGCGCATGGATTTATATCTGCACCGTTGGCAAACCAAACCGGGTTTTCTCAAGTAGATCTTGAATTGCTTTGGGAAGCACTTGCAAACATGTTTGATCATGATAGATCTGCATCGCGCGGCATGATGGCGACCCGCGGGCTTTACATTTTTGAGCACGACTCGAAAATGGGTAATGCTCATGCAAGTGATCTCTTTGCTCGTATATCAATTTCACGGAAAAATGCAGATAGGGCGCCCCGTTCTTTTGCTGACTATGTTGTGGATGTAGCGGAAGAGGGCCTTGTTGGTGTAAAACTTATTCGAAAAGTGGGCATGTAAAACTCAAGGACACAGAGTCGTTTAAGTATTTTGAAAATATGTTAGTATTTTCGATATTTGCTTAAACGGCTGAAGTGTGCTACGTGCCCATTGTGGCTAATTAAAAATTTAAATCATTCATATGGTGTGTGATTGTTTGCTGCTTTGTTATTTGGTCTCCGCCTTGCTGGTCCCATAGGCAAGCGGTAAATCTATCTTAAACGAAATAACTTACGGATGTAGAGGTTGAAGTTTAATGTTTTCAGATGATGACTTGTTGCCGTTGTCGGCCCTTCAGCACCTTATGTTTTGTGAAAGACAGTGGGCTCTTATTCATCTGGAACAAATATGGGAAGAAAATCGACTCACAGTTCAAGGAAAGTGTCTCCATGAAAGAGTGGATACTCCTGAACATGAATCGCGAGGAGATATCAAAATTGTTCGGAGTCTTCGTCTTAGATCCCTAAAATTAGGTCTAACTGGTATTGCTGATGTTGTTGAGTTTCATCGTAGTAATACAGGCAATTGTGCGGTTCCATATCCCATCGAATATAAAAGAGGTAGTCCAAAAAAAGGATTGTGTGATTCTGTTCAGCTTTGTGCGCAGGCTCTTTGTCTTGAAGAAATGTTAAAAGTGACGATTCCAAAAGGAGCTTTCTTTTACGGAGAAATCCATAGGCGATTAGAGGTTGAATTCGATGCTATGCTGAGAGAACAAACAATTCAACTTATTCAACAGTTGCATAGTGTAGCTAATGCACAGAAAACTCCACCTGCTAAATTCGAGAAAAAATGTCTAAACTGTTCGTTGGTAAATTGATGCATGCCTGCGTGTACAAATGGCTCTAAAAATGTGGAAAATTATTTAAATACCATTGTGAAAGGGATTGAAGGAGTTCAAGTTGAATTATGAAAAAGCTACTAAATACTCTTTATATTACCAGTAAAAAGACATATCTCTCCAAGGAAGGAGAAAATGTCTTGGCTCATGTCGATAAAAAAATTAAACATCAATTTCCGATTCATCTTCTGGAAGGCATAGTCTGTTTCGGAAATATTATGTGTACGCCATCACTTATGCACCTGTGTGCTTCAAAAAATGTAGCGATATCATTTTTGAGTGACCATGGGAGGTTTTTAGCAAAAGTGCAAGGTCCCGTTTCAGGAAATGTACTCTTAAGACGAGAGCAGTATCGTAGAGCTGATGACCCGGAATGGTCGGTGAAAATTGCTCGTTCTGTGATATTAGGAAAAATAGCAAATTCCCGTACTGTTTTGATGCGCGCAGTGCGTGATTCACAAAATACGACATCAAATGAACTACTTACGTCTGTTGCTGCTTATTTGGCACGGTTAGCTTACAAATTGCTTGCGGTAGAAGAGTTGGATGTTTTAAGGGGTATTGAGGGTGATGCTGCAAAAAACTATTTTTCGGTTTTTGATTACTTGATTCTAGCACAAAAAGAAAGCTTCTTTTTTAAAGAGCGCAGTCGCAGGCCCCCTTTAGATAATATGAATGCATTGCTTTCGTTTATTTATACATTATTGGCTCATGATACAGCCTCTGCTCTCGAAGCGGTTGGCCTTGATCCAGCGGTAGGGTATCTCCATAAAGATCGGCCTGGACGACAAAGTCTTGCTTTGGATTTAATGGAGGAATTTAGAGCTTTTATCGCAGACCGTCTTGCCCTTACGCTTGTGAATAGACTTCAAATTAGAGGGAAGGGGTTTGTCAAATCAGATTCTGGAGATATTCGTATGGACGATGATACCCGTAAAGAAGTGCTTATTGCTTATCAGAAAAGAAAGCAGGAAGAGATTTACCACCCTTTTCTTGCGGAAAAAATTTCTATTGGATTGATTCCACATATTCAGGCGTTATTGTTGGCGCGTTATCTTAGGGGTGATTTAGATGGGTATCCTACATTTATATGGAAATAATACAGAGGATAGAGAAAGATGTTAGTTCTTGTAACTTACGACGTGAACACGGAAACGGAAGGTGGAAAAAAACGACTTAGGCATGTTGCAAAAATATGCAAAAATTATGGACAGCGTGTTCAGAATTCAGTTTTTGAATGTCTAGTTGATCCGGCGTTATGGGTGACTCTTTCAAAAAAATTAACTTCTACTATCGATCCGCAAAAAGACAGTCTGAGGTTCTACTTTCTCGGAAGTAACTGGAAGCGGAAAATTGAGCATATTGGTGCCCGACCTGCATATGATCCAGAGGGTCAACTTATTATTTAATTAACTAGTGTTCTTATAAGTGCGAACTATAAGTGCACATGCATCACTCCGAAGAGTCGCGCAGAGTGCAAAGCATTAAAGATTAGTCCCTTTCGTAAATTTAAATTAATTTTTAGACATTCAAGATGTAGAATTCGGCTAGGTTCGCGCGTGTTAAGCACTTGCTTATTGATTTCTAGTGACTTATACTCAAAGAGTCGCTCCCCATGTGGGGGCGTGGATTGAAACTTTAATGCAAACTGATTCCAGTTATGATTTAATGTCGCTCCCCATGTGGGGGCGTGGATTGAAACCAATGTAGAATTTATCGTTTTTACAGTTGCACTAGTCGCTCCCCATGTGGGGGCGTGGATTGAAACGGATCTTATAGATCGTTTTATGTACGCTTTAAGCGGTCGCTCCCCATGTGGGGGCGTGGATTGAAACTTAATATACCTAATCTTTGTTTTATGCTCGATTCGTCGCTCCCCATGTGGGGGCGTGGATTGAAACGTGTAGGCTCCAATGTGTTGCATTTTTTTTGAGAGTCGCTCCCCATGTGGGGGCGTGGATTGAAACATAATAAGATCAAGCACTAATATTTCGTCTCCGAAGTCGCTCCCCATGTGGGGGCGTGGATTGAAACATATACTTTGAGACCCGTAACAGCTGTGAAAACTGTCGCTCCCCATGTGGGGGCGTGGATTGAAACTTCTTCTAAAAATTCTTCGCAACTATTCAAAAAGGTCGCTCCCCATGTGGGGGCGTGGATTGAAACAAATAAACAATGATCATGGTACAGAAACAAACAAGTCGCTCCCCATGTGGGGGCGTGGATTGAAACTCCAATTGTTATTGATAAAGGATAGTATACAATAAGTCGCTCCCCATGTGGGGGCGTGGATTGAAACGAGAGCCGTGGATGATGCGCAAAGCTCACAAGAGTCGCTCCCCATGTGGGGGCGTGGATTGAAACTACTTCACTAGGCACAGTAGCTACATTATATACGTCGCTCCCCATGTGGGGGCGTGGATTGAAACTAGAACTGAATAACAGAATTAGAGAAATTCTCATTGTCGCTCCCCATGTGGGGGCGTGGATTGAAACAATTTTACGGTATCCACAAGACAAAAGATGGTGGTCGCTCCCCATGTGGGGGCGTGGATTGAAACGTAACAAATTGTTTGTTTCTGTACCATGATCATTGGTCGCTCCCCATGTGGGGGCGTGGATTGAAACACTAAAAAAGAAACCGTTAGTTGGGTTGCCTTCGTCGCTCCCCATGTGGGGGCGTGGATTGAAACACAGTGCGACCAAGCCCCGATGCAGGCACGAGCTAGTCGCTCCCCATGTGGGGGCGTGGATTGAAACATTACTTCAAAAAACTTAGGGATCATACGTCAACGTCGCTCCCCATGTGGGGGCGTGGATTGAAACTTTTTTACTACTCTGCTGCTACAACCTTGGCGCCGTCGCTCCCCATGTGGGGGCGTGGATTGAAACGTCGTTAATACACTCGTCGATCAGATTTTTCTCAACGTCGCTCCCCATGTGGGGGCGTGGATTGAAACACACGTACTGGATGCTATGACCCGTCCAAAATGACCAAGTCGCTCCCCATGTGGGGGCGTGGATTGAAACCAATGCTTTGTTGTATAAAAGGGGCCGGGGTATGCGATTCTTTCTATTTATTGATCTATAATGAATGTGAAAGGGTCAAGAATTAGAAAAATCTTACATTTTGCTTAGTTAACAGTTGAAAACGGGGTCGTAGAAAACGGGATCAAGCCTGCACAATGACACTTCTACCCGATAAAGTATCGTTGTAACAGGGTTGACCTCCGTTTTCTTTAGGATATTAGGGTTATCTTTTTACAATGTACTGTGCATAATCGGACGAGTAGACAAAGAAGTCCTTGTATATGTGAGTGAAAATTGTTATTCCGTTCACTGTTTCAGTTGTCCAGTTGATTGACTGATGTACGGGCTCGCTCCCATAGAACATAATTTGGGTGTATTTTTGAAATTTGCCAGATTGATCATTAATTATCGTAACAATCATTACTTCTTTTTTGATTGCACCGCCTTTTTGATACGTTGCAATGTGTGAATGTGCACCACCGAAAGATCCTATTGTAATTTTATTGGTCGAGATCTTTGAAGGTAGATCTTTTAGCTTGGGAAGTTTTGTTGAGGCTAACTGAAACGTGGAAACGTCTCGCTCAATCATTTGTTGAGGTGTATGTGGTAGGTCAGCTGGTACTATATGCATAATTGCCCTTATTATATAAGTTATTAAAAGTAAGTGATGTATGATGAGTTGCTTCTGAATAAGAAACAAGAAAACTCATTTTTTGATGATTGGGACAGACCCCCGAGATGTGCAATTCACCATGAATCGCGCATCTCAGTGGCCTGGGTTTTTTATATAAAAATCCCTATTTTTACGGCGCAGTTAACAGGGGGTGATGTGCTGGAGTAACTTGTTGTAGATCAGCATAAAGATTTAAGTTTGCTGGGTCGATTTTTACAAGATTGCCAGTTGCAGCGTCAATTATAAAGGTTGGCCAGAGGAAAATATCCAATAATGCAATTGGCTGAAACTCACTGTTAACTCTCATGGTTTGTTCTTGGTATCCTTCTTTTTTGAGGGTTACACTTTTTCCACCATAGATATATGTTGGTAATGTAATAACAGCAGGTGTAGTTCCGAATCGCTGGTTATCAACATAAATTGCCGCACCAACCGGTTGCGATTCTACTTTTACAGCACGGGTGTTACTTCCTGCGATGCTTGCACAGCCTGATAGGCTTAAACAAACGGCGGAAAGTATAACTAGCTGAATTGCTCTAGTAAAGCTGATGTAGTTGCGCTCATGTGATTGTTTAGAGGTATTTTTTATTAATGACATATTGTTCCTTTTATCTTAAATTATTGAAAATGAGCGAATTATAATGCGTTATATTCGAATATGCCACAACGCAAATCATTTTTATGGCAGCTCTCCTAAGCATCGTTAATGATTGTGGCCGTGTCCTGTGCTTTGAGTATTTAAGGTGGAACGGGCCGGTCCCTGCGATTATGCGATTTTCGAAAAATAACATACTATTTTATCGGTATTGGCACGTAACTGAGGCTTCTTGTCTACATGTGCTACGATAAGGGCCAGTCTTAAAAGATATTAATTTTAAAAATCGCATAATCGCAGGGACCGGCCCGTTTTACTGAGTTATGCCTAATGCAGGCTCGGCCCTTTCGACATAGCCTTCTTCTTTTTGTTTTAGAGTCCG